>NZ_JAMYUW010000001.1:0-363134 GCF_040323315.1 Mesorhizobium sp. M0047 | reverse complement strand
CTCCGTGGGCGCGGCGGTTCAGCTACCTCCCCCCCCCCCCCCCCCCCCCCGCCCCCCCCCCCCCCCCCCCCCGCCCCCGCCCCCCCCCCCCCGCCCCCCGGGGGAGGATACTACTTGAACATGTCCTTGAACTGGCCGACATTTTCCTTGGTCACGATGGTGATCGGAACATTGATGATCGGATCGATCTTCTCACCCTTCTTGAGCTTGCCGAAGGCTTCAACCGCTGCCTTGCCTTCACCAGCCGGATCCTGCTGGACGACGGCGACTACCCAGCCCTCTTCGAGACCTTGCACCGCCGACTTGGTCAGGTCCCAGCCGAACACCTTGACATCGCCGGTGCGGCCCTGGCTGGTGACGGCGGAAACCGCGCCGAGCAGAGCCGGCTCGCCGGTTGCGTAAAGCGTCGTCATGTCAGGATTGGCGGTCATAAGGTTCTCGGCGGCGGATAGGGCTACGTCCTGCACGTTCTGGCCGTCGACCGTGTCGAGGAAGGTTACCTTCTGGCCGCTGTCGGTGACGGCCTTCTTGAAGCCGTCGAGCCGCTGGTTCTGGATGAACGAATTGAGCGCGCCGACAACGCCGATCTTGGCGGTTCCGTTCAGCTTGGTCTTGACGTATTCGGCGTAGAACTTGCCTATATCCTCGCCGGCCTTGGTGTTGTCGACGCCGACAAAGGCGACGTTGTCGCCATTCGGGATCTGCGCGTCGATGGCAATGACCGGAATTCCGGCAGCCTTGGCCGCGGTGATGGCCGGCTTCACACCGTTGACATCGATGGCGACGAGAATGATGCCGTCGACCTTCTGGGTGATGTAATTCTCGATCGCGTCGTTCTGCGCGCTTGGTACATTGTTGGCGTTGAAGATGACGAGGTCGACGCCGGCGGCCTTGGCAGCAGCCGTTGCACCGTCATTGATCTGGTTGAAGAACAGGGCCTGCTGGTTGATGGTCACCAGCGCATAGGTCTCGGCCATGGCGGAAGCAGAGCCGAGGGCGAGGGTCATGGCGATGGCTGCGGCGCAGCTTGAAAGGATCTTGGTAAGACGCATTCCGGTTCCCCTTGGTTTTACGAAAAGGCCCTTGATCGGGCTCACCTGGCGACTGAGCGCAAGGGCATAATTCAAGATGCTTGATTTCTTGTCAAGTGACTTGAATTAGCGTCAACGAAAGGAATCAGGAGATGCGCCGGATCAGAATGTCGCTGGCGTGTTCACCCAGAAAATGCTGGCGCGTTCATCTCCGACGTTGCGGTACCAGTGCGGCAGTTCGGAGTCGAAGACGAAGGAATCGCCGGCGGACAGGCGAAACGTTTTTTCGCCGACCATCAATTCGATCGCACCTTCCAGGAGATAGCCGACTTCCTCGCCGGCATGCTGGATCGGTCCAGCGCTCTCACCGCCCGCTTCGATATGATGGATGTTGCACTGCAGGAGATGGCCGGGCGAATACGGAATGACACGCTCGAGCGAAATACCTTCGCCGCGCCGAAGCGGATCGAGCGCGATCAACGGCCGCGATCCAGCCCGAAAGACGATGCCTTCCTCGCCATCGGATTCCTCGAACATCCAGCCAATATTCGTGCCGAGCACCTCGACGAGCCGGTGAAGCATGGGAAGCGAGGGCGAGACCTTGCCGTTCTCGACCTTGGAAAGCAGGCTTTCCGAGCAGTTCGCGGCGGCAGCGAGCGCCTTCAAGGTCAGCCCTCGCGTCTGCCGGGACAGCTTCAACCGCGTGCCGAGCCGCAAGAGGCTGGTGGCGGTCGAGCGCTCGTCGCGCTTGCTGTTGTGGGTATCGATCTTGTTCATCGGGGGGCGCGAACATCTCCTCTGGTCGGGCCGACTCGTAAAACTGATCCTGTGCGATGTCCATCCTATGAAAAATGGAGGAATGCGCTGGATCGCAATCAGCGACCCGTCCATGGCAAGCGCCGCGCCCGCCGTTCAATGCTCGCGAATGGGCTCCGCCGCTCAGGCCGGTTCGCGCTTCAGCGCCTGTGCCATGCAGTGGATGCCGCCGCCGGTCTTGGAAATCTCGCTCATGTCGACGGCCGCGACCTCGAAGCCGCGTGCCTTGAGCTGGCCGATCAGCGTCTGGCTGGAGGTCGGCGCGATCACCCGGTCCTTGCCCAGCGACATGAAGTTGCAGCCGAGCGCCATCGTATCCTGGAACGGCACGTCGATGATCTCGTGTCCCTTGCCCTTCAGCCAGTCGACGATGCCGGGTTCAGTGCAGGCGAGGCAAACGGCGGTCAATTTTTCGGCGATCGGCACCACCATCAGGTCGATATGGACATAGTACTCGTCGATGAAGGCGATGCGGGTTTCCCAGCCTTCCTTGTCGAACCAGGCCTGCACCTGGCGAGCGCCTTCCTCTTGCGTGCGGGCGCCGCCGCAGCCGATCAGCACGACGCCATCCTCGATGACGTTGAAGTCGCCGCCCTCGAACGTACCTGCCGTGACCATGTCGTAGATCGGGATGCCGAGTTTTTCGTAGGTTCGGATGGCCGCGTAGTTCTCGCCGCGCCGCCACCAATTGGCCATCGCGGTGATGACGGCGCCATAAGGCGTCATCACACTGGAATCACGGGAATAGACCTGCATCGGCAGCTCGGGTGTCGGTTCGTGCCAGTGGATGTTGACGCCGAAATGTTCATAGGCCGCGACGAGGTCCTTGTGCTGCGCCTGCGCGATCTGGACGTTGCAGGGCGCCTCGCGCAGATGCTTGCGCGACAGCGAGCTGGTCGACAGATGACGCAGGAAATTGGGCGACCCGAGCAGGACATCGGTCAGGACGTCGGTCTCGTTGGCAAAACCCCAGGCGGTCAGCGGCTTGGTGCCGCCGGCCGGGTTGCGACGCTGCAGCGAAAACGGCTCGGCGACAATTCGATCATGAACGGTCATGGGGTGCTCCTCGTGAAGTGGCCTGGGGTGTCTGATTGTTCGGGATCCACCAGTCTCGCCCGCGCGGGGTGGTGACATATTCCGGCCAGCGAAATCCAATCGGCGGCTCGTAGTCGCAGAGAGGCGCGATCCAGTTCGAACCGCCGATGCCGCCGCCGGTGCGGGTGACGAACTCGTCCATCGCCGCACCGCGGGCGGTTTTGTCCTCCAGCAGGCGAAGGGCTGCCAGTGCGATGGTCTTCGATGCGCAGACGACCATCGGGTCGATGGTGGCAGGAATGCCGCCCAGCGCATTCATGACCCATGATGGATAGGGATAGCCGGTCTCCGAACGCAGCGCCGGGCGGGCGACATAGAAGCGCGCAGTCGGCGCATGCCAGCTCATATCGGTGTAATCGTCGGAGGTCGAATTCACCTGCGAGGGCGGCAGATCGCGGCGCAGGATCGCCTCCGCCGCCCGCGGCTCGATCAGGCGTTCGAGTTCTTCGATGAACGGCTCGTCACTCGCCATGCGCCCGGCATTGACCTGTATCTCGCGTGCGACTGCCTTGGCGTCCTGGTCCCAGCGCGGCGGCCGGACGCTCGACAGCGCTTCATACGCGATCTCGGCCATGGTGTGATTGGCCAGCCCCGGCCGCGACTTCGACACCCAGTGCCGCTCATGGCGGCAGCCGCTCATACTGGCAGCGGCCTCGGCATTGCGGTCGAGCACGGCGGTGATCTGCTCGGCCATCGCCAGTGTCGGCACGCGGATCATGTACTGGATCTCGGCCAGCCCTGCCGGAAGGTTGTCGGCGGTCGCCTGGCCGGCGGTCAGGATCGCCTCGCTGATCGACCAGCCGCCCTGGTGCGGCAGCATGGAATCGCGCAGCGCCTTGGACGTCATGTACATCATCATGAGCGCATCGTTGGCACCGGGCGCGCGCACCGCCGAATGCGCCTGCGGAATGGGCGCTGCGCCGCCCGCTGCCCGCGCCCAGCGCTCCGGTTGGTCGCAGACAAAGCGATAGATCATCGCGTAAGCCGCGCCGCAATGTGTGTCCCAGCGCGCGGTGTTGCAGAGCGGCAGCATGTAGAACGGATGAAAGGAGATCATGCCGGCAAGGCCGTCATAATACCCCTTCGCGGCATGGATCGGCTTTGATCCGCGCACCTTCTCGGCCGGCTCGCCGGTGAAGCGCAGCGTGCCCGGTATGCCGTGGCGCTGCATCGCCGCCTTGGTCGCCAATAGCCCGCCGAGGCTCGAAATGCCCAACCCGGAATGCGGATCGGTGTGGCCACCCGCATGTTCGCCGAGGCCCGGGCGAGGGCGACGGACGGTCGCCGCATCCTGGCAATTGCCCGGCACGGCGTCGTATTCGGCATACATGCCGATGGTCGGCCCGGCGCCGTTTGTCCAATGCGCGCAGAAGGCTGTGGGCATGCCGCCGGAACCTTCCTCGACGGAAAAGCCTTCGCGCTTCAGTCTCTCCACATACCAGGCAGAGGATTGATACTCGCGCCATGCAGTCTCGCCGAAGTCGAAAATGGTGCGCGTCCACGCCGACAACAGTGGCCGGATGTCGTCAAGACAGGTAAGCGCCGTTGCTTGCGCCGCAGTAGTGACCGCTTTCTCCATGGCCGGAGAAGAAAGCAGTGAAGCGGTTCATCAAAAAGTGATATGTTTTTCCGGCTCATGCAAATTCGGTTCACCTGAGGTCTCTTGCGCATACCATCGACACAAGCGCTGCGTGCGCTCGACAGCTTCGCTCGTCACGGCAGCGTCTGGCGCGCCGCCGACGAGTTACACCTGACCCGCAGCGCCGTGAGCCACCAGCTTCGGCTGCTGGAGCGCGACCTCGGCTTCGACCTGCTCGAACGCATCGGCAAGGGCGTAGCGCTGACGCCGCGCGGTCAGCGCTACGCCAGCGACGTGCGCAAGGCGTTGACCGTTCTGGGCGACGCGGTGACACGCCATGCCGGCACCGGCGTCGGCGGCTCGTTCAGCGTCAGTTGCACGCCTGGCTTCGCCTCGTTGTTCCTGTGCACCCATATCGGCGAGTTCCGGCAGATGTATCCCGACGTCGCGCTGCGCATCCTGACGCCGCGACGACTGGATGATGTCAGCAATGCCGACGCGGATGCCTTCATCGCCTTCGGGGTCGGCAACTGGCCGAACCGAGCGGTCGAGCTTCTGTGCGAGATTTCGTTCACGCCGCTCTGCAGCCCGACCCTGCTCAACAAGGTCGGCGGATTCTCGAAGCCAGCCGACGTTTTGCGCGCCAACCTCCTGCATCTCGGCGATACCGAGGATTGGGCACGCTGGCTGGCGCTGTCGAAGGTCGAGAACCCCGACACGGAGGGCGGCATCTTTTTTTCCGACATGAATCTCGTCTTCTCGGCCGCGATCGCCGGCCAGGGCATGGCCATGGGCGACGAACTGACCAGCGGCAAGGCGCTGGCCGAAGGCAGGCTGGTGCGTCCATTCGATATCGCGATCAAATCGCCGCGCTCGTACTTCCTGGTCTCCGAACACGCCAAGGCCGCGCATCCGGTGCTCGACGCCTTTGCCGGATGGTTGCGGTCGAAGCTCGCGGAAAGCAATGCCAAGGGCAGGGCTGACCACGGGCGCCACGCCAAGGGCATGGCTGACCACGGGCGTCACGCCAAAGGTATATCCGATCACGGGCGCCATCGATTGGATAGATGAATCAAATTTGCCGATCAGGCGAAAACTATTCGGTTGCGGTGAGGCCGCGCGCTGCCCTACGATTTCCCCTGAAGCGAGGAAACAGGCAGGATGCAGCAACCCGGCCGGGCCGCAGAGATCAAGGCAATTGGGATCGGCAAAAGCTTCGGCTCATTCCGTGCACTGGACAATCTGTCGCTCGATATAGGCCGCGGCGAATTCCTGACCCTGCTCGGACCGTCCGGCTCGGGCAAGACCACATTCCTGATGATCCTTGCCGGCTTCGTGCAGCCGAGCGAGGGCCGTCTGTTCAGCGATGGCGTCGACATCACCGACCGGCCGGCCGAGCAGCGCGCTGCCGGCATGGTGTTCCAGGGCTACGCGCTGTTTCCGCACATGAGCGTCGAGGCCAACATCGCCTTTCCCCTCAAGGTACGCAAGAAATCCGCGGCCGACATCAAGCGTCGGGTCGGCGAGATGATCGAACGCGTAGGCCTCAAGGGCCACGAGAAAAAGCTGCCGGCGCAGCTTTCCGGCGGCCAGCAGCAGCGCGTGGCGCTGGCGCGCGCGCTGGTGTTCGAGCCGGGCGTGCTGTTGCTCGATGAACCGTTCTCGGCACTGGACAAGGGCCTGCGCGGCCAGATGCAGGCCGAGATGAAGCGGCTCCACCAGGAGACCGGCACCACCTTCGTCTTCGTCACCCACGACCAGAGCGAGGCGCTGGCGCTGTCGTCGCGCGTCGCCATCTTCAACCATGGCAAACTGCTGCAGGTCGGAGCGCCCGACGAGGTCTACGACCGGCCGGACAACCGCTTCGTCGCCGAGTTCCTCGGCGAGATCAACATGCTGCCGCTGAAGGGCGTCCACCCGGCAGGCGATGGCTCGACCGGCCTCTGCGAAGACCGTGCGGTCTCCATGCGTTGCAAGGCCGAGGCAGTGCGCGGCGATGCGATCCTGGCGATCCGGCCCGAATACATGTCGATATCAGGGGAGGCGGCAGCCGGTGAGAACGGCATCGCCGCGACAGCGACCAACTCCACCTATCTCGGCGCGGCAACGCGGCTTGACCTGACGACGCGGCAAGGCGCCAAGATCACGGTCTCGGTGCCGAACGAGGTAGCGGCTGCCGCGCTCAGCAAGGGCAACTCCGTCTGGCTCACCTGGCCGGCTGAAAAGGGTTTCCTCCTTCCGCATGGAGGACAATGACGAACGGTGTGGCGAGACAAGTGCCCACCACTTTGCGGTACTATCAACGACAAAAAAGGGGAACTGACATGACACACGATACCAAGAAACAAGCCGTCGAGAGCCTGTCCGCCAGGGCAGGTCGCGGCGAAATCTCGCGCCGCCAATTCACGCAGCTGGCAGCATTCGTGCTGGCCGGCACGCCGATGATGCTGCGCTCGACCGGTGCCTTTGCCGCGGCGAAGGAACTGGTGCTGGTCAACTGGGGCGGTGACGCCATCACGGCTTACGACGCCGCCTACGGCCAGCCCTTCACCAAGGAAACCGGCATCACCGTCAAGATGGATGGCTCGGGCCCGACCGAAGGCGCCATTGCCGCGCAGTTCAAGAGCGGCGCGCCGACCTGGGACCTCGTCGACGTCGACCCGTTCTCGGCCATCACCCTCGGTGCCCAGGGCGCCCTCGAGCCGATCGATTATACGATCGTCGACAAGAAGAAGATGCGCGAAGGCTTTGGCTGGGAATACGCCGCCTCGACCTATTTCTTCTCCTATGTCATCGCCTACGACTCCGAGAAGTACGGCAAGGACGCGCCGACCGGCATGGCCGATTTCTTCGACGTGAAGAAATTCCCCGGCAAGCGCTCGCTCTACAAATGGGGCGTGTCGAGCTGGGAAGCCGCCCTGCTGGCCGACGGCATCGCGCCGGCGTCGCTCTATCCGCTCGATCTCAAGCGCGCCCATGACAAGATCGCCGCCTTCAAGGAAAACGTCGTTGCCTATTGGGGCGGCGGTGCCGAAAGCCAGAGCGTGCTGCTCAATGGCGAGGCCTCGATGGCGATCGTCTGGTCGACGCGCGCGTCATTGATCGAGCAGGATTCGGGCGGCAAGATCAAGTTCATCTGGGACCAGGGCCTGATCTCGCCCGGTGCGCTCGCCGTGCTCAAGGGCAATCCCGGCGGCAAGGAAGCGGCCATGAAGTTCATCGCCAGCACCCAGGACCCGCAAAAGGAGCTGGTCATGTTCGACAAGCTCGGCCAGGGCCCTGCAAATCCGGCTGCCGACGCGCTGATTCCCGCCGACAAGAAGCGCATCAACCCGGTCGATCCCGAGAACATGAAGAAGCAGATCGCACTCGACATGGACTGGTACGCCAAGAATTACGGGGCAGCGCTCGACGAATACACCAAGATCATCTCGGCCTGACCAAGGCCGGGATAATCGGGTCCAAATGAGGTCCTATCTCTCCGACAGGATGGGCGCGGCGCTGTTGATGGCGCCGCTGCTCCTGTTTCTTGTCCTCGCCTATGCCTGGCCGTTCTTCGGCGTCGTCAAATGGAGCTTTACGCTGCCGGCGCCGGGGCTCGGGCAGTATGAGGCGCTGCTCACCGACGATCTGGTGCAGTCGGTGTTCATCCGCACGCTGCGCATAGCGGCGGTCGTCACTGTGGTTTCGGTCGCCGCTGCCTACGCCATCACCGTCGTCTGGGTGCGAGGAACCCCGGCACAGCGCCTGATCGCCGAGTTCTGCATTCTCGTCCCCTTCTGGATTTCCGTCCTGACCCGTGCCTTCGGCTGGGTGGCGCTATTGTCCAATCGCGGCCTGATCAACAGCTGGCTGCAGGCGATCGGCTTCATTTCCGAACCGCTGGCGCTGGTGCGCAACGAATTCGGCGTCATCGTCGGCATGACGCATTTCCTCATTCCTTTCGCCGTCTTCCCGCTGGCATCGGCCATGCGCAGCCTCGACGACCGCGTGCTGCTGGCCGCGCGCGGCCTCGGCTCCAGCCGCATGCGCACCTTCTGGACGGTGTTCGTACCGATGACGCGCTCGGGCATCATCGGCGCGGCGATGATCGTCTTCGTCTTTTCGCTCGGCTTCTTTGTCACGCCGGCGATCCTTGGTGGCGGCCGCAGCGTCATGGTCGCCGAGCTGATCTATCTCAGGATCTTCCAGAGCCCGGACTGGGGTCTGGGGGCGGCCATCAGCGTGGTCCTGGTGTTGTTCGTCGGCGCGCTGATGGCGCTACTGTTCCGCTATGTCAGACCGAAGCAATTGATCTGATGCCGACCTATCGCCCCGGTCCCGTCTCGCTAATCATCGCCGCCTTCGTGGCGCTGTTCCTGCTGCTGCCGCTGCTCGCCGTCATCCCGGTGTCGCTGACGCCGAGCCGCATGCTGGCGATGCCGTCAGGCGAACTGTCGTTGCGCCACTACCGGTCGTTGGTCGAGGATCCGCGCTGGTTCCAATCGATCCTGCTCAGCATCCGCATCGGTATCGTCAGCAGCGCCTTTTCCACCGTGCTGGCACTATGCTTCAGCCTCGGGGTCTGGATGTTCCAGCCGCGCTTCACGGCGGCACTCGTCGGCTTTGTGCTGCTGCCCATGGTGGTGCCGCCTGTGGTCTCGGCGATCACGCTCTACTTCCTGCTCACCTCGATCTCAGGTTTCAGCTCGTTCTTTGGTTATGACACATGGCTTGGTGTCGCCATGGCGCATTCGGTGATGACCGTGCCCTTTGCCACCGTGCTGATGCTGGTCTCGCTTAGTCAGCTCGACCGCCGCATCGATCTTGCCGCGCGCGGCCTTGGCGCCTCGGTCTGGGAGCGCGCCACCCGGATCATCATGCCCAACATCAAATTCGGCATCATCACCGCGGCGCTTTTGTCCTTCGTGCTGTCCTGGGAAGAAATCGGCGTCACACTGTTCATCACCTCGGTCAACGCCATCACGCTGCCCAGGCTGATGTGGATGGGCCTGCGCGACAACATCGACCCGGCGATCGCCGCACTCTCGGTGATATTGATCATCATCACGGTGCTGGTGCTGGCGGTGCGCAGCTTCGTGGTCAGGCAGCGCGGGGCGCAGTAGGCAAAGCACAGCGCAGGCTCATTTGGGACCTTCGGGGACAGCGCACCCTCCAGTCTTGCCGGACATCTCGCCCAAGCGCTCAGGGCTACCCCATCGCGCGGCGTATTGTTCTGGACAGGCGAGCAAGGAATGTCGGTCGGGACGATGCGTCGAGCTTCCACGACAGCACCGCCATGGCCATTTGTCGCGGCAGCATGCCGACAGACAAGAACCAGGCGGCAAGCACGGCGCGGCGGCGCAGGGACGCCGTCATTTCGAGGCTGGCGACAGCGCCCGCCGCCGCGAGCGCCAGGCGGGAATCGTCGGCGACCGGGTGCCGGTGCCTATCCGTGCAGAGCGATGCCAGCCGTTCTTCCAGGTGGACCGGATCATGGCGAACAATTTCTGCCGGCACGACGGTCAGGCCGGCCTGCGATGCCTGGTCCGACAGCGCCTCCATGCGGTGGAAATCGTGCTCTACCCGCCAGCGTGCCCGCTCGGCGAGCTTTTCACCGAAGACCGAATGGTTGGCGCCGTGGATTCGGTAAGCGCCGACACATTCATCTATGGACTGGACTTGGCCATAGAGCGGCGCCAGCGTCGCGAGATAGCCGTCGGCGCCCTGGCGGAAATCCGGTTCCGGAATCGGCATGATCGATTCCAGGGTCGTCCGGTCAAAGGCCAGCCCGCTGGTTACGGTCGTCTGGTAGCGCCCCTTGCGCAGAAGTTTCGGCATGACATCGCCGCTGTCGAAGGGCAGCTCCGGCGGCGGAAAGACGTCCTTGATGCGTTGCCGGTCATCGACAATGTGCAATCTGGATTGCACCTGGGCGGTTGCCTCGTCCCAGGCGTCGACAATCCTGGAGACGGCTTCCGGATAAAGATAATCGTCGGCGTCGAGGAAGAGGACGATTCTGCCTGAGCTCGCAGCAAAGCCGGTGTTGAAGGCGGCCGCGTGCCCGCCATTCTTTCGTCGCGGACAAGCAAGGATCCTGTCGCCGTAGGATTTCATGATGGTCGTGGAATTGTCCTGCGATGCATCGTCGACGACGATCACTTCGACATCGTCGTGGTCCTGCTCCAGGGCGCTGTCGATGCTGCGTTCAAGGAAACGCGCGTAATTGTAATTCGGAATAATGATGGAAACCGGGATTTTGTGGGGGGTAGACTGCATCGCATTCGACCTCGCATCTTGCTTTGGTTTCGGCAAAGCCCGCTCGTGGGCTGCCTCGTCTTCAAGCTCGCTCCGCGAGTTTCCCGAGGAAAAGCACTCGCCTTTTCATCGGGAGACGGATCACGTCACTCGTTCGCGACTTCATGCAAAGCCGCCATCGCCTTCGGGGATCGCGGTGACCGCGGTGCTGACCGAGTCAAGGGTGCCGCCGGCCAGCAAAAGCTCCGACGCTCCGGGTATCGACCAAGCTCGACGGAAATGGTGTCACGTTCGGTCACGGTGGGACCGCAACGGACGCCTTGAAGGCACGTTCGATACTGGCCTTCAAATGCGGCTGGAACAAGCCGCTATCCGAAAACTGATGTCCAGAGGCGCGGGCAGATGGTGTCAGGCAAAACGAAACTCACCGAGACGCGGCCAATCCTGCCTAGATCGCAACGCCGCGCAGCGCCCCTGACGACGTTGTTGGCAAAGTCGTATCAGCATTCGTCAATCCGATGACGAATCGCCATCGCCTCCGCGCGTCGAATGGCTATATCTGACACAGTATGCAGAACCCAGACAGGCTTCCGAAAGGCAATGGTCGGCAGCGCAAAGGCTAGAGGAGAGGACGATGACCGCGCCCGGCGATTTGCAGCAGGCACTGTTTCTGAGGCTTAAAAGCGATGCCTCACTGTCGACCTTGCTGGGCGGCGCCGGATTGCTCGAACGAGCAACCGACAATGCCGCTTTTCCCTACGTGACTTGTGGCCAGACCTCGGCGTTTGACTGGGATACGAGCGCGGAGAACAATAACGATCAGCTGGTCACGCTGCATGTCTGGTCGAAAGCCAAGGGGGAAGCCGAAACGCTTGCCATCATGGACGCCATCAAGGCGCGGCTCGCCAATGCGGTGCTGGAGATTGGCCCCCACGGCCAGACACGACTCTCGCTCGAATTCACCGAGGTCCGCCATGACGAGGACCTGCTCGTGCATCACGGGCTGCTGCGTTTTCGCGCGATAACGCAGGAAAACACCTGACACGCTTTCAATATGGTCGAAACGGAGTCTAGACTGGACCCTCGCGGGAAATCACGGTTTGAGGCGGTGAAATCCCAGGTTGACTGTCTCGCGTTGCAGGGGTGTAGCGAGGATGTTTTCGGCGACGTTCACCGTTCATTTCACGTTCAGCACCGATGCGTTACAAACTCGACCATGAAAACGCTTCGCTCCCACCTCCGAACCGCGACACTGGCGCTCTGCGCTGCCGGGCTGTTTGCATCGCAGGCTGTGGCGATACCGGCCGTCGCGCCCGAACAGGCCAGCCCGATTGTACTGGCGGCGTCCGATTGCTACGCGATCGGTCAACAAGTGGCCGAACAGAATGGCGGAACGCTGGCCAAGGCCTCGCAATCGACGCGCGGCGGCCAGCCTGTCTGTGTCATCGTCGTGCTCGTTCCGGGCAAGGATGGACAACGTCCGCGCCGTTCCGAAATCGTCGTTCCACTGAACTGACCCTTCCGTTTCCCAGGCCGCCGGAATCGGCCTATATCTGACCCGAGCTCTTCAACAGGTATCGAACTCCGCATGCGCGTACTCGTCGTCGAAGATGACAAGGATCTCAATCGGCAGATATCGGATGCACTGGTCGATGCTGGCTACGTCGTCGACCGCGCCTTCGACGGCGAGGAAGGCCATTTCCTTGGTGACACCGAGCCCTACGACGCCGTCGTGCTCGACATCGGCCTACCGCAGATGGATGGCATTAGCGTCGTCGAGCGCTGGCGGCGCGGCGGCCGCAAGATGCCGGTGCTGATGCTGACGGCGCGCGACCGCTGGAGCGACAAGGTCTCCGGTATCGATGCCGGCGCCGACGACTATGTCACCAAGCCGTTCCACATCGAGGAGGTGCTGGCGAGGGTTCGGGCCCTGATCCGGCGCGCTGCCGGCCATGCCTCGTCCGAACTGACCTGCGGGCCGTTGCGCCTCGACACCAAGGCGTCCAAGGCCGACGTCGACGGCGTGCCGCTGAAACTGACGTCGCACGAATTCCGCCTGCTTGCCTATCTGATGCACCATATGGGCGAGGTGGTTTCGCGCACGGAGCTGGTCGAGCATCTCTATGACCAGGACTTCGACCGCGATTCCAACACTATCGAGGTGTTTGTCGGGCGTCTTCGCAAGAAGATGGGCATCGACATGATTGAAACCGTGCGCGGCATGGGCTACCGCATGCGTGAGCCGGAGGCGTAACTCGGAACCGCTCAAACCAACCGCAAGGACGCCGCTTTCGCTGCGTTTGTGGCCGCGTTCGCTGACGTTCCGCGTCATCGCCTTTTCCACGGTCTGGGCGATCGTGACGCTCGTCGTCATATTCACCCTGATCACCACCCTCTATCGCCAGGCCAGCGAGCGCGGCTTCGACAGCCTGCTTTCGGCGCATCTGTTCAATTTGATCGGCTCCATCGGTATTTCCGACAACGGTGCGCTCACCGGTGCGCCCGACCTCGGCGATCTCCGCTTCTCGGAGCCGAATTCGGGCTGGTACTGGTCGGTAGAGCCCGCCTCGGAAGGCGTGCATGGCGATCTTCACTCGTCTTCGATGACGCGCAAAATCCCATCGCCTGATGTCGCCGAGGTGCCGTTCAACGCCAGCTTCCAGCGCAGCTATCCGACCGAAGGCATCGATGGCGAGCAACTCGAAGTGTTCGAGAGCGAATTCGTTCTCGATTCCAAGAACCGCGCCGCGCGCTTCCGCGTCATGGGCAACCAGAGCGAACTCGAGCAGGAAATCGCCAGCTTCCAACGCCGCCTGCTGACCTATCTCAGCCTGTTCGGCGTCGGCATGATCGCCATCAACGCGATTGCCATCCTGCTCGGCCTGCAGCCCCTGCGCCGGGTGAGGAATGCGCTTGCCATGGTGCGCGAGGGCACCGCGCAGAGGCTCGACGGCCAGTTCCCGGCCGAGATCGAGCCGCTTGCCAACGAAACCAATGCGTTGATCGAAAACAACAGGCGCATCGTCGAGCGGTCGCGAACCCAGGTCGGCAATCTCGCCCATTCTCTGAAGACGCCGCTCGCGGTGCTGCTCAATGAGGGCCGGGCGCTTGGCGGAGCCAAGGGACAGCTGATCGCCGAACAAGCCGCTTCCATGCAGAAGCAGGTCGAGCACTATCTACAGCGCGCCCGCGTCGCGGCGCAGCGCGACAGCGTCGTCTTCCGCACGCCCGTGACGCCGCTGGTGCAGCGCATGGTGCGGGTTCTGCAGAAGCTCAATCCGCAGACAAATCTGTCGCTGTCGTTGCCTGCGACCGAAATCGTCTTCGCAGGCGAGCGCGAGGACCTTGAGGAGTTGATCGGCAATTTGCTCGAAAACGCGATGAAATGGGCAAAAAGCGCGGTGTTGGTCTCGGTCGTGCCTTTGACTGGCAAGGATGATCCGGCCGGCCTGTTTGAGATCGATATCGAGGATGACGGCCCTGGCATTCCCGATGACAAGGCGCGCGAGGCGCTGAAGCGCGGACGGCGTCTGGACGAGACAAAGCCCGGAACAGGTCTAGGGCTGGCCATTGTCGCCGACCTCGTCAACGAGTATGGAGGCGTCCTGGCGCTCGAACGGTCCGGCATGGGCGGATTGAAGGCGGTGGTGCGATTGCGGAGCCTTCAGTGATGTTCAGGCACGGCCATTCGACATTGATGAACGGGGCATGTTATGTCGGCATGTCGATTGGTCCCGGATTGGCCGGCAGCGGCCAAATTTCCGACAAATCTCAATACTATGGCAGCGCCAACTTCTCCGATGACGCGGCCCCCGGCCTATCCATAGCAGGCTCCAACTCAAGAACACCGGTTGTTGGCATGAAGATTCGCGTCGCGCTTATTTCCGCATTGCTGGGCGTTTCCGGCTGCACCACGCTGAGCGGCAAGGGGCCGACCGTAGCAGTGACACCGGCCTCGACGCCTCCTTCCAGCGGCAAGGTCACCGCGACGATCATTTCGGCGATGGGCGGCGGCCTCATCGGTGGGTCGATCGGCGCCGGCCTCAGCGAGACCGAGAAGCGCAGGGCGCTCGAGGCTGAATACAAGGCGCTCGAATACACGACCAGCGGCCAGAAGGTAACGTGGAAAGGCGCCCAGGCTTCGCGCTATGGCGAGGTGGTTCCGGCACAACCCTATCGCGTCGGCTCGCAGGATTGCCGCCAGTATACGCAGACGGTTTTCACCGGCGGCGCCGGGGTGACGGCGCGTGGAACCGCTTGCCGTAACACCAACGGCAGTTGGACGCCGCTGACCTGACGGTGCATGTCGCTCAACCGCGCAGCGGTTTTAGAACGACGACATGCACAGAAGCTGAGATAGAGTCAGGCTGGTATCCGGTCGGTTGACGTCGATCAAGGACATGCGGCGCGCCTGCCGTCAAAGCGTCGCAGGAAGCCTGTGTTGGCACGGCAGAACTCTGCCATTATTGGAAGAACCATGCTGTTCTGGGTCATAGCCGCAATTCTCACGCTGGGTGCAAGCCTGGCGGTGCTGCTGCCGCTGACCGCCAGCTCGAAGGGCGCGTCGTCGAGCAGCGATCACGATCTCGAAGTCTATCGCGACCAGTTATCCGAGCTTGACCGCGACGCTGCGCGTGGCTTGATCCAGCCGGGGGAAGCTGCCGAAGCGCGCGCCGAGATCGCTCGCCGCATCCTTCGCCTCGACAATGCGGCAGCGGCGGCCAAGGCGTCCGTTGGCCGAATTTCGGTAACGGCAAGGCTGGTCGCCACCGCGGCCGTTCTGGCGGTGCCGCTGGTCAGTTGGGGCCTTTACAGTCAGCTCGGCTCACCCGATTTGCCGTCGCAACCACTCAGCGAGCGGTTGGCCAAGAACCCGGCCGACAGTTCGGTCGACGAATTGGTGGCGCGGGCCGAAGCCCATCTTGCTGCCAATCCTTCCGATGGCAGGGGCTGGGATGTGCTCGCGCCAGTCTATCTGCGCATGCAACGCTTTTCCGACGCGGCGGCGGCCTATCGTAACGCTATCCGCCTCGATGGCGACAGCGCCGTTCGCCAGGCCGGTCTTGGCGAGGCGATCGCCGGTGCGGCAGGCGGCATCGTCTCGGCCGATGCACAGAAGGCCTTCGAGGCGGCCTTGAAGCTCGACCCGGCCAATGCGAAGGCGAGCTTCTATCTGGCGATGGCGCTGGCGCAGGAGGGCCGCACCAAGGAGGCGGCCACAGCCTGGCGGGCAATGTTGGGCAAGCTGCCGCCGGAGTCGCCATGGCGCAGTGCGGTCGAGCAGGCGCTGGCCAGGTCCGGCAGTCCCGCAGTCGCTTCCGGCGGCGCCACCAACGGTCCCGATGCCGGCGATATCGACGCTGCATCGTCGATGTCTCCCGCTGATAGGGAAGCGATGATCAGCACTATGGTCGCCCGCCTCGACGACAAGCTGCGGCAAAATCCGCGCGATCCGGAAGGTTGGATGCGCCTCGTTCGTTCCTATGTCGTGCTGGGCAAGGCCGATCTGGCACGTCAGGCGCTCGGTCGCGCCATTGCCGTCTTTGGAGCCGACAGTGACGAAGCGAAAAAATTCACCGCCTTTGCCGCCTCGCTTGGCCTGACGGCAACGGAGTAGAGTAAGACATGACGCGCAAGCAGAAACGATTGTCGGTGATCGCGGGCGGACTGGCTTTCCTTGGCGCCGCCACCGGGCTGACCTTCTATGCGCTTGGCCAGAAGGCGTCCTATTTCTATATGCCGGCTGATCTGACCACCGCCAGTGTCCAGCCTGGCCAGCGCATCAGGCTGGGCGGGCTGGTTGAAAAAGGCACGATCCAGCGCGGGCAGGGGGCGACCGTCGGGTTTTCGGTCACCGATACGCACAAATCGGTCAAGGTCGCCTATACGGGCATCCTGCCCGATCTTTTCCGCGAAGAGCAGGGCGTGATCACCGAGGGCACATTCGGCCCGGACGGCGTCTTCGTTGCCGACAGCGTGCTCGCCAAGCATGATGAGCGCTATATGCCCAAGGACGTGGCCGACGGCCTGAAGGCCAAGGGCATCTGGCAGGAGAGCAAGAGTGAATAGCTCTGGCAGGAGAGCAAGAGTGAATTACAGCCATGGTTGAAACCGGACATTTCGCCTTGGTCCTGGCGTTTGCGCTGTCGCTTGTGCAGACGCTCGTGCCGCTGTTTGGCGCACGTCTGAACAACCAGCGCCTGATGGCGGTCGGTGGGCCAGTCGCGGTGACCGGCTTTGCCCTGACGGCGCTGTCCTTCGTGGCGTTGGCGAGCGCTTACGCAAGCTCTGATTTCTCGGTGGCGAGTGTGTGGGAAAACTCGCATTCGCTGCAACCGCTGATCTACAAGATCACCGGAACCTGGGGCAATCACGAAGGCTCGATGCTGCTCTGGGTGCTGATCCTGACCTTCTTCGGCGCCCTTGTCGCCGCCTTCGGGTCAAATCTGCCGGCGACGCTGCGCGCCAACGTGCTTGCCGTGCAGGGAGCCATCGGCGCCGCCTTCTTCCTGTTCATCCTGGCGACGTCCAATCCGTTCATCCGGCTCAATCCGGCGCCGATCGAGGGCCGCGATCTCAACCCGATCCTCCAGGATCTCGGCCTCGCCATCCACCCGCCCTTCCTCTATCTCGGCTATGTCGGCTTCTCGATCTGCTTTTCCTTTTCGGTCGCCGCTCTCATCGAAGGACGCATCGACGCGTCCTGGGCACGCTGGGTGCGGCCGTGGACGTTGGTCGCCTGGATGTTCCTGACCGGCGGAATCGCCATGGGATCCTACTGGGCCTACTACGAACTCGGTTGGGGCGGTTTCTGGTTCTGGGATCCGGTCGAGAACGCCTCCTTCATGCCGTGGCTGTCCGGCACAGCGCTGCTCCATTCGGCGATCGTCATGGAAAAGCGCTCGGCGCTGAAGATCTGGACGCTGCTGCTCGCCATCCTCACCTTTTCGCTGTCGCTGCTCGGCACGTTCCTGGTGCGTTCGGGCGTCTTGACTTCGGTCCACGCCTTCGCCACCGATCCGACACGCGGCGTCTTCATCCTGTGCATCCTGACATTGTTCATCGGCGGCTCGCTGGCGCTGTTTGCGTTGCGCGCCTCGCGTCTGACGGCCGGCGGCCTGTTTCATCCGATTTCGCGCGAGGGTGCGCTCGTCCTCAACAATCTGTTCCTGACCACGGCGACCGCGACTGTGCTCGTCGGCACGCTCTATCCGCTTGCCGTGGAGGCCTTTTCAGCCGACAAGATTTCGGTCGGCGCGCCGTTCTTCAACCTCACCTTCGGACCCCTGATGGTGCCACTGCTGCTGGTGGTTCCGTTCGGGCCGCTGCTGGCCTGGAAGCGCGGCGATGTTTTCGCCGTCGCGCAGCGGCTGATGGTGGCGTTCGCCGCGGCCCTCCTGGCAACGCTGGTCACCGCTTTGTTCATCGACGGCGCCTCGGTGTTTGCGGCCCTGGGCGTCGGCCTCGCCGTCTGGCTGATCCTCGGGGCGCTCACTGACCTTGCCGTCAAATCCGGCTTTGGCAATGTTGCCCCGGGCATCATGGTCAGGCGCCTGCTCGGCCTGCCGCGCTCGGTCTTCGGTACCGCCTTCGCTCATCTTGGCCTTGGCCTGACCACGCTCGGCATCGTCGGCACGCTTTGCTTCGGCACCGAGAAGATCCTGTCGATGCATGCCGGCGAGACCGTCGAACTCTCCGGCCATACGGTGCGTTTCGTCGGGCTTTATCCGGCCCAGGGGCCGAACTACAGCGAGGATCGCGGCCGCTTCGAGCTGATCGGCGTCAGCGGCAGTCCCGTTGGCGAAATCAGCTCCGCCAAGCGGTTTTATCCGGTGCGGCAGATGACGACGACTGAATCCGGCATCAGGACGATCGGTCTCTCCCAGCTCTACCTCTCGCTCGGCGACGAGGGCAATGACGGTTCCGTCGTGGTGCGTCTGTGGTGGAAGCCGCTGGTGACCTTGATCTGGGGCGGCGGCCTGGTGATGATGGCGGGCGCGGCGATGTCGCTGATGGACCGGCGCCTTCGCGTCGGCGCGCCGTCGCGGCGACGCAAGCAAGCGATCGCGGTAACATCCGCGGACCTGCCATGAGCACACGGCTTTCGCTGACCTCGATCGTCCTGCTGTTGGCGCTGTTCTTCGCCGGCACCGCACTGGCGGTGAAGCCTGACGAGATGCTGCCCGATCCGGCGCTCGAGGCACGAGCGCGGGCGCTGTCGGAGGGCCTGCGCTGCATGGTCTGCCAGAACCAGTCGATCGACGAATCCGACGCCGACCTTGCCCGTGACCTGCGCATCCTTGTGCGCCAGCGCCTCGTCGCCGGCGATACCGACCAGCAGGTGATGGATTACGTCGTCTCCCGCTATGGCGAGTTCGTGCTGCTGAAGCCGCGTTTCGATCTGCGCAATGCGTTGCTGTGGGGCACGCCAGTCCTGCTGTTGCTGGTGGGAGGCGTTTTCATCGTGCTGACCGCGCGGTCGCGCCGCACGCTGGCGACAAAATCCCTGTCCGCCGAAGAGCAGGCATCGTTGGACGCCATATTGCGCCGCGACTGACGCCGCGGTCGCTGCCGAACATTACCAAAGTTTCATGTGTCGGAAATGGCGCTGTAATGTGCGCCTCTCTAATTCTCTCTTCCCGAGGATGCCGATCACGCAGCGTCCATTTGAAAGAGGATACGAGAACCATGAATATTGCCCCCAATTCATATTCCGTCACCCGCAAGCGTCTCATGGCTGCCGTCGCGTCCATCGCGGTGGCCGGTGCGATCGGCGTCGGCGCGCTGACCAGTGGAACCAGCCCTGTTCTGGCCGACGCCGTGCGCATCGAGGCGCCGCAGGTGCCAGGCTTCGCCGATGTCGTCGAGCGCGTTTCTCCCGCCGTTGTCAGCGTCAAGGTAAAGGCCAAGATCAGCCCGGCGGCCGATGATGGCTCCGACCAGTCCGACGATCCGGACGGCATGAACAACATGCCCGATAACCCGCAGCTGCGCCGCTTCTTCAAGGAATTCCGCGGCTTTGGCGACCAGAACGGTCAGGACGGTAACAGGCGTTTCAGCCACCGTGACCACAATAACGACCAGCCGCGGCCGGTTGCGCAGGGATCCGGCTTTTTCATCTCCGATGACGGCTATCTCGTCACCAACAACCATGTCGTTTCGGAAGGCTCGGCCTTTACCGTGGTGATGAATGACGGCAAGGAACTCGACGCCAAGCTGATCGGCACCGACCCGCGCACCGATCTCGCCGTGCTCAAGGTCGATGGTGTCGGCAAGTTTACCTATGTCGACTTCGCGGATGATTCCAAGGTCCGCGTTGGCGACTGGGTGGTGGCGGTCGGCAATCCGTTCGGCCTCGGCGGCACTGTCACCGCCGGCATAGTCTCGGCCCGCGGCCGCGACATTGGCGCCGGCCCTTATGACGACTTCATCCAGATCGATGCGTCGGTCAACCGTGGCAATTCGGGTGGCCCGACCTTCAACCTCAACGGCCAGGTCGTCGGCATCAACACCGCGATCTTCTCGCCGTCTGGCGGCAGCGTCGGCATCGCCTTCGACATTCCCGCTTCGACCGCCAAACAGGTCGTTCAGGACCTGATGAAGAGTGGTTCGGTGCAGCGCGGCTGGCTCGGCGTCGAAATCCAGCCGGTCACGTCCGACATCGCCGAATCGCTCGGTCTGAAGTCCAACAACGGCGCGCTGGTTTCCAGCGCCCAGGACAACGGCCCCGGCAAGAAGGCCGGTATCACCGCCGGTGACGTGATCACCCAGGTCGACGGCAAGGACGTTGCTTCGCC
Organism: Mesorhizobium sp. M0047; assembly: GCF_040323315.1. Lineage (NCBI taxonomy): Bacteria > Pseudomonadati > Pseudomonadota > Alphaproteobacteria > Hyphomicrobiales > Phyllobacteriaceae > Mesorhizobium > Mesorhizobium sp. M0047. The sequence goes on along the minus strand of NZ_JAMYUW010000001.1, from coordinate 342,579 downwards.
GAAGGAACTGGCACGCCTGATCGGCGCCTTTTCGCCCGGCAAATCTGTCGACGTCACGGTGTGGCGCGACGGCAAGAGCCAAACGGTCAAGGTCGATCTCGGCACTCTACCGACCAGTGACAAGCAGGCATCAGCCGCCCAGCCGCAGCCGCCCGCTCCGGCCAAGCCCGACACTCTGGCCGATCTCGGCCTGACCGTCACCAAGTCCGAAAACGGCAAGGGGCTTGTGGTGACCGACGTCGACCCCGACAGCGATGCCGCCGATCGTGGTATCCAGCCAGGCGACGTCATCACATCAGTCAATTCGACCGAGGTGAACGGCACAGACGACGTCACCAAGGCGATGACCGACGCAGTCAAATCCGGCCGCAAGGCGGTGCTGATGCAGATAACCCGCGACGACACCAATCGTTTCGTCGCACTGCCCGTCGCCAAGGGCTGATGCTGTTCGACTTTTCCCGTGCGGCCGTTTCAAACACCCCCGAGCCGCCGCACGGGAAAGCGTGGAGGAGCGCGTTAGTCAGTCATCGTGCTCTCCCCCGGCGGCAGCGGGCTCCCATCGCCCGCTGCCGCACTATCGTCTGAAAGCCTGGTATTTCGTCTGAAAGCGTTCCGGCGGTCTTGGCGCAACCACAACGGGGACAAGGACTTTATCGCGTACGGCTTCGGATGATCTTGATCTCGATGCGCTTTGGCAAAGGCCACGATGCAGATGTCTGCCACTCAACGTTCCGGCGAAATCGCGTATAACAGTCCTATGAAGATTCTCGTCATAGAAGACGATCGCGAGGCCGCGGATTACTTGCAGAAAGCCTTTACCGAGGCCGGTCACACCGCGCATGTCGCCGGTGACGGCGAAACCGGCTTCGCGCTCGCCGATGCCGGCGACTACGACGTGATGGTCATCGACCGGATGATGCCGCGCCGTGACGGCCTGTCGGTCATTGCCGGTCTGAGATCCAGGGGCAACACGACCCCGGTGCTGATCCTGTCGGCGCTCGGCGAAGTCGATGACCGGGTCACCGGCCTGCGCGCCGGCGGCGACGACTACCTGACCAAGCCCTATGCCTTTTCCGAGCTTCTGGCCCGCGTCGAGGTGCTGAACCGCCGCGCCAGCGCCAAGGAAGCCGAAACCGTCTACCGCGTCGGCGATCTCGAACTCGACAGGCTGTCGCATTCGGTCCGTCGCGCGGGGCGCGAGATCACGCTGCAGCCACGTGAATTCCGCCTGCTGGAGTATCTGATGCGCCATGCCGGCCAGGTGGTGACGCGCACCATGCTGCTCGAAAATGTCTGGGACTATCATTTCGATCCACAGACCAATGTCATTGACGTCCATGTCTCGCGGCTGCGCGGCAAGATCGAGAAGGGCTTCGACAAGCCCATCCTGCATACGGTTCGCGGCGCCGGCTACATGCTGAAGAGCAGTTAGCGGCGGCATGGCTCTTTCCGTGCCAGCCATCATGAAGACGACGGCAGCGCGGCTTTCGGCGCTCTATCTCCTGCTCTTCGCGCTCTGCGCGGTGGCGCTCGTCTTCTACATGACCTCCCTATCGGCGCGCATGCTGACGGCGCAGACCCAGGACACCATCAATGACGAGGTGCTCGGTCTGGCTCGCGCCTATCAACGCGGCGGCCTGCCGGTGCTGGTCCGTGTGGTCGAGGCGCGCTCGCGCCAGCCCGGCGCAAACCTCTATCTGATCGCCGACGCCAACGGCCAGATTCTGACCGGCAATGTGCAGAGCCTTGAACCAGGCGTTCTCGAAACCGAAGGTTGGACCAGCAGCCCGTTCTCCTATCAGCGCTTTGGCGAAGGAGAGCTCGAGCGTCTGCGCAATCTGCCCGCCGAGCAGGGTACCAACCAAACCGAGCAGAACGACCCGCAGGCCCAGGGCGAAACGGGCCACAATGCCATTGCGCTGGTGCTGCGGCTGCCAAATCAGATGATCATGCTGGTCGGCCGTGACCTCGGTGAGCCGGAGCGTTTTCGCGCCGTGATCCGTCGCGCCCTGATGCTGGCGCTCGGCATGATGGGGCTTGGCGGGCTGCTGATCTGGTTCTTCGTCGGCCGCGCGGCGCTGAAGCGCATCGACAGTGTGTCGGAGGCCAGCCGCCGCATCATGGGTGGCGACCTGACCGGCCGGCTGCCGGTGACCGGGACCGGCGACGAGTTCGACCGGCTTTCCGAAAATCTCAATGTGATGCTGGCCAGGATCGCCACGCTCAACGAAGGCTTGAAGCAGGTTTCCGACAACATCGCGCATGATCTGAAGACGCCGCTGACGCGCCTGCGCAACCGGGCAGAAGCGGCGCTTTCGGGCAAGCACAAGACCGCCGACTACCGTCAGGCACTGGAAGGCACCATCGCCGAGTCCGACCAACTGATAAAAACCTTCAATGCCATCCTGATGATCTCCCGGCTTGAGGCTGGCTACTCCTCGGAGAACATCGACCGCGTCGACCTTTCCGAGGCCGTTCGCGATGTCGTCGAACTCTACGAGCCGGTGGCGGAGGAGGCGGGCGTCTCGCTTAAGACCGACGTGCGGGAGACGGTTTTCGTCAATGGCAACCGCGAACTGATCGGCCAGGCGTTGTCGAACATCGTCGACAACGCCATCAAATATTCGACCGACGCCGCCGCTCAGCCGGCTGTGCGCGTAGCCCTCGAGCGAACCGGCACGGATGTTCGGCTCTCGGTCATCGACAATGGCCACGGCATCCCCGACGACGCCGACCGTGCCCGCGCGACGGAACGCTTCGTGCGGTTGGAAAAAAGCCGATCGCAGCCGGGTTCCGGCCTTGGCCTCAGCCTCGCCAAGGCCGTCATGACGTTCCACAATGGCCGGCTTGATCTCTCGCCCGGCAATCCTGGACTGTCTGTGGTCATGAGTTTCCCGGCACGGGAGGATCACTGATGAGCACGGCTGCGAGGGCGACGGACTGGCTGCTGAAGCCGGCGATCAGTCTTGCCCCGTTAGACGAGGACCGGGCGCGGCAAGAACTGGCCGAGATCGGCTCCGCCGCAGGCGAAGAAGGGCTGACAAGGCTGGCCAAGTTCCTGGCCCGTAAAGGGGAGGGCCAGGATCTCTTGGCAGCCATCTTCGATCTGTCGCCCTTCCTGCGCGATACGGCACGTCGCCGGCCACGGATTCTAGATGGGCTGTTCGAGCAGACGGTCGAGGTCCGGCTGAAAGCGATCGGCGCCACTATCGACCAGGCGCCATTGGCCGAGGAGGTATCGGAAGCCGGGCTCATGATGGAACTTCGCCAGTGCAAGGCCGAGGCGCATTTCCTGATCGCGCTGGCTGATCTTGCCGGCGAGGCCGAAACGGCGCTGACAGTTCGGCGGTTGAGCGACCTTGCCGATGCTTGCACCCGTGCGGCCGTCGACTTCCTGCTGCGCGACGCGCATGGCCAGGGCAAGCTCAAACTGCCGGATCTCGACAGGCCATCGAAGAAATCGGGCTGGATCCTGCTCGGCATGGGCAAGCTTGGCGCGCACGAGCTGAATTTCTCCTCCGACATCGATCTCGTGGTTTTCTTCGATCCGGAAGCGCCAGCCGTGATCGATCCTCTCGACGCCACAGAACTGTTTTCCCGCCTGACACGCCGCCTGGTGCGCATCCTGCAGGATCGCACCGAGCACGGTTATGTTTTCCGCACCGATCTGAGGCTGCGCCCCGATCCGGGTTCAACCCCGCTGGCGATCCCAGTCGAGGCCGCACTACGCTACTATGAAGCGCGCGGCCAGAATTGGGAGCGCGCCGCCATGGTCAAGGCGCGTCCGGTGGCCGGTGACCTGGCCGCGGGCGCCTTCTTCCTCAAAGAGCTCCAGCCCTACATCTGGCGCAAATACATGGACTACGCGGCGATTGCCGACGTCCATTCGATCAAGCGACAGATCCACGCCCACAAGGGTCATGGCGAGATCGCCGTCAAGGGCCACAACGTAAAGCTCGGGCGCGGCGGTATCCGCGAAATCGAGTTCTTCGTCCAGACCCAGCAGCTCATCGCCGGCGGACGCTTTCCGGAACTGCGTGGCCGCGAGACCGTGCCGATGCTCGGCCAGCTCGCGGCGCGTGGCTGGATCACCACCGATGCGCGTGACGCGCTGGCGCGCCAGTACTGGTTCCTGCGCCGTGTCGAACATGCCGTGCAGATGGTTGCCGACGAGCAGACGCACACGCTGCCGGATGACGATGAGGCGCTGGAGCGAATCGCCCGCATGCTGGGTTTTGCCGATTCTGCTGCCTTTTCCCAAGCGTTCCGCGCTTCGCTGCAGCAGGTCGAACGCCATTACGCGGCACTCTTCGAAACCGCGCCGGAACTCTCAACCGGCATCGGCAATTTGGTCTTCACCGGCGATGTCGACGATCCCGATACGTTGCGGACCTTGCACGGTCTCGGCTTTCAGCGACCAAGCGACATCTGCCGCGTCATTCGCGGCTGGCATTTCGGCCGCTATCGCGTCACCCAGTCGGCGGAGGCACGCGAGCGGCTGACGGAACTGACGCCGGCGCTGTTGCGGTCCTTTGGCCAGACGCGCAGGGCTGATGAGGCCCTGTTGCGCTTCGATGAGTTTCTCGCTGGCCTGCCGGCCGGCATCCAGCTGTTTTCCCTGCTGCAGTCCAATCCGGCCCTGCTCAAGCTTTTGGCGACAATCATGGGTGCGGCACCCCGGCTGGCAGCGATCATCACGCGCCGGCCGCATGTTTTCGACGGTTTGCTGGATCCGGCCTTGCTGACGGAGCTGCCGGACCGCGCCTATCTGTCGGCGCGGCTTTCCGCCTTCGTCGAGGGCGACCGGCCGTATGAGGACGTGCTCGACCGGCTGCGCATATTTGCCTCCGAGCAGAAATTCCTGATCGGTGTGCGGCTGCTGGCCGGCTCGATCGACCCGGTGCGCGCCGGCCACGCCTTTTCCGACCTGGCAGATCTTACCATCGAGGCGGCGCTGCAGGCGGTGACAACCGAATTCGCAGCGCGCCACGGCACGATTGCCGGGGGCGTGGTTTCCCTGCTCGGCCTGGGCAAACTCGGCAGCCGAGAGTTGACCGCCGGCTCGGATGTCGACCTGATCCTGCTCTACGACCACGCACCGGATGCCGAGGAATCCGATGGCGATAAGCCGCTGGCGCCTTCGCATTACTACACCCGCATGACGCAGCGGCTGATCGCGGCGGTGTCCGCGCCGACGGCGGAGGGCGTTCTCTACGACCTCGACCTGCGCTTGCGGCCATCGGGCAACAAGGGTCCGGTGGCCACCCATATCGATGCCTTCAAGAAGTACCAGCGCCAGGAGGCTTGGACGTGGGAGCACATGGCGCTTTCGCGGGCGCGTGCCATTGCCGGCGACGCCAGCCTGTGCAGCGAGGTCGAGGCGGAAGTGGCGGCGGTGCTCGGCCAACCGCGCGATGCGGCAAAAGTGATGGCCGAGGCCTCGGACATGCGCGCCATGATCGAAAAGGAAAAGCCGCCACGTGATCTCTGGGACATCAAACTGATCCCCGGCGGCCTCATCGATCTCGAATTCATCGCTCAGGTGGCTGTGATCACCGGGCAGGTCGAGGCCGGGCTGCGTGCCCCGGCCGTGCCAATTGCACGTGCCACCGGTACGGCCGAGATCCTGTCGCATCTGGCGCCGGGTTTCGCCGATGCCGGGGTCAGGCAGGAGCTTGGCGATGCCTATGCGCTCTATCTGGCGCTGACCCAGATGACGCGGCTGTGCCTCACCGGAGCCTTCGAGCGCGACGATGTTCCGCCCGGGCTTTCGGATCTGCTTCTGGCGGTGACTGACCTGCCGGATTTCGGTGTGCTGGAAGCACATCTCAAAGAGACGTCGCAAAAGGTCAGGAAAGATTTCGACCTTTTGCTTCGTACGGGATGATCGCGACGAGCGGCTGTCTCGGACCGCATCGGGGGTGACGATGCAACAGGAGAAGACCATGAGAAAGACAACCAGACTTGCCCTTGCCTTCCTAGCCTTGGCCGGTGCTGTCGGCTCCGCGGCCTACGCCGAAAACAATGTCAGCGCAAAAATGCGCGAGGGCACGATGATGCGACTCAACAAGGCGATGAAGGATTCGAACGGCACCATCACCTTCGACCAGTTCTCCGACGCCATGAACGCTCGGCTGAAGAAACTCGTCGCCGACAATGGCGGCAAGCTGACCGTCGCCCAGCTCGCCGAGGCGCTGGAGAAGGCGCGCTTCGAGCAGATGGCCAAACGCATCATCGCCCGCTACGACACCAAGGGCGACGGCACGCTGACGTCAGACGACATCGCCGGTCGGGAGAAGAAAATCTTTGCGATGCTCGACAGGAACAATGACGGCAAGATCGAAAAGGGCGAATTGCCGAAGGGCGGCCGCTTCGGCCGCCACCGCCAATGGAGTGACGACGGCGACGACAGCGATATGCAGTGAGGCTGTCTGGAGCAGGCTCCGCCGCTGTCCGTCGGAGCCTGCTGCTCAGGCCGCGGCCCTGATCGCCGGCGCGGCTTTCTTCACCGGAATGCGCACCGATACGATCGTGCCGACACCTTCGGTCGAACGGATCTTCAGCGCGCCGCCCTGGAGTTCAGCCAGCGAGCGCGAGATGGCGAGGCCAAGGCCGGACCCGGCGTGACTCTTGGAGAACTGGTTCTGCACCTGTTCGAAGGGCCGTCCGAGTTTGCCGAGCGCATCCTTGGGGATGCCGCAGCCATTGTCCTCGATCGTCAGCACCAGCGCGCCGGATGTGTTGCGGGCCCTGACCGATATGTGGCCGCCCTGGCCGGTGAATTTCACCGCATTGGACAAAAGGTTGATGACGATCTGCTTGATCGCACGGCGGTCGGCGATCAGCGTCAGCGCGTCGGCGATGCGGGTTTCCACGGTTATGGCCTTTTGCGCCGCCTGCAACGATACGACGCGAACGGTTTCGCTGATCAGCGGGCCGAGGTCGATCTCTTCGCGGTCCAGCGAGAACTGGCCAGCCTCGATCTTGGACATGTCGAGAATGTCGTTGATGACGCCCAGCAGATATTTGCCGCTGCTGTTGATGTCGGTCGCGTATTCCTCGTAGCGCTCCGATCCGAGCGGGCCGAACAGCCCCTGTTCCATCAGTTCCGAGAAGCCGATGATCGCGTTCAGCGGCGTGCGCAACTCATGCGACATGTTGGCCAGGAACTCGGACTTGGCCCGGTTCGCCGCCTCGGCGCGTTCGGTTTCCTTCATATATTTGCGGTTGAGGTCGACCAGTTCGCGCGACCGCTCCTCTTCCGCCCGCCGCGCGAGGCTGAGATCATGGATCGTCGCCATCAGCCGGCGCTCGCTGTCGACCAGCTTCTCCTGGTGCAGCTTGATCTGGGTGATATCTGAACCGACGGCGACGATGCCGCCATCCCTGGTCTTCAGTTCGTTGACCTGCAGCCAGCGGCCATCGGCCAGCTGCCGCTCGAAAGTGGCCCCGCCTTGCAATCCGCTGGTGTTGGCAAGCCGCCGCTCGGAAGCAAAGGCCTGCATGCGTTCTTCAAGAGCCGCTCGTGCGACGCCCGGCATCACGTCGCGGTCCGAGAGCCCGTTGTCCTGCTGGTATTTGGAATTGCACATGATCAGGCGCTGCGCCGAATCCCACAGCACGAAGGATTCGTTGATGTTCTCGATCGCTGTTCTGAGGCGAAGGTCGGCGGCTTCGGAACGCAGCGCCAGATGACGCTGTTCGGTGACGTCGACGGCGATCCCGATCAGCTGGATCTCCGGCGCTTCCGGATCGATGACTTGTGCCCGTGCGCGCATCCAGACCCACTGGCCGTCGGCATGCCGCATCCGGAACACCTGGTCGATGTGATCGATCTCTCGTGCGACAATTCTATTGGCAAGCTCGAACAGGTCGCCGTCCTCGGGGTGGATGATCTGATCGACTTCTCCGAAGGACAGCATCGTGTCGCAGGGCCTGTAGCCGAGCATGTCATACATCGATCGCGACCAGTACATCTTGCCGCGCACCATATCCCAGTCCCACAGGCCGCAGCGGCCGCGAACCAGTGCCATGTCGATGCGCTGATGCGCTTCGAGGTAGATGCGGTCAGCCGCCTGTGCGCGTGCCGCCTGGCCGAAATAGGCATAGAGGATGACGATCAGCACGCCGGCCGTCAGCACGAACAGGGTGACGTTCAGCGAAACAGTCTTGCGCCAGGCTTCGAAAACCGCGTCCTGCGGCACCAGGGCCGCCGCAGCACCCTTCTGGCCATTTGCCAGGCTGACCGCCGCATACCAGTCCCGTCCGTCAATGTTGACTTCCATGACGCCGGCGCGATCGCCGAACATGAACAAGGGTTGACCGCCCTCGACGAGGCCGTCGAGCGAATGGCCTTGCCATGGTATCGAGCGCGGCGTCACCGCGATGATCTTGAAAGCACTGTCGGTGATGACGAGCACATGGCTGCGGTCCATCGCGCCCTGACGGCTTGTGGTCTCCAGCAGATCCTGGATGGCGCCAGGCACCGTGTCCGAAGTGGTGGCGAGCGAACTGGCCAGTTGGCCCGCCGCCAGCGCCAGGATCGCCTTGGCATTGCGCTCGACATCGTCGCGCTCGTTCAGCAGCGACAGCACGCGCAGCGCCGCGATGACGATCAGGAAGGTGATGATGAGGACGGGTATCGATCGGCGCAGCAGCGGTTCGGCGGCCAGAAGTCGTCGGTACGCCGGTTCGGCGATGAGCCGCGTATTCCCGGCAAGACCGTCGCTGCGCGTCTCGCGATGCGCAAAAGCCGTCCCTTCGGGCGCGCCCCACGCGTCCGCCTTCGCCATAAATGGCACTCCCCGAATTTGCCTATGCTGCTTTGATCCGGCAAACGCCGCACATCCGAATCGTCAGTAAAGAATCAAAGGTGATTCGCCTTGTCCAGTGGCCCGGCGAAAAAAGATTAAAAATCGACTAAAATAATGCCGAAACGGCCGATCCTCCCTCGGGCGCAAGCCAAGTCTAAGCCAGCGTGCGCTCGACGATATCCCTCAGATCCGCCGACAGGTTTTCGGCGTTGGCGATCGAAAGCAGCGCTTCCCTGGCCTTGGCCTGCCGCAGAGGTTCGAGCGAACGCCACGATCTGAGCGCCGTCGCCAGTCTTGCCGCCACTTGCGGGTTGCGCTTTTCGACCTCGAGTACCGTTTGCGAAAAGAACCGGTAGCCTTCGCCGTCGGCCCGGTGGAAGCCGGTCTGGTTGGCGCTGGAGAAGGTGCCGATCAACGAGCGTACGCGGTTCGGGTTGCCCATCGAGAAGGCCGGGTGGTTGGTCAGGGCCATCACTGTGTCGACCGTTTGCGGTCCCGGGACGCTGGCCTGGATCTGGAACCATTTGTCCATGACCAGCGGGTCGGAGCCATAGATCGTCTCGAAAGCCGCGAGCGCCTCGATCGCCTCGGGCGAACCGTGGTGACGATGCGCGAGCACGGCGAGTGCGGCCGCGCGGTCGGTCATGTTAGTCGCAGACTGGAAATGCCCGGCGGCGAGGGCCGCTCCGCCCGGCTGCAGCGACAGATAATCCAGCAGGGTGTTGCGCAAGGCGCGTCGCCCGGCGCTCGCCGCGTCAGGGCTGAACGCTGCCTTGTCGGCAAGGCTGAGGTACAGGCTCGAAAAAGCGCCGCGGTTTGCGGTGCCGATCGCCAGCGCCAGCGCCTCGCGGGCCGCATAGATGGCGTCGGGGTCGATATTTCTGCCGATGTCGCGGGCAATGTCGGCTTCGCCCGGCAGTGCCAGCGCCAGCGCCCGATAGGCCGGTTCGAGCGTTTCGTCGCCGGCGATGCTGCCGGCGAGTTCGGTCAGCCGCGCCGCGAAGTCGGGCTGCTTGCCGCCGAGGATCTCGCGGAAGGCTGATATCAGCGCATCTGTCAGCAATGTGTTGAAGGCCTGCCAGCGCGAGAAGGCGTCATTGTCGTGACGGGCGAGGAAGAACTGGTCATCGGCTTTCTGCTCGACCGACAGCGTCACCGGCGCCGAAAAGCCTCGGTTGAGCGACACGGCCGGGCGTTCGGCGACGCCTGAGAACCGCACCATGTGGCGACGCTTGCGGACATGGATGACGCCGTCCTCGATGCTGGCGCCCTCGACGCCGCTATACTCCACGGCCTTGCCGCCGGCGCCGATCAGGCCGAAGGCGAGCGGGATGTGCATCAGCCGCTTGCGGCTTTCGGAAGGCGTCGGCGGCACCGACTGCTCGATTTCGAGCGTGAATTCTTGCGCGGCCGGATTGTGCGTCGAACTGATCGTCAGGTTGGGCGTTCCTGCCTGATGATACCAGAGCGCGAACTGCGACAGGTCGCGGCCGGATGCATCTTCGAACACTTTGATGAAATCCTCGATCGTCGCCGCGTCGCCGTCGTGCCGCTCGAAATAGAGGTCCATGCCGGCGCGAAAGACCTCGGCCCCGAGAATCGTACGGATCATTCGCACAACTTCGGAGCCTTTCTCGTAGACCGTCGCCGTGTAGAAATTGTTGATCTCGCGGTAGCGGCGCGGCCGCACCGGATGCGCCAGCGGGCCCTGATCCTCGGGAAACTGGTGGGCGCGCAAGGTGCGCACCTCGGCGATGCGCTTGACCGCCCGCGAGCGCTGGTCGGCGGAGAATTCGTGGTCGCGGAAGACCGTCAGCCCTTCCTTCAGGCAAAGCTGGAACCAGTCGCGGCAAGTGATTCTGTTGCCTGTCCAATTGTGGAAATACTCATGCGCGATGATCGCCTCGATATTGGCGAAATCAGCGTCCGTCGCGGTCTCGCGATCGGCTAGCACATATTTGTCGTTGAAGACGTTTAGGCCCTTGTTCTCCATCGCGCCCATGTTGAAGTCGGACACGGCGACGATGTTGAAGACGTCGAGATCGTATTCCCGGCCGAACGCCTCCTCGTCCCATTTCATCGACCGCTTCAGGGCGTCCATCGCGTAGCCGGCCAGCTTCTCCTTGCCGGGCTCGACATAGATGCCGAGCTCGACCGTGCGGCCGGACAGGGTGACGAAACTGTCGGCCAGCTGGCCGAGATTGCCGGCCACCAGCGCGAACAGGTAGGACGGCTTGGGGAAAGGATCGTGCCATCTGGCATAGTGCCAGCCGCCGCCGAGATCGCCTCTGTCGAGCGGGTTGCCGTTGGACAGAAGCAGTGGCGCCTCGTCACGCAGCGCTTCGATCCGCACGGTGTAGACGGACAGGATGTCGGGGCGATCGAGGAAATAGGTGATGCGGCGAAAGCCTTCGGCCTCGCACTGCGTGCAGTAGACATTGCTCGAGCGGTAGAGGCCCATCAGGGCTTCATTGCCCGCCGGCGCCAGCTCGGTCTCAATCAACAACTGGAAGCGACGCGCGGCGGGCGGCTTGAGGATGGTCAGCTGGTCCGGGCTCGCCAGAAGGTCCGACGGTTTTACTTTCTTGCCGTCGATCTCGATGCGCTTGAGCGTCAGGCCGTCACCGTCGAGCACCAATGGTGCCGACATGGAGACGCCGTCACGTCGCTCGACAGTAAGCAAGGCGGTGACGCGCGTTGCGTCTGGCGAAAGGCGGAAGGTGAGGTTGGTTTGCGGAATGAGGTAGTCGTTGGGGCGATAGTCTTCGAGCTTGAAGACCTGGCCGGTGTCCGTGCGCATTCCGTGGCTTTCCTGTCGATTGCGTTGGCGGCGGATTGTGTCCGCTGGCCAAGAAATTTGAAGTCCGCGCTCTTTACACGAAACGGCCCCTCGACAAAACTAAGGCAATGCCTATTTCAGGCGTTCTTCTCCCGTCATCATCACGAGGCAACTCATGACCGTCGTCACACCGAAATTCGGCATGGGCGCATCCGTGCTGCGGCGCGAGGATGCCGCCTTCATCCAGGGGCAGGGCCGCTATACCGACGATATCCAGCCGGCTGGGGTCCTGCATGGCTATGTCCTGCGCTCACCGGTCGCCAAGGCCAGCTTCACCATCGGTTCAACCGAGGCCGCGAAGACGGCGCCTGGTGTGCATCTGGTGCTGACCGGCAAGGATCTTGCTCATCTGGGAGATCTCAGGTCCGGCGTCATGCAGGAACAGCCGGACGGCACCAGGGCGCCGACGCGCGACATCCCGATCCTGTGCCGCGACCGGGTCCACTATGTCGGTGATGCCGTTGCCTTTGTTGTCGCCGAGAGTCGCGCCTTGGCGCAGGACGCCGCGGAGCTGATCGATGTCGACTATGACAGCGAAGACGCGGCTTCCGGGACGGCAGCGGCGCTTGCCGAAGGCGCGCCGCTGGTCTGGCCGGAACTCGGTTCCAACCGCGCCTTCAGCTACCACATGGGTGACAAGAAAAAGACCGACGCGGCTTTCGCCAAGGCCGCCCATGTCACGCGCATCGAATTCGTCAACAACCGGCTGGTCTGCAACTACATGGAGCCGCGCTCGGCAATCGGCGAGTGGAACGTGGAGGAGAACCGCTTCGTGCTGACCACGGGGTCGCAGGGCGTGCACTCCATGCAGTACATTCTGGCCGGCCTGTTCAAGATCAAGAAGAATCAGCTGCGCGTCATCACGCCGGATGTCGGCGGCGGCTTCGGGCCGAAGACCTTCGTCTACCGCGAATATCCGCTGGTGCTGGAGGCGGCAAAGCGGCTTGGCCGCCCGGTCAAATGGGCCGGCGACCGCACCGAACACTTCCTGACCGATGCGCAAGGGCGCGACAATGTCGTGACGGCCGAGATGGCGCTGGACAAGGATGGCCGATTCCTCGGCATGAAGGTGGACCTGCTCGCCAACATCGGCGCCTATATCTCGCAATACGGCCCGTTCATTCCCTATATCGGCGTCACCATGTCGACCGGCGTCTATGATATCCAGGCGCTCGACGTCTCGGTCACCGGCCTCTACACCAACACCTGCCCGGTCGACGCCTATCGCGGTGCCGGCAGACCGGAGGCAGCGTTCCTGCTGGAAAAGCTGGTCGATGCCTGCGCCCATGATCTCGACCTGCCCGTCGAGGAGATCCGCCGCCGCAATTTCATTCGGCCGGAACAGTTTCCCTACCGCACCCAAACCGGCCGCCTCTACGACACCGGTGAATTCGAAGGCCATATGGAGCGTGCCATCGAACGGTCTGAATGGAAAACGTTCCCGGCGCGGCTGGCGCAGTCGAAAGCCGGCGGCAAGATCCGCGGCCTCGGCATGGCGACCTATATCGAGGCTTGCGCTTTCCCCGGATCGGAACCGGCCTTTGTCGAACTCAACGGCGACGGCACGGTGACGCTGAAAATCGGCACCCAGACCAACGGGCAGGGGCACGCCACTGCCTATGCGCAGTTCCTGTCGGAAAAGCTCAACCTCGACATCGACAAGATCCATGTCCGCCAGGGTGACACCGACGAGCTGAAGGCTGGCGGCGGCACCGGCGGCTCGCGCTCCGTTCCGCTCGGCGGCGTGTCGGCATCGCGGGCCGGCGAAGATCTGGCCAACAAGATCAAGCGCATCGCTGCCGATGAGCTGGAAGCCTCGGCCGGCGACATCGAGCTGTCTGATGGCACTGCCCGCATCGTCGGCACCGATCGCTCGCTCGATTTTTCCACCATCGCCAAGGCCGCCAAGACGCCTGATGACCTCAAAGGCTTTGGCGAATTCGTGCAGGACGAATGCACCTACCCGAACGGTACCCATATCTGCGAGGTCGAGATCGACCCGGATACCGGCGCCACCGAGATCGTCCGCTACACCATTGTCGACGATTTCGGCGTCACCGTGAATCCGATCCTGCTCGCCGGCCAGGTGCATGGCGGTGTCGTGCAAGGCATCGGCCAGGCACTGATCGAAGACACGATCTACAGCGAGGACGGACAGCTTTTGACGGCGAGTTTCATGGACTACGCCATGCCGCGCGCCGACAATTTCCCGTTCTTCCATTTCGAGACCCGCAACGTGCCTTCGACCACAAATGCGCTCGGCATCAAGGGGGCAGGCGAGGCCGGCACCATCGGCTCGACTCCCGCCGCACTCAACGCGGTCACCGATGCGCTCTGGCGCGCGTATGGCGTCAGGCACATCGACATGCCGGCAACGCCGGCGCGCATCTGGGCAACCATCCGCGAAGCTGTGGGAGCGTGAAAGCCGCCCACGGCAGCCCCACAGTCAGCGACCATGCTGGCGGGCACAACACGCTCACCGGCATCATGCTCAAGATCGTGTCGGTGGCCGTCTTCGTCGGTATGCAGACCTGCATCAAGGCCGCAGGCACCGTTCCAGCCGGCCAGATCGTCTTCTTCCGTTCTTTCTTCGCGATCTTCCCGATCATCGCGTTTCTGGCTTTCAAGGGAAAACTCGGCACTGCCTTCACCACCAAGCGTCCGCTCAACCACATCGCCCGCGGCCTTGTCGGCGTCGGCGCCATGGGGCTCGGCTTCTTCGCGCTGACCCGGCTGCCGCTGCCGGAGGCGATCACGCTGAACTACGCGCAGCCGCTGCTGGTGGTGGTGTTCAGCTCGATCTTCCTCGGTGAAGCCATCCGCGTCTATCGCTGGAGCGCGGTTGCGGTCGGTCTGGTCGGTGTGCTGATCATCTCCTGGCCGGAATTGACGCTGCTCAGCTCCGACCAGGCGCTCGACGACCAGGAGGTGCTTGGCGTCATTGCCGCCCTTGTCGCCGCGGCGATCTCGGCGGTCGCCATGCTGTTGGTGCGCAATCTCGTGCAAAGCGAATGCACCGCGACCATCGTGTTGTGGTTTTCGGTGACGGCGAGCGTCATGTCGCTCTTGTCGCTGCCGTTCGGTTGGCGGATGCTGACGCCGCTCCAGGCGGCTCTTCTGGTTGCGGCCGGCTTCTGCGGCGGCCTCGGCCAGATCCTGATGACGGCAGCCTACCGCCATGCCGAGGCCTCGGTGGTGGCGCCGTTCGAATATAGCTCGATGATCCTTGGCCTGGTCGTAGGCTATCTCGTCTTCGGCGACGTTGCCACAGTTCACATGCTTGTCGGCGGCCTAATCGTTGTTGCCGCCGGGATATTCATCATCTGGCGCGAGCGCCAGCTTGGCCTGGAGCGCACTCGCACCCGCAAGGCGTCTTTGCCAGAAGGCTGATTACGACCGTTCTGCCCGCTCCTTCGCCAAGCGTACCAGAACCGTCCTCGTCTGCTCATCGGCCGGGAAAAACGATTCGATCGCCAGTTCCGACAGTGTCACGTCGAGTGGTGTGCCGAACACCGTGATGGTGCTGATGAACGACAGCACCTGATCGCCATGCGCCAGCCTGAGCGGGTGCACGATGGCATTCGGCTCGACCGGCGCCGGCCGGCTGCATTTCAAACCGGACGGGTAGCTGCGCAACTCGCGCTCCAGATCGACCAGCACCGGGTCGCCGCTGGCGTCAATCTGGTGTTTGAGACGCTCGAGCAGATGCGTCCGCCATTCCTGGAGATTGACGATGCGCGGTCCGATGCCGCCGGGATGCAGGCTGAGGCGAAGCACGTTGACCGGCGGCTTGAGCAGCGACGGCTCGCTGACATCGGCTAGGAACGGAGCGATAGCGGCGTTGGCCGAAACCAGGTTCCAGTAGCGGTCGACAGCGAGTGCCGGGAATGGCTCATGCCCCTTCAGCACGATCTCGACCGCCGCCATCGCCGGCGCCAACGTCTTGTCGGTCAGCGAGCGCTCGCCGAAGCTCGGCGCAAAGCCGGCGGCGAGCAGCAACTGGTTGCGCTGCCGGAGCGGGATCGAAAGCTGTTCGGCCAGATGCAGCACCATATCGCGCGAGGGCGCGGCGCGGCCGCTTTCGACGAAGCTCAAATGCCGCTGTGAGATCTCGGCCTCTATGGCGAGTTCGAGCTGTGACATTCGTCGGCGCGTCCGCCATTCGCGAATGAGGCTGCCGGCGGAATTTTGGGCTGATGTCATGGAGGCATGGTTAGAGCGGCGGACAGCGCATTTCAATTACCTGCGAGGTTATGGTCCTGTCCTTCTCCCACAAGGGAGGGCCGCCAAGCGTCTAGCCAATCGCCCGCAGTTTCGCCTTCACCTCAAGCAAATCCCGCCACGCCAGCTTCTTGTGCGACGGCGTTCGCAGCAGATACGCGGGATGCAGCGTTGGCATGGCGGGAATGGCGACGCCGGATGCCGTCGTGTGGACGCGCCAGTTGCCGCGCAGGCGCAGGATGCCTTCGCTGGTGTTGAGCAAGGTCTTGGCCGACGGACCGCCGAGGTTGATCAGCACTTTCGGATTGACCAGTTCGATCTGCCGCTCGATGAATGGCCGGCAGATCTCGGTTTCGTGCGGCGTCGGCGTGCGATTGCCCGGCGGCCGCCACGGAATAACGTTGGCGATGTAGACCGAGGTCCGGTCGAGCCCAATCGCCGCCAGCATGCGGTCGAGCAGCCGACCCGAGCGGCCGACGAAGGGCAGTCCCTCGATGTCCTCGTCGCGCCCCGGCGCCTCGCCGACCAGCATCACGGCGGCTTCCGGATTGCCGTCGGCGAATACAAGGTTCTTGGCCGTGGCTTTGAGATTGCAGCCGTCGAACGCCGCCATGTGCTGGCGAAGCTCGTCCAGGGTCGTTGCCGTCGTTGCCAACTGGCGGGCCAGCGCCGCCTGCGCTTCGTCGGGAACCGTCGCCGACGGTGCGCGTGCAACGGGTGGTGCATTTGCTCTGTCGATGGCTTCGGGGCGAGACACGGTCGTTGAACGCTGCTGCGCGGCGGTATTGCCCGAGGGCGTCGCCGTCGGCGCACGCTCCATCGGCTTTGGCACGATCTCGGCGAACCGGTTCACCGGCTGGTCTTCAAGCGGCTCGTCGACGCCCACGCTGGCATAAAAGGCCAGTAGGTCGGCAATGTCTGGTCTGTTATGTGGGGAAGCGGCAGTCATGCCGGCACATTCGCCCCCATGACGGCAATTTGCAAGGCTGGCTGCTTGTTCTACCCGGTCGGTATGCGTGGATCCTGCACCAGATAGAAGGTCCAGCGCGGCGTATAGTCGGTCATCAGGAATTCGAATCTGGCCGTCTTCAGCGGGTCGACCTTGCCATTCCGGAACAGCAGTCGGTCATAGGGTTCGAAATCGCGGTCGAAATCGGCGAAATTGCTCGACCAGATGTTATCGGGCGTCTTGTTGCGCTGGTCGAACGAAAGTCCGTCGCCGAACACGCTCGGCTGATTCAGCACCTCCTGCAGCTCGAACTGGAATTCGATCCAGGCCTGGCCGCTGTTGTTGAGCACGTCGATGCGCATATACATGATGCCATTGGCGAATGCGCCGGCCGGGCCGAAAGCCTGGATCGGCTTTGTCGTGCGGATGGTCAGGGTCACCGGCGTTGACGAATTCAGCTCTTCGGTGATGACTAGCGGATCGTCTCTCGTTCCAACGCCTGAAGCGCCGGTGATGTGGAAGCCGCCAAGCTCGTCGGAGAAGGAGTAGGCACCTGCCGCCCATACTTTCACTTCGTCCGCTGCGGCATGGCCCGGGGCCAGCACCAGAGGGGCCAAAAGGAGCGCCCCGCAGACACGGCCGGGCGTGAAAAGAAAGCGCATCGATGAAAAGCCGGCTGGCTCAGGAAAGCGCATGGTTTGAAGTATGGCCGATAAGCAAGGCGTCGAACAATTAAAAACGTGGGCGCGCTGCGCCTCGGCGGGGCAAAACAGCCGCCCAGCACCGCAATGCGCGACTTTTTGGCCAAAACGGCATTGTCACGTTTGCGCCGGTTTCCTGTCGCCGATTGATGCGCTATGCAGCGCAGGAGCCAGCAAGATGCCCGAATGGGATAAGCCAGTGCGGAGGGGTTGATGAGCGACATCGAACGCGAAAGCATGGAATTCGACGTGGTCATCGTCGGCGCCGGCCCGGCCGGCCTTGCCGCCGCCATCCGCCTCAAGCAGGTCAATCCCGAACTCTCGGTCGTCGTCCTGGAAAAGGGCGGCGAGGTCGGCGCCCATATCCTCTCCGGCGCCGTCGTCGATCCGATCGGCATCGACCGGCTCTTGCCGGGCTGGCGCGACGAGGATGGGCATCCCTTCAAGACGCCGGTCACAGAGGACCATTTCCTCGTCCTGGGCCCGGCAGGCTCGTTCCGTCTGCCCAACATCCTGATGCCGCCGCTGATGAACAATCATGGCAACTTCATCGTCTCGCTTGGCAATGTCTGCCGATGGCTGGCTGGTAAGGCCGAGGCGCTCGGCGTCGAGATCTATCCCGGCTTCGCCGCGGCGGGCCTGCTCTACAATGACGCCGGCGCCGTTACCGGCGTGGTGACCGGCGACATGGGCGTCGAGAAGGATGGCACGCATGGTCCGGGTTTCGCGCCGGGCATGGCGCTGATGGGCAAATATGTGCTGATCGGCGAAGGCGCGCGCGGCTCGCTCGCCAAGCAGCTGATCGCCAAATACAAGCTTTCCGATGGCCGCGAGCCCGGCAAATACGGCATCGGCCTCAAGGAACTCTGGCAGGTCAAGCCAGAGAACCACAGGCCGGGCCTGGTCCAGCATTCGTTCGGCTGGCCGCTCGACATGAAGACAGGTGGCGGCTCTTTTCTCTACCATCTGGAGGACAACCAGGTGGCGGTCGGCTTCGTCCTCCATCTCAACTACAAGAACCCCTGGCTGTCGCCGTTCGAGGAATTCCAGCGCTTCAAGACCCATCCGGCAATCAGGGGCACCTTCGAGGGCGCCAAGCGCGTGGGTTACGGCGCGCGCGCCATCACCGAGGGTGGCTGGCAGTCAGTGCCGAAACTTTCCTTCCCCGGTGGCGCGCTGATGGGCTGCGCGGCAGGCTTCGTCAATGTGCCGCGCATCAAGGGCTCCCACAACGCGGTCCTTTCAGGAATGCTGGCGGCCGAGCATGTCGCCGAGGCGATCGGCGCCGGCCGTGCCAATGACGAGCTTTCCTCCTACGAGGCTGCATGGCGGGACACCGACATCGGCAAGGACCTGAAGAAGGTGCGCAACGTCAAGCCGCTCTGGTCGCGCTTCGGCACCATCATTGGCGTCAGCCTTGGCGGCCTCGACATGTGGCTGAACACGCTGTTCGGCTTCTCGCCCTTCGGCACGCTGAAGCATGGCAAGGCCGACTATGCCACGCTCGAGCCGGCCGCCAAGCACGAGAAGATCGCCTATCCGAAGCCGGATGGCGTGCTGACCTTCGACCGCCTGTCCTCGGTGTTCCTGTCAAACACCAATCACGAGGAAAACGAGCCGGTCCATCTGCTTGTCGGCGACATGGACCTGCAGAAGCGCTCCGAGCATGATGTCTTTGCCGGACCCTCGACACGCTATTGTCCAGCCAGCGTCTACGAATGGGTCGACAAGGACGGCAATGCCGCCGCCGATCCCGCGGCAAAAGACGTGCGCTTCGTCATCAACGCGCAGAACTGCGTCCACTGCAAAACATGCGACATCAAGGACCCGAACCAGAACATCAACTGGGTGCCGCCCCAAGGCGGCGAAGGTCCGGTCTACCAAGGTATGTAAGCTACGCGCTGGCTGGACCGTCTCGCCGGCCGCACGCAAAATGCCGGTCATGGCCGGGGTTGCCGGGCATGTGAAATATTAGAACTGTTGAAACTGCCGCGCGCTTGTGGTTCCATCCCCTGACGACAGGGAGATGGCCAATGCGCTTGGCGGTTTTAGTATGCCTTGTGGTGATCGGCGCTGTGTGCGGTTCGGCTTCGATGGCCTCGGCTGGCACCAGGGTGCTGATCAAGACGCGGACCTATGACATCACCGGGAACACTGGCCTGGCGCTGATGAAGGCGATGGACCGCAAGGGGCCGAAGCACGGCTTCATGACGCATGCCATCGCCCAGACGGGCTACACCGTGGATTGGAACCTTGACGCCGGCCAGGACAATGGCTTGTGCCGCCTGCGGCGGGCCGACGGCACGCTCAATCTGTTTTACACGTTTCCGCATCTCGCCTCGGCCACCGCGCCGGCGCTCCAGAAGCACTGGTCGCGGTTCTTCGCCGGCGTCCGCGCTCACGAAGAAACCCATGGTCGCATCGCCAGGGAAATGATGCGGGCCATCGAAACATCCATCTCCGGCCTCAGGATTGCCGACGACCCGTCCTGCTCCAAGACACGTCGCGAGGCGCAGCGGCGCATCAAGGCTACCTATGCCGCGTATGAGGTAAAGCAGATCGCCTTCGACGCCCGCGAGCATCGCGACGGTGGCCATGTCGAGCATCTGATCACCGCTTTGATCAAGCCTTGATCTCTTAACCTGGCGTCCTGCCGGTCTGGACTATCGCTGCGGTCGCGGTTTCATGATCATCGACCGGCTTCTGTTGTGCCCCCCTGAGCGAGAACTCCACCATTACCGGCAGGTGATCCGAGCCAGTGTCCTCCAGCCGTGTTGCGGAATGGATGGTCAGCCCGCCCTTGCTGAAAACCTGGTCGATCGGCAGGCCGGCGAAGCGCCGCACGAAGTCCGGCAGCCTGATTTGGATCCAGGTCGGTCCGGCGGACGGCATGACGGTCAGGCCGCCGAGCGAGGCGACGCGCCGGACGGCAGCACTCCACGGCACGGCGTTGCAGTCGCCCGCCATGATGGCCGTCTCGCCGAGCGCGGAGAGCGATTCCGCAAGTTCGCCGATCTGCCAATACTGCTCGCGTGGCCACGGCCAACTGAGATGGATAGCGGCGACATCGACGTCAATGCCGCCGAAGTCGACGGTCGCTGTCGCCATGGCGCCGCGCCGTTCGCAACGCGCCTCGGTGCCGGCGGCAAAGGGCCGCCGCGAGATCAGCGCGACGCCGAATATGCCGTTGGGATAAGGGCAGAGGATCCGGTATGGATATGCACTGCTGATATAGCCAAGCTCGGTCGTCCACATCGCCGACACCTCGTCGAGGGTGATCACGTCGGGATTGGTCCGGCCGATCAGCGACAGAACCTTCTTCGGCGTCGGATTGTTGTAGCGCAGGTTCATCTGCAGCAATTTGTAGACCGCACGATCTTCGACCTTGGCTTCATAGGCAGCCTGAACCGGCCATAGACTGGGCAATGTGTTCAAGGTCGTGGCGACGGCCGCCACGGCAAAAAGCAGTGCCACGGCCGCTTGCAGGCGAAATGTCGTGGCCAGCAGCGGCAGTGCGCAAAGCGCCATCAATACGGCAAGGTGGACGCGGAAATGCGAGAAGGAATCGAAGGCCGGATGCAAGGTACCCAAGAACCCGGCGACCAGCGCAACCAAGAACATCATCAGCGCGATAAATGCCAGTGATGCCGCCATGTGTCGACTGCGTCTCATCGGGTCAGGTCCGCGCGGATTGTCGGAAAATACCGGCTTGGTTATCGGCAGAAATGCGGCCCAATCAAGATGACGAGATGCTCGGGCAGCGCACAGATCGTCCTATTGGAACGCGGTCTCCGAAAAACTTCTCAGTTTGCGCGAATGCAGCCGATCCATCGGCATTTCCGCAAGCTTCTCCATCGCCCTGATGCCGATGGTCAGATGCTGCGCCACCTGGCGCTTGTAGAATTCGGTCGCCATGCCGGGCAGCTTCAACTCGCCATGCAGTGGCTTGTCCGAAACGCACAGCAGCGTTCCGTAGGGAACGCGGAAGCGGAAGCCGTTGGCGGCGATGGTCGCAGATTCCATGTCGAGCGCGATCGCCCGCGACTGCGACAGGCGCTGCACCGGGCCGCGCTGGTCGCGCAGTTCCCAGTTGCGGTTGTCGATGGTGGCGACGGTGCCTGTGCGCATGATGCGCTTCAAGTCGTAGCCGGACAGGCCGGTGACTTCGGCGACGGCTTCCTGCAGCGCCACCTGGATCTCGGCCAGCGGTGGGATCGGGACCCAGACCGGAAGATCGTCGTCGAGGACGTGGTCCTCGCGCACGTAGGCGTGCGCCAACACATAGTCGCCCAAAGCCTGGGTATTGCGCAGCCCGGCGCAGTGTCCGAGCATCACCCAGGCATGCGGCCTCAGCACGGCGATGTGGTCGGTAATCGTTTTGGCGTTGGAAGGCCCGACGCCGATATTGACCATGGTGATGCCTCCATGGTTCGGCTTCTTCAGGTGATAGGCCGGCATCTGCGGCAGGCGAGGCGGCGCGACCCCGAGACCGGGCGCGCTTTGTCCGGCCAAGGTGATGACATTGCCCGGCTCGACGAATTCGGTATATCCGCCGCCGCCATCGGCCATCAGGTCGCGAGCGCGGGCAACGAATTCGTCGATGTAGAATTGGTAGTTGGTGAACAGCACGAAATTCTGGAAATGCTGTGGCGTGGTCGCCGTATAGTGCGACAGGCGATGCAGCGAATAGTCGATGCGCTGCGCCGTGAAGGGCGCCAACGGCCTCGGTTCGCCTAAGGCCACTTCGAAAGTCCCGTTGGCGATCTGGTCGTCGGTACCGTCGAGATCCGGCACGTCGAACAGGTCGCGGATCGGCCGCTTGATGCGTTCGGCCGCCGCGCCGTCGACATGGGTGCCTTCGAGAAAGGCGAAATGCAGCGGGATCGGCGTGGTCGATTCCGACACCGAGACCGCAACGCCATGATTGCGCATGATCAGACGTAACTGCTCGACAAGGTAGCTTTCGAACAGGGCGGGCTGGGTAATGGTGGTCGAAAAATGCCCAGGCGTCGGCATATGGCCATACGCCTGACGCGAGTCGATCTGGGTGAACGAGGTGGTGGTGACGCCGATCTCCGGGTAGAAGGCCCGGTAGCGCTTGCCATTGTCGCCGCCCGCCGCCGCCAGTTCAGCAAAGGAGTCGCGCAGGAACTTGGTGTTGCGGTCGTAAAGCAGCCGAAGTGCCGCGACGGCCTTTTCGGCGCGATCAAAGCTTTGCCGGCCAAAAGGCTCCGGCATGACGACAGATTCGATGGCCTGAGGGTAGATTCGC
Source organism: Mesorhizobium sp. M0047 (assembly GCF_040323315.1). Lineage (NCBI taxonomy): Bacteria > Pseudomonadati > Pseudomonadota > Alphaproteobacteria > Hyphomicrobiales > Phyllobacteriaceae > Mesorhizobium > Mesorhizobium sp. M0047. The sequence continues at coordinate 319,784 of NZ_JAMYUW010000001.1, read as the reverse complement.
TTTTCCATGACTCAATATAGAGATTTGGATCGGCACTTGGGAGGGGTGTCGCGACCGAAGGCGGCTTAAGGGTCGTTTTTCTTTCCGCTGCATGTCGCCCCAAAGAGCGCAGCGATTTTGGGCGACATGCACGAAACGTGCTTATCCGCGCTGCAGGCTGACCAGGAGCACAAAGCCGATCCCGGACTTCTTCAAAGCCGGCGCTTCGATCGTCGAGCCGGCATCGGCGCGCATCATCGGCACTGCCAGAACCGGAGCGGCCAGAACCGCCAGGATAAGCGCCGCCCGCGGCAGGAGCCGAAGGATCTTTAGTGCGGTGGCGGCGATGCGGTTCATGGTGTTTCAGCTTTTCTTTTTGAGGTCTGGCTCTTTTGTTTAGTTGCGAAGGTGGGTGGGGCAGGCGAGGCGGCAGGTTCTGGAACTGGCTTCGTCCCAGGCGCGGGCCGGACGACCCGCTTCAGCGACGAGGATGGCGAAGAACATTCCAAACAGGCTCATCAGCAGGCAGACGATGGTGAAGCGGCGAGCAAGCATTGGTCGGGTCTCCTTCAACACGCCGGAGAATGCCCTGATGCAACTGAACCGGCTCTGATGCCGTCGTTCATCTGCGGTTCAAACTGATGGGCGGGATTTAGCGTCGACGGCGCCTGTTTCGGCAGGATGCCGAGGTTAGGGCGTTGCGCCGCGACAAACGAAAACGGAGCCCGTCAGAGCCCCGTCTTCATGTCACAAGGATATATATGTCTGTATATAGGTCGATCAGAGCTTGTGCCAAGTCTGGCTTTTGCAGATCAGTCCGCCGAGCACGCAGCCGCTCATCTTGAGCGAGCTGCCGGAAAGGGTCGCCTTGCCCGAATAGGTTCTGTCGTTTGCCGGATCGGTGATGTTGCCGGCATATTTGTTGTCGCCAGCCGCCTTGAGCGAGCCGATGGTTTTTCCGGCATACTTGCCGGACTTGAGCGTGATGGAAAACGAGCCGCCGCCAACGATGGCCGCGGTGTCGCCGGCCTGCGTCTTCCAATCACCCTCGATCGGATCGGCCGATGCCGCACCCGCCACGATCAATGTGGCCGCAAGAGCCAGGCTCACTTTTCGAAACATGTCTTCCTCCCTTTGGATGTCCGACCGGATGCTCCGCCCCTCGCCGGTCTGCCGCTTACGCTAACGTAAGCTAATCCAGCTCCTGGCAAAACAAAAGCGGTGCCGCTGCGGAAGACTTTCGGATTCTTGAAGGCGTCCGAATGCGTCCCATCGGCGAGAAAATGAAATGACCGGCGCAGCGCCTTTGTCTCCCGTGGTTAGCAAAGTCTTGACTTGGCAGCGGAGGATTTTTGTCAAATTTGACGCAAGCTCGCTGAATTGCTGGCTTTGTATCCTTAACGAATTTCCGCGTTTACCTCTTGTTTTAGCTTTGTTTTCCTCAAATTAAGCACGCCATTTAACGACGGATTCAAGCCTGCACGGCATTCTCGAAAGCATCGGAAGAGCAGCCGCAAGCACGAAAGAAGGCAGCTCTCAGGAGCCTGACAGGGGCCGGAAAACAGGGGATTGAAATGGCACGTTTTGAAATGCTTGAAGCAGGTTTCGGCGCCATGGGGGCAACTGCCCAGGCCGACATTCTTTTCGAACTGGGCATGATGTATGCGACCGGCCGCGATTGCGAGACCGATGTCGTTGCCGCCCACAAATGGTTCAACATTGCCGCGATCAAGGGCTCGGTCCGTGCCGCGGAACTGCGCTCCGAACTGTCGGCGGCAATGTCGAAGGTCGAGATCGCCAAGGCGCTTCGCGAAGCCCGCGAATGGATGACCATCCACTGAGATCTGCCTACAGACCTATCGAAGACAGGGAAGCTCCGGGATCAAGACCGCACAGACGGCCAGACCCGGCACAACAGAAGGCCGCGCAAGACGGTCGATGACCTCCAGGAAAAGTGTGAAGCGGGTTTCCGTCCGGAATCGCGTCAAAACAAAGAGTTAAAGCGGTTCGCCGTTTCCGTGAGACGGTGAAATGCCCAAAGTGGAATCCGGTTCTCTCCGACAAACGGAAACTGTTTGCCCAGGGATCATGCTCTGAAGAAAGAGAACGCGGCAGGCCGCAAGGTCCAGTCGCGCACGACACGTGGAGGGCGAGCGGGTTTTTAGGCGCGGGGACGCTCGGGAACAGCTCGACAGGCAAGAAAGCCGCGACCGGCCGGAACAAGGCCGGCGCGGCTTTTGCCCTGTTTGCCGCGACGCGTTGCAGGCCCAATCGAGTACCGCCAATGCGCCTAGACAGGCCCAAGGAACGGTGAAATTGTCCCGCCTCTCGGGAAGAAGCGCGGCCGGCACGGCCGCGCGTGAGTGGAGGAGTTCTACTGCAATGAAAAAATTGGGTATTTTGAACGCGGCCATTTTCGGCCTGATGATGAGCACGCCGGTCGCATTCGCCGACGACATCACTTTTGCGGTGGTCGGCCCGATGACCGGACAACTCGCCACCATCGGCGATCAGTTCAAGCAGGGCGCGCAGGCCGCTGCTGACGCGATCAACGCAACGGGTGGTGTCGAGGGCCGCCAGATCAAGCTGAGTATCGAAGACGACCAGTGCGATCCCAAGCAGGCAGTGTCGGTCGCCAACCGCATCGTCGCCGACGGCGTCAAATTCATCGACGGCCATGCTTGCTCGGGTTCCAGCATTCCGGCCTCGGCGGTCTATGCCGAAGCCGGTGCTCTGATGATGACCCCAGCTTCTTCCAATCCGGTGCTGACCGACGCGGCGGCCAAGGCCGGCTGGCCGACGATCATGCGGCTTTATACGCGTGACGATGCGCAGGGCGCCTTCATCGGCCCATGGATCGCCAAGAAGTTTGCTGGGAAGAATGTCGTCGTCCTGCATGACAAGAGTGCCTACGGACAGGGCGTGGCCGACGCCGTCAAGGCAACGATGAATGCCGGCGGCCTCAAGGAAGTCTATTATGATGGCATCAACGCTGGCGAGAAGGACTATTCGGCTCTCGTCACCAAGCTCAAGGACTTGAAAGCAGACGTCGTCTATTTCGGCGGCTATCATCCTGAGGCTGGTCTGATCCTGCGTCAGTCGGCGGAACAGAACCTGAAGTTCCAGTTGATCATGCCGGACTCCATCGCTTCGCCGGAATTCTGGCAGGTTGCCGGCCCGGCAGGCGAGGGCACCATGTTCGTGTTCCCGTCGGATCCGCAGGCAAAGCCGGAAGCCAAGGCCGCCGTCGAGAAGATTAAGGCGGGCGGCTTCGTGCCGGAGGGCTTCACGCTGTTCTCCTATGCCGTGATCCAGGCCTTCGCCGAGGGCGTCAAGCGCGCCGGCAGCGACGATCCGGCGAAGGTTGCCGAAGCGTTGAAGAATGGCACGCCCGTCAGCACCGTCGTCGGCAACGTCACCTTCGACGAAAAGGGCGACCTCAAGAATGCCAGCTACGACATCAACCAGTGGCATAATGGAAAGTACGCACCGATCGCCCAGTAACCGATCGCCCAGTAATCGTCGTCCTGGCGACTGGATAGGATAGCGAAATGGTCGGGGCTCCTCCCGGCCATTTTCTCGTTTGCCCCGTCGACGGCTTTCGGCTGTCAGCTCGCTACCGCGGTCGGGGCGTTGTGCTCCTCCACGAACCGCACCAGCACCGTCCCATCGGTGACCTGCGCGCCCTCTGTCGCGATCTCGGCGATCACGCCATCATGTGGCGCGGCGATGGTGTGCTCCATCTTCATCGCCTCGAGGATCAGCAGTGGTTGGCCCTTGATCACTGCATCGCCTTTTGTCACGCGGACCAGCTTGACCAGCCCCGGCATCGGCGCGCGCAAGCTGCCTACGCCTGCGGCTGCCTCGTCGGCGCGAGCCAGCGGGTCCGGCACGGCGAAGGTGTAGCCAACGGCGCCTTCGAACACGGTGATGTGGCCTGGCCAGCGGGCGATGCGCGGTGCAGCGCGAAAATCATGCGAATTTGTGCTGTCATGGGGGGCATTCAGCGCCACCTGGAACCGTCCATCCGGCCGCACCGAAACCTTTGCTACGATATCGTCATCGCCGAATTTCAGCCGTATGCGCCGCGCCACATTGTGGAAATGCGCGTAGCCGGCAAGCGACGACCACGGATCGTCGGATGGCGGCGGCGCTCCGGCGCCTGAAGCTGCGACAGCGGCGGCGGCAATGGTTTCTCCGCCCGGTGGCGGGACGATCGTCAATGTCTCCTGGTGCCTGCCGATCAGGCCAGTGTCGACGTCGCCTGTGCAAAAATCCGGATCGGCGGCCAGAGCGGCGAGAAAGGCGGTATTGACGGTGGAGCCGGCGATCTCGGTTCGAGACAGCGCCGCACCAAGCGCTTCAAGTGCCGCCTGCCGGTCCTTCGTATGGACGACAAGCTTGGCGATCATTGGATCGTAATAGGGCGAGATCGCATCGCCTGCCCGTACGCCGGTCTCGATTCGCACCGTGGCGCCTTCGGGGGTTGCATCCGGGAATTTCAGATGGTGCAACGTGCCAGTCGCCGGCAGGAACCCCTTTGACGCATCCTCGGCATAGATTCGCGCTTCGAAGGCATGACCGGTCAGCGCGATCTCGCTTTGTGTCTTCGGCAGCTTTTCGCCCGATGCGACCCGCAACTGCCACTCGACCAGATCGGTGCTGGTAACCATTTCGGTGACGGGGTGCTCGACCTGCAGGCGGGTGTTCATTTCCATGAACCAGAAGCGGTCGGCTTTCAGCCCCTGCGAGGCATCGACGATGAACTCGATGGTGCCGGCGCCGGAATAATTGATCGCCTTGGCGGCTTTCACCGCCGCGTCCGTCATCGCCTTGCGAAAAGCCGGTGTCATGCCGGGGGCGGGCGCCTCCTCGATCACCTTCTGATGGCGGCGCTGCGCCGAGCAGTCGCGCTCGTAAAGATGCACGACATTGCCAAGACTATCGCCGAACACCTGCACTTCGATGTGGCGCGGCTTGTCGACATATTTTTCGACCAGCACGCGGTCGTCGCCGAAGGCGGCTTTCGCCTCGCGCCGTGCGCTGGACAACGCTTCGGAAAACTCATCGGGATGCTCGACCCTCCGCATACCCTTGCCGCCGCCGCCGGCGCGCGCCTTGATCAGCACGGGATAGCCGATCTCGCGCGCCTTGGAGGCAAGCAGCACGATCTCCTGCGCCTCGCCATGGTAGCCCGGCACGACCGGCACCCCGGCCTTTTCCATTAGCCGCTTGGCGGCATCCTTCAGCCCCATGGCACGGATCGAGCCCGCCGACGGGCCGATGAAGATGAGCCCCGCCGCTACCACCTGGTCGACGAAATCGGGGTTTTCGGATAGGAAGCCGTAGCCGGGATGAATGGCTTCAGCGCCCGTCGCCAGGGCAGCCGCGATGATCTTGTCGCCGCGCAGATAGCTTTCGCCGACAGGCGAGGCGCCGATATGCACGGCCTCGTCGGCCATCTCGACATGCAGGGATTTCGCGTCGGCGTCCGAATGGACGGCAACAGTGCGCACGCCCATCCTCCGTGCCGTACGGATGACACGGCAAGCGATCTCGCCCCGATTGGCGATCAGGATCTTGGTGAACATCGAGCCTCCTGGGACACAGTTTGCTTGAAGCGACGCAGGCGCTCCGTCGCGCCCCCCTCTGTCCTGCCGAGATGTCCGGCAGGACAGAGGGGGGCGCTGTCCCGCCAGCCTATCCGTTCAGACGTTCGCCCAATACCGTAGAGCACTCCCTTGCCAAGGGAGTGCTCTACCTGGCGGTCGGTTGTACCTTTTTGGACGCGGCGATCTCGCAGCCGCCGCCGGTCGTAACCTTGTAATGGCTGCCGGTGGCCAGACAGGATTTCATCGCCAGCTCTTCGGCCGCCTGCTGCGACGCATTCAGGTGCGTGCCGCAGACGATGCTGATGAATCGGTTGCGCCATACAGTTCAACCTTCTCGAAGGGCAGCAACGGCATGCCGGTATAGTTCAGCCGTTTGCTCGTCGAAGCAGCAGAAAATGACGATTTCCGGCCTGCTTGTCTCGTTTAGAAACGCGTTGATATTGCTGACGGCGATCCGCGTCGCCTCGTCTTTCGGGTAGCGGTAGACACCGGTCGAGATCGCCGGGAAGGCCACTGTGCGGCAGTCATTGGCGGCGGCGAGTTCGAGCGACCTGATGTAGCAGGAAGCCAGCAACTCGGCTTCGCCCTTGCCCCCGCCCTGCCAGACGGGGCCGACTGTATGGATGATGTGTCGAGCCGGCAGTTTGTAACCCTTGGTGATCTTCGCGTCGCCGACCTTGCATCCGTTCAGCATCCGGCATTCGAACTCAAGCTCGCGGCCTGCGGCGCGGTGGATGGCGCCATCGACCCCGCCACCGCCGAGAAGCGACGTGTTGGCGGCATTGACGATGGCGTCGACATCCAGTTTCGTGATGTCGCCGATGTGGATGCGGATCCTGTCCAGCGCCTTGCTCATCTCACATCCTGAACACGCCGAAGCGCGTTTCCTCGATCTCGGCGTTGAGCGCGGCTGACAGGCTGAGTGCCAGCACGTCGCGCGTCTTCGCCGGGTCGATGATGCCGTCGTCCCAGAGGCGAGCGGACGAGTAGAGCGGGTGGCCCTCATGCTCGTATTTCATCAGGATCGGCTTCTTGAATTTCGCCTCTTCCTCGGCGGTCCATTCCCCGCCCTTGCGCTCGATGCCCTCGCGCTTGACCATGGCGAGCACGGTTGCCGCCTGTTCGCCGCCCATCACAGAGATGCGCGCATTCGGCCACATCCACAGGAAGCGCGGTGAAAAGGCGCGGCCGCACATGCCGTAATTGCCTGCGCCGAACGAACCGCCGATGATGACAGACACCTTCGGCACCCTGGCGGTGGCGACAGCCATCACCAGCTTGGCGCCGTCCTTGGCGATGCCGCCGGCCTCGTATTTCCTGCCGACCATGAAGCCGGTGATGTTCTGCAGGAAGACAAGCGGGATCTTGCGCTGGCAGCACAGTTCGATGAAATGCGCGCCCTTCAGCGCGCTTTCCGAAAACAGCACGCCATTGTTGGCGATGATGCCGACCGGCATGCCATGCAGGTGGGCAAAGCCGGTGATCAGCGTGGTGCCGTAATTCTGCTTGAACTCATCGAACTCGGAACCGTCGACGATGCGCGCGATCACCTCGCGCACATCATAGGGCTGGCGCAGGTCGGTCGGCACGATGCCATAGAGTTCATCCGCCGGATGAAGCGGCGGAATCGACTTCTGTAAGTTCAGGCTTACAGTCTTGTTCCGATTCAGGTTTTTGACGATGCGCCGGCAGATGGCGAGTGCATGGTCGTCGTCCAACGCATAGTGGTCGGCAACGCCGGACAGCCGCGTGTGCACATCGGCGCCGCCGAGATCCTCGGCGCTGACGTCCTCGCCGGTGGCCGCCTTCACCAGCGGCGGGCCGCCGAGGAAGATGGTCGCCTGGTTGCGCACCATGATCGTCTCGTCCGACATCGCCGGCACATAGGCGCCGCCTGCCGTGCAGGAACCCATGACGCAGGCGATCTGCGGGATACCCGCCGCCGACATGTTGGCCTGGTTATAGAAGATGCGGCCGAAATGTTCGCGGTCGGGAAACACCTCGTCCTGATTGGGCAGATTGGCGCCGCCGCTGTCGACCAGATAGATGCAAGGCAAATTGTTCTGCAGCGCGATCTCCTGGGCGCGCAAATGCTTCTTCACCGTCAGCGGATAATAGGTGCCGCCCTTCACCGTGGCGTCGTTGACGACAACCATCACCTCGGTGCCCTCGACGCGGCCGACGCCCGTGATCATGCCAGCCGAAGAAATCTCCTCGCCATACATCGACCATGCCGCGAACTGGCCGATCTCGAGGAACGGCGAGCCGGTGTCGAGCAATTGCGCGAGGCGCTCGCGCGGCAACAGCTTGCCGCGCGAAACGTGGCGCTCACGCGCTTCCTCCGAGCCGCCGCGCTCGACGATGGCAGCTTTTTCCGCGATGTCGGCGACCAAGGCGCGCATGCGCTCGGCATTGGCGCGGAAGGTCTCGGAGGCCGGAGAGATCTGGGTTTGAAGTGCTGCCATACTATACCCCCTCCGCCATGATTTCCCGCCCGACCAGCCAGCGGCGGATTTCGCTGGTGCCGGCGCCGATCTCGTAGAGCTTGGCGTCGCGCAACAGGCGGCCGGTTGGATAGTCGTTGATATAGCCGTTGCCACCGAGCAGCTGGATGGCGTCCAGTGCCATCAGCGTCGCCTTCTCGGCGGCAAACAGCACGCAGCCGGCGGCGTCCTTGCGCGTCGTCTGGCCGCGATCGCAAGCGGCGGCGACGGCATAGACGTAGGCACGTGCGGCGTTCATCGTCGTATACATGTCGGCAAGTTTACCCTGCACCAGCTGGAACTCGCCGATCGCCTGGCCGAACTGCTTGCGCTCATGCACATAGGGGATGGCCACGTCGAGGCACGCCGCCATCAAGCCGATCGGGCCGCCGGCAAGCACGGTGCGTTCATAGTCGAGGCCAGACATCAGCACCTCGACACCGCGTCCTTCCTCGTGCAGCACGTTGTCGAACGGCACTTCGACATCTGAAAAAACCAGCTCGCCGGTGTTGGAACCCCGCATGCCGAGCTTATCGAGCTTTTGCGCCACGGAAAATCCGGCCATCGTGTTCTCGACGATGAAAGCGGTGATGCCGTGTGATTTCAGCTCCGGATCGGTCTTGGCGTAGACGACCAGCGTCTGGGCGTCCGGCCCGTTGGTGATCCACATCTTGGTGCCGTTGAGCACGTAGCGATCATTGCGCTTTTCGGCGCGCAGCTTGAGCGACACGACATCCGAACCAGCGCCGGATTCAGACATCGCCAGCGCGCCGACGCGTTCGCCCGAACACAGCGGCGGCAAGAACTTTTCCTTCTGCGCCGGTGTCGCCCAGCGGTTGATCTGGTTGACGCAGAGATTGGAATGGGCGCCGTAGGAGAGGCCGACCGATGCCGAGGCGCGCGAGATTTCCTCGACGGCGATCACATGCGCGAGATAGCCCATGCCGCTGCCGCCGAAATCGGGGTCGGCCGTGATGCCGAGCAGGCCAAGCGCGCCGAGTTCGCCCCACAGATGCGCCGGGAATTCATTCGAACGATCGATATCGGCGGCGATCGGTGCGATCCTGTCCTGGGCGAAGCGCCGAACCATATCGCGCAGCGCCTCGATCTCCTCGTCATGCCCGAAGCTGAGCGTGTTCGTGTACATGTTTTTCCTCCCTGCCGCATGACCCCGAAAATCGACTTCGATTTTGGGAAGGGATCATGCGCGAAATTAAAGTGCTACAGCGTCCTTCGCGCGTCCAAAGGGACGCGCGGCGCTGTAGGCGTCGATCGTCGCGCCGACGAGCCGCATGGTCATCGACAGATATGTCGCCGTCACTTCAGCGATCGACAGCCGTTCGCCCGGCCGAAACCAGACGATGACGCCGGTCATCATCTGGATCAGCGCCATGGCCGTCAGCCCGGTGTCGTCGATGCTGAAGGCGCCCGCCTCGGCGCCGTCGCGCAGAATTGTGCGTAGCTCCTTTTCATAGGCTGTCCGCATGCGCAGGATCTGCGTCAGCCGTTCGGGCGACAGGCTGCGCAATTCCATGTTCGACACATGCGTGGCGTGCCGACGCTCGATATGAAAGGCGATGTGGTTTTCGACAAAGGCTGACAGCCGCTGCGCGGGATCCGCACCGATAGAGCGGGCTGCTTCCCACGCGCCTGTAAGACCTTCCATGTGTTCGCGCATCAGCGTGAACAGAAGCTCTTCCTTGGTTGGAAAATAGCGGTAGAGCGCGGCAGCCTGGACGCCGACTTCGGCGGCAAGCTGGCGCATCGACATCGCCTCGTAGCCGAAACGCGCAATCAGATTGACGGCCGCCTCGCGGATGGCTGCTTCGGTCTTTTCACCATCGGATCCAGTCGTGCGTGCCATTGTCGGCCTCGTTTACGAGGCAATAATAAAACGAACGTTCAATTAATTCAAGGCCGCTGAATCAAATCCGCCATCATGCAACAATCCTGAACTCGACAAATGTGTTCCCGGGTGCCAACTCCTCGACGTCGACCCTGGAAACCAAAGCTCCGGACGGCCCTTTCCACAGTCGTTCGATCATTGTCGAGACCGCCTCGTCGAGACCAGCAATCCGGGTCGTTACGGAACCGTCAGCTTCGTTGCGAATCCAGCCAGCAAGACCGAGGCTTATGGCCTCGTCCCGGGCCCAGATTCTGAATCCGACGCCTTGAACATTGCCGTAGACGCGCGCCCGCACTTCCCTGCCAGGACCAACCATGACGATCTCCAAGCCTATCTCCTTGGAATCTGGCGCACTGCGCCGGGAAGGCAACCTGAGCATAGCGCATGACAGTTGTGCTCCCTTGCCTTCGAAATTTAATTGACTCAGTCCACTAATTTTTGAAAAATGCGGCTGTCCGTTGGGAGTTGGACGCAAATGTTGGACGAACGAAAGGCTCTGGTGGCCGATATCAGGCGCTTCAATCGCTTCTACACGCGCACCGTCGGTCTTCTCGACGAGACGCTGACACAAAGCGCATTCACGTTGACGGAGGCGCGCGTACTTTTCGAACTCGGCCACCTTAATCGTCCGGCGGTTTCTGAAGCCGCTGGGGAGCGGGGCTTTCTTGCCAAGGCTTTCCATCTGGAGATGGGCCCAACGGCTTCCGATATTGCCAGGCAACTGCGGGTCGATGCAGCGTATCTGACACGAATTCTGCGCAAATTCGCCAGTGGGGGACTGACCGAGACGCGGACCGATCCGGCCGACAAACGCCGGCGGATTCTGTCGCTCACGGCAAGAGGCGAGGCGGCCCTTTCGGAGCTCCAGGCTGCGGCGGATCGCGATACGGCACGGCTCATCGAGAATTTGCCTGACCGCAGGTTGCAGGAACTGGGTGGCGCCTTGCGCAAGGCCAGGGAATTGCTGGGCGATGCCTGTGAGAGCAGCGAGGTGACGCTGCGGCCGCACCGCATCGGCGACGTCGGCTGGGTCGTGCAGCGGCAGGCCCGGCTCTATGCCGAGGAATATGGCTGGAACATCGAATTCGAGGCCATGCTTGCCGAGATTGGCGCCGATTTCATCCGCAATTTCGTGCCCGGCCGCGATTTCTGCTGGATCGCCGAGCGTGGCGAGGAGCCAGTTGGTGCGGTGTTCCTTGTTCATCAGGACGACGAGGTGGCAAAGCTGCGGCTGCTGCATGTCGAGGCGCCTGCGCGCGGCCTGGGTATCGGCAAACGCCTGGTCGCGGAATGCGTGAACCAGGCCCGCGCCTGCGGCTATAGCAAGCTGGTGCTGTGGACCAACGACGTCCTCGTGGCGGCGCGTGCGATTTACGAGCGCGCCGGCTTCAGGCTGGTCTCGCAGCAGCCTCACCACAGTTTCGGCAAGGATCTGACCGGCCAGACCTGGGAACTGGATTTGTAAGCGCGCCCTGTGATTGCGCTTTGCCTACTGGCGAATCCTAGTTCCCTCGCGCTGCGGTGAGTGCGCCCGGCAGTTCCTCGGCAAAGATGTCCAACTCGTGATCGAGGCCGACGCTGACCCGGATGCAGCGGTCGAGCCGTGGCACCATCGGCTTGCGGATGAAAACGTCGCGCGACAGCAGGCCTTGCAGCACTTTCAGCGCAAAGGCGCCATCGCCGCCGCAGTCGATGGTGACGAAATTGGTTGCCGATTCCAGTGGCTTCAACCCGTTCTGCTCGGCGATGCCGGCTATGCGTCGGCGGCCGGCAGCCACCCGCGCCACCACGCTCCTCAGATAGTCCTGATCGGCAAGCGCCTCGACGCCGGCGATCTGCGCCATGCGGCTGACGCCGTAATGGTTGCGGATCTTCTCGAAGTCACGGATCACCTGGGCCTCGGCCACCGCATAGCCGCAGCGTATGCCGGCGAGCCCATAAGCCTTCGAGAAGGTGCGCATGCGGATGACGTTCGGCCGGGAGATATCGATCGGCGGCAACGCCGAGGCCGGCCCGAGTTCGCCATAGGCCTCATCGAGCACCAGCATGGTGGTTTCCGGCAGCGCCTCGATGAAGCGGATAATCTCGCCCGCCTCCCACCAGCTGCCCATCGGATTGTCCGGGTTGGACAGGTAGACCAGCGGCGCCTTATCCCTGCGCACCGCCGCAAGCAGGCCCTCCAGGCTTTCCCTGTCGCTCTCGTAGGCGACCGTGACCAGCCGCCCGCCGACACCGGCAATATGGAAGTTGAAGGTCGGATAGGCGCCGAGCGAGGTGACCACGGCATCGCCCGGCGCCACATACATGCGTGCCACCAGGCTGAGCAGGCCGTCTATGCCTTCGCCGACAACGACGTTTTCGGCCTTCACGTCGTGATGCGCGGCAACCGCTACCTTCAGGTCGTGATTGTCAGGGTCGCAATACATCCACATGTCGCCGGCGATCTTGGCCATGCGGGCGATGACGCGCGGCGAAGGCCCAAAACTGCTCTCATTGGCACCGATGCGGGCGCGAAAAGCGCGGCCGCGCTCGCGCTCTTGCGCTTCGGGTCCGACAAAGGGCACCGTCGAGGGAAGTGCGTCGACGAGAGGCGTGAGGGGAGGGCGCTGGCGCATGGCGAAGGCTCACTTGAAAAGGAAAAGACCTTCTTGCTAGCCTGCCCGCATGGTCGGTGCAAGTTGCCGACCGAGCTATGCTTCAACGCAAAAAAACCCGGCGGTTGCCCGCCGGGTTTTCAATTTCGCCGAAGCGAAATTTATTAGAACGAGCGCTGGAAGCGGAGGAGACCGCCGACGCTGCTCTTCTTGGTGGCGCCAGTCCAGTTGGAGAAGTCGGCGTCGTCGAACTTGCCTGCATTGAGGTAGTCGACTTCGGCCGTGACGGTGAAGCCAGGAACAACATCATAGGCGATGTTCGCTGCGACGCCGAGGTTCTTCCATTCGTCATACGAGATCTGAGCGTTGAACGAGGTCTTCTCGTTGAACTTGTAGGTGCCACCGCCCCACACTGCCCAGTTGCCGCCCCACTGCTTGAAGAAGCCGCGACCGCCAGCCGGAACGGCCCAGGTCGGATCCGAGAGATTGTCATCGGAACCATAACCGCCCATGACCCACAGCTGTATGGCGTCGCTGGCATTCACGTCCAAGCGCACCTTGCCGGCGACTTCTTCGTAGTTGCTGTCATAAGCCACGACACCGGTGATGGCGCCCCAGCCCTGCGTGTACTTCACGCCGCCGACGACATGCGGAACGTAGCTGTCGATCGTGCCAACCTCGCCTTCGCCTTCTTCGAGAGAGACCACGGCCGAGAAGCCGTTGCCTGCATCGAAGTAGTACTGGACGACGTTGGTGTCGAAATCGCCGTAGGGAACGAGCGTATCCTGGATGACGTTGCCGGCGTAGCCGATGAACGTATCGAAAGCCGACTCGTCCTTACCGACGCGCAGGCCACCAAGCTGGATCCAGGCGAAGTTCAACGAAACGCCCTTCATGCCGGCACTGTTGACAGAGCCGCCATTATCCACGCCCTCACCCAGAGGGGTGCTGCCCAGATCGGATTGGTGATTGCCGAAGTTCCAGCGGGTCTCGGTGTAGGTCTTCAAGGTGCCGAGCTCGGTTTCCTGACCGGTCCAGGTCTTCAGCGTGAAGCGGGCGTTCTTGTACCAGGTGTCGTTGCTTTTACCACCATCCTCGTGATCGGCGCTTGTCGCTCCGTCGAACGAGCCTACGTCGCCACCGCCGATGTCGTAACGGACATAGCCGCCGATGCGCAGGCAGGTCTCGGTGCCGGGGATGTAGAAGTAGCCAGCGCCGTAGACGTCGCAAATCTTGACGTATTCAGCGGGTTCCGGCTCGGCGACGACGACGGCGTCGGCGGCGCGCGCACCGGAAACTGCGATCAGGGCCGCAGCGGAGCCGAGGAGAAGGCTCTTAATGTTCATTTTCTGACCTCCAGTCAAAAGTTAAAAAACGGGTCTGGGTATTCTTTGCTGAAGGACAGCGTTCCCTGCCCCATCCCCACTACCGAAAAAGATGCGCACCGCGCCGCTTCCTCGAAACCGACATTACCCATGAGGCGGCGGCGTTCAACCACGATCGTACCGGCGAAAGGGCTGTTCGGCTGCTATCCCCTGGCGTTGTTGCACAAATGACACGATTTGGCCTCACTCAGAAAGCTCTCGTTAACCATCAGGGCCGTCGCAACCCTTGTTTGCCGCCGAATCCGGCGATCGGCTGACGGAATCATGGCCATGTCCCGAGTCGCTAGCCAGAAAACTGCCGCAGAACCGCCGCATCCTTGGAAAGCCGCGCAACGGCGCGTTGCTATTTTTTCAGATAATGGCTTCTTTTTCCGAGATATTGGCTGGGGCTTGTTGATTGTGCCCGCGCTTTTCTTTATCCAGCGGCGCAACGGAGAGGTGGCCGAGTGGTCGAAGGCGCTCCCCTGCTAAGGGAGTAGAGGTCAAAAGCTTCTCGTGGGTTCGAATCCCATCCTCTCCGCCACCCTACGCCCTGCGGGCTTCGGGTGGCAGGCCACCCGGAACCGCAAATCGGGCGTGAACGACCTTCGGCGTCGGTTCGAATCACATCAATCGGGCTATGTGACTTCGACAAAAGCCTGTCTGCCGGTAACCTTGAAGACCTACATCGCGGTTAAAACCGAGGCCAACGCACGGCAGCTCGAGCGGTATTTCAAGACTGGTTCAGGCAGGGCCTTTGCGGGGAAGCGTTTTTGGCCGCCTTGAAGCCTTCGAGGCTATCTATTTGAAATAGCAAAGGAAACGGTGCAGCGAGCTGCTTTTCGTCGACCTCTTTGTTCGATTCTGACTGGAGGTCAGAAAATGAACATTAAGAGCCTTCTCCTCGGCTCCGCTGCGGCCCTGATCGCAGTTTCCGGTGCGCGCGCCGCCGACGCCGTCGTCGTCGCCGAGCCGGAGCCCGCTGAATACGTCAAGATTTGCGACGTCTACGGCGCTGGCTACTTCTACATCCCCGGCACCGAAACCTGCCTGCGCATCGGCGGCTTTATCCGCTATGACATCAGCGCCGGCGAGCAAGGCAGCTTCGATGGTGCTCGTGCCACCGACGTTGAGGACGGCACCGAAAACGACACCTGGCACAAGAATGCCCGCTTCACGCTGAAGACCTGGACCGGCCAGGAAACCGAGCTCGGCACCTTGAAGACCTTCACCGAGACCCGCTGGAACTTCGGCAATGGCGACGGTCCTGTTGCCAGCAATGCCACTCCTTCTCTGAACTTCGCCTGGATCCAGCTCGGTGGTCTCCGCGTCGGTAAGGACGAATCGGCGTTCAATACGTTCATCGGCTATGCCGGCAACGTCATCCAGGATACGCTCGTTCCCTACGGCGATTTCGACTCCAACGTCGTCCAGTACTACTTCGATGCAGGCAACGGCTTCTCGGCCGTGGTCTCCCTTGAAGAAGGCTCGGGCGCTGGCACGCCTGGTGCCTACGGCAGGGGCTCGATCGACAGCTACGTTCCGCATGTCGTCGGCGGCGTGAAGTACACGCAGGGCTGGGGCGCCATCACCGGTGTCGTGGCTTATGACAGCAACTACGAAGAAGTCGCCGGCAAGGTGCGCTTGGACGTGAATGCCAGCGACGCCATACAGCTGTGGGTCATGGGCGGCTATGGTTCCGATGACAATCTCTCGGATCCGACCTGGGCCATTCCGGCTGGCGGTCGCGGCTTCTTCAAGCAGTGGGGCGGCAACTGGGCGATCTGGGGCGGTGGCACCTACAAGTTCAACGAGAAGACCTCGTTCAACACCCAGATTTCGTATGACGAGGACCAGAACCTCGGCGTGGCGGCGAACATCGCCTACGACGTCGTTCCAGGTCTCACGGTTACGGCCGAAGTCGACTACGTCAATGAAGGCGACTCCAACTGGACTGGCATTCCGGCCGGTGAGGATAGCGCCATTGGCGGCATCCTCCGCTTCCAGCGCTCGTTCTAAGGGCTGGTTCCTTACAGGTGAAATCCAGCCCGGGCGCTTCAACGCCCGGGCTGTTTTTGTTTCGTGACTGGACTTGGTCAGGAAGAAGGAAAAGGGGGAATCGGTAGCTGAAAAGGTCTGAAGGTGATTTCGTGGGATCCCCCTCGGGTGGATGAAATCGACCGTCCGACTTAAAACTCTTGAAAGGACGTCTCCGAGCGGCTAGGTCTGGACCTAATCCACTGGGGGGCGTGGCTCACAATGACAAATGAAGCTATTCAAGAGGGTATTCCCTCTGATCATTTTGCGGTATTCTCTTCTCAAAATTCGAAGTTTAAATACACGTACAACAAGATAAGAGAAGTAAAATCGCATAGGATTGGAGATCTTTTTTCAGCATATCGGGATATATTGTGGGATGATGGGCGGCATAAGTACAATGTCAGCTCGTTCATCGGCGAAATAGATGAAATTCTCCTTGGGGAGCGTTTCAGCGCCTTTGACCAGAGTACCCTGGACAACCTTATCGGCACCTTGCGCCAGCGCGGCAACAGCAACGCAACCATCAATCGAAAGATGGCTGCTCTCAGCAAACTGCTGCGCAAGGCTCATAAAATGGGAGATATCCACAGCCTGCCCGAGTTCCGCCGCCAGAAGGAGCGGGCGGGGCGGATTCGTTTCCTCGAGAGAGACGAAGAGGCCAGGCTGTTCGCCGCCATCAAGAGCCGCAGCGAGGACGCTTATAGGCTTTCAGTCTTCCTGGTCGATAGCGGATGCCGTCTCGGTGAGGCGCTCGGGCTGATCTGGAATGACATTCAGGAGCATCGCGTCAGTTTCTGGATCACCAAATCCGGTCGCAGCCGCACCATTCCGATGACCGAGCGGGTCAAGGAGGTCATCAAGCTGCCACCCGCCGAAGGCCGCCGGCCCAAGGGACCGTTCACCAAGCTCAGCCAGGCACAGTTCCGTGCCATCTGGAACGATGCAAAGGCCGAAGTCGGCCTCGGCGCCGACGACCAGGTGGTGCCGCACATATTGCGCCACACCTGCGCCTCGCGTCTTGTCCAGGGCGGCATCGACATCAGGCGCGTGCAAATGTGGCTAGGCCACCAGACGCTGTCGATGACCATGCGCTACGCGCATCTGGCCACCAACGATCTCGACGGCTGTGTCATCGTGCTGGAAACGCCTCGATCGGCCCAGCCGGCCGGCAACTGCGCGCAAGGCTCCGTGTTTTCATCGCCTGTGACGGTGCCTTCGTCGCCGACCGCAGCGCGGAAACCAAGGGGCGAAGCCGCTGCGGCAAAGGAATTGCCGAAAGCGCCCAGGAAAAGTGCAAAAGCCAAATAGCGACTGGAAGAGCAAGTCTATACTATAGTAGCTTTGGCGGGACGCTGTTTCTTCTTGAATTTTATTCAGGGCTATTCTGCTGTTCGGCCCGGTCGAGAAAAGCTGCAATGTCGTCAGGCAGGCGGCTGGTCTCGAGGAATGGTGCATGGCCCTGACCTGCGACGGTTATCGCTTCCATCTTGGAATGGCGCTCTCTCATCCGTTGTAGAGTGTCTGTGGACAGCAACTTCGAATTGGCGCCGCGTATGGTGAGCAGAGGGATCGCGGCCAACGCCTCGAATTGCGGCCATAGATCAGGCAGCGGCTGCGTCAGATCCAGACCGGCAACCGTGTCGACCAGCTTCGGGTCGAAATCCGGCACCAGGCCACCATCCGTTTCGCGGTAGAGAGCCCATACCATCCGATCCCAATCCGCGCCGGCAAGGGCAGGGAAGTCCTTGCCATGCACGCCGCGCTGGGCGGCAGTCGCCTGTGCGCGGGTTTTCGGTGTCCGGTCGCGCTCGAGATAAGACTGGATGTGGGCAAGCCCGGCCGCTTCGATCACCGGTCCGATGTCGTTGAAAACAATGGCTTTCAGCGTAACCGGCCGCATCATCCCAAGCACATGGATGATCAACCCGCCGCGCGACGTGCCGATGAAGGCCCCCTCGTTGACGCCGAGCGCTGCCAGCCCGGCAAGGACGTCGCCAGCCTCGACGCCGACATTGTAGTTTTTGACGTCCGGGTCGTAGGCGGATTTCCCGCGCCCGCGATAGTCGAAAGCGATGACTTTGCGCGGTTGCTTCGCGCTGCCTGAAAGGTAGAGCGCGAGCTCATGGAAGTCGCGCGCATTGCGGGTGAGGCCGGGTAGGCAAACGACCGGCCAACCGGTGGCATTTGCCTCGCCATAAATCCGGGCGTGAAGCTTGAGCCCATCCGTTGAGGCATAGAAAAAATCGGAAAAGCCTTCGCGGTTTGGCATGCGGATTCCCCCGTCGTGTAGATCGTCTGCGACTGCTACAGGCGGCGGCACGGACGGTCAAATTGAAGGAAGTAGCGCGGGAAATTGTGAAATTTGGCGGGACAGCACCCCCCTCTGGCCTGCCGGCCATCTCCCCCGCAAGGAGGGAGATTGGCAGCGTCGGCGCTCAGCCCATCCTGTTGTGTTGGAGATTGGCAAAGGCCGGCGTGACATTCGATCTCCCCACTTGCGGGGGAGATGCCCGGCAGGGCAGAGGGGGGTGTGAAGGGACTCGATTCAAAGATGTCGAGCGCTGGGCAAATACCGCAACAAGATGGCGGCCACATCTATCATGCCTCAATTCCGCCCGTTCACCAGGTCTCCAACAATGTCGTATTTGCCCGAAATACGCATCTTGTAGACCTCGTAATTCTCCATCACGCGCTGCACGTAACTTCTTGTTTCTGTGTAGGGAATCCGCTCGATCCAGTCGACGACCGCATCGATATCCTTGCCGCGCGGGTCGCCGTATCGGGCCACCCACTGGCTGGCCCGGTTTGGGCCGGCATTGTAGCCGGCGAAAGTCAGTACGTAGGAGCCGTTGAAGCGTTCGAGCTGCTCGCCGAGGAACGCGGCGCCCAGCGTCGCATTGTAACCGGCGTCGGTGGTCAGCCGCATCTGCGAAAACTGCAATCTGGCCTTCTTCGCCAATTGCTTGGCGGTTCCCGGCATCAGCTGCAGCAGCCCGCGCGCGCCTGCGCTCGACACGGCGCCGATATTGAACTCGCTTTCCTGGCGCGCAATCGCATAGGCCAGCGCCTTGCCCGAGCCGGAAATATCGGCCGAATCGGGAATGACGCCGAGCGGATGCGACAGCGCGCCGACATCGATGCCACGCGCGCCGGCAATCTTGCCGATTTTCAGCGCCATGAAATGGTTGCCCTGCTTTTCCGCAAGGACAGCCAGCAGCGCCAGTTCGCCCGGACTGGTCAACTGCCCGGCAAGGTCGCGATAGAGCGTCTCGGCGTAGCGGTCGTAGCCTGCTTCTTGCAGCCGCTTGATGGCGCTGACCGCCTCGCGGCCGGCAAAAGTCTGCCGGTCGGCGGCACTTGGCGAGGGATAGACGATGTTCAGCGCCTGCCGGCCGACACGTTCGGCGGCAAGCTGGCCGTAAAATGTCGTTCCATAGGCAGCGGCGCGTGCAAAATAGTCCTTGGCGTTGCCTGGGCCACCGACTTCCGCCGCACGGCCGAGCCAGTAATAGGCACGCGACAGCGTCATTGGCCCCTGCGCTAGGTCGGCGATGAGCTCGAAATGCGTTGCCGCGAGCTTGGGGTCGTTCAGGCCACGCAGCGCGTACCAGCCGGCATGGAATTCGGCGTCCGCCGCATTGGTGGCACTTTCGGCGGCGTGGCTTGCGACGGTCCGGTAGGCCGTCTTCATGTCGCCCTGGTCGACCAGTTCGCGCGACAACACGCGGCGCTCGACCCACCAGGCATCAGGATCGACCAGTGCATCGCGATCGGTCGGTGCCTGCGTAACAATGGCTGCGGCGCCGGCAAAATCCTGTTGCTTGCGCCGATATTCGGCTTGCGCGAACAAATAGCCGGCCGAACGTTGTGCCGCCGGCACCGCCTTCAGCAGTTTGGCAGCGCTCTTGTCCCCTTTACCGACCGCTGCCCAGGCGTCCGCAAGCTGGCGCGCGCCGGCGAGATCGGCGATACGCAGTGCGGAATTTGCGCGGTCGGCATAGAACATGCGCTCCATGCGAAAACGGTGATCGGCAGCCGGGATCAAGCTGCCGAACTCCTTGATCAGCGCCGTCTCATCCTTGGCCTCCAGGATCGCGGTGCGCCAGAACGGCGACAGCACCGAACGCGCCGCCTTGACGTTGCCCGATGCCACATAGGCGCGGACAAGCGCCATCACGCCTTCGAATGTCTGCGGCTGGCTGCCGTCGAATGCCGCAATGATGATGTCTGGGGCAGGGTTCTCGCGATAAAGTGCGCGCTCGCTGTTCTTGCGCAGCGCGACGGTGCCCGGCCAGTTGGGCAGCATCTTCGCCGCGGCGGCTATGTCGCCGCTCGGAACCTTGTCGCCGCCATAAAGCGCGATCGCCCAGGCAAGGATGTGCTGGTCGAGCGAATGGGCGGGAAGGGCATCGCGCACCGCACGGGCGCTGGTACTGTCGCCAGCCGCTAGCGCATCCAGCCCGCTCTTCAAAAGGGCGACGCCGGGCGAGGTATCTTCTTGCGCTTTGTCCCGCAGACCGGGCATCGGAATGGCCGAGCTTGGCAACGGAATGGCCGAAGTGAGCTGTACATCGACGCTACCGCCGATCGCCATGCCCGGCATCAGCGAGAGCGTGGCGCCAAGCAGCGCGAAGAGGTGAGGCCTACTGGCCAGCATGATCTTTACGTCTTTCCCTGTCCTGGCATTCTACCAGCAGGCCGAGAAGGCTCGAAGCCTAAACTTAGGTCGTGAAGAGCTCGTAAACAAAGAGTTAGCGAGGCCGTTCGAATTGCGCTGCTGGCACCATCGCAATGCTTGCCGCGCAACAATGTCGAGACTATGGTGCGCCGCTTCGCTTTCGGCTAGAAGGCGCGCACGACAAAACACCGATGCATGTCGCCCAAGAACTGGATACCGGTTTTGGGACGATGGCCTGCATAAACAATGAAGTCCCAAGGAGTTGGACGATATGCTGAGAGGCTCGCTTACTGCGCTCGTGACACCGTTCGAAAAGAGCGGGCGTTTCGACGAGAAAGCCTTTCGCGCGTTCGTCGAATGGCAACTCGCGGAGGGCACGGCGGGACTGGTTCCCGTGGGCACGACCGGCGAGTCGCCGACGCTGTCGCATGACGAGCATCGCCAGGTCGTCAAGGTGTGCATCGAGGTGGCCAAGGGACGCGTTCCGGTCGTCGCCGGCGCCGGCTCCAACAACACCGAGGAAGCCGTTGGCCTGGTACAATATGCCGAAAAGGCCGGCGCCGATGCCGCCCTGGTCGTCACGCCCTATTACAACAAGCCGACACAACGCGGCCTGTACGAGCACTTCGCGGCTGTCGCCAGGGCGACCAAGCTGCCGATCATCATCTACAACATCCCGCCGCGCTCGGTGATCGACATGATGCCGGAGACGATGGGCCGGCTCGCGCACGACTTCAAGAACATCGTCGGCGTCAAGGATGCAACCGGCAAGGTCGAACGGGTCTCCGAGCAGCGCGCGACATGTGGCAAGGATTTCATCCAGCTTTCGGGCGAGGACGCTTCGGCGCTTGGTTTCAATGCGCATGGCGGCGTCGGCTGCATCTCGGTGACCTCGAACGTCGCGCCGCGGCTGTGTGCCGAATTCCAGGAGGCGACCCTGTCCGGCGACAGCGCGAAGGCACTGGAACTACAGGACCGTTTGCTGCCGCTGCACAAGGCGATCTTCGTCGAGCCTGGCGTTTCCGGCGCCAAATATGCGCTGTCGCAGCTGGGCAAGGTCGAGAATGTGCTGCGCTCGCCGCTGGTCACGATCGAACAGTCGACCGCCGAGAAGATCGATGCGGCCATGAAGCACGCCGGCTTGATTAATTAGCGATGAGGCGCCACCTCTCCACATCATGAATCAAGTCAGAAAAGCCGATCCCAACAACAAGACTGTTTCGGAAAACCGCAAGGCGCGGTTTTCCTACGAGGTGCTCGACACGGTCGAGGCCGGTCTGGTGCTGACCGGCACCGAGGTCAAGTCGCTGCGCCAGGGCCAGGCCAACATCCAGGACAGCTATGCCTCGGTCGAAGGCGGCGAGATCTGGCTGATCAACTCGTATTTGCCGGAATATCTGCAGGCCAACCGGTTCAACCACGAGCCGCGCCGGCGCCGCAAGCTGCTGCTCAACAAGCGCGAGATGGCGAAACTGGCGCAAAGCGTCGACCGCGAAGGCATGACACTGGTGCCGCTGAAAATCTATTTCAACGATCAGGGCCGCGCAAAGCTGCTGCTCGCGGTCGGTCGCGGCAAGAAGTTGCACGACAAGCGCGAATCCGAGAAGCAGCGCGACTGGTCGCGCGAGAAGGGTCGGCTCTTGAAAGAGCGTGGGTAGGTAAAACAGCGCGGGTAGGCTGGGGCCATTCGTTTGAAGAACCGGATTGTCCTCTTGGGTTTGGCCAGTCTGGTCCTGGTATGTTTCGTCGCAGCGGGCGGCTATCTCTATTTCAGATCATTCTCACCGGACCGCGATAGATATCCGGTCAGGGGCATCGACGTCTCCCATCATCAGGGCCGGATCGACTGGCGTCGCGTTGCCGCCGACGATGTCGCCTTTGCCGTCATCAAGGCGACGGAAGGCGGTGATCACATCGACGATGCCTTCGCGAGGAATCTGGAAGAGGCCCGCGCCGCCGGTCTGGCTGTCGGCGCCTATCATTTCTTCACCTTCTGCCGGCCAGGTGCCGACCAGGCGAAGAATTTCATCTCGGTGGTACCACGCGATCGGCCCTTGCTGCCGCCGGTCGTCGACATCGAGTTCGGCGGCAACTGTCCGCAGCGGCCAACGCCGGAGCAACTTAGCGCCGAACTGGCGGCGTTCCTCTCGCCTGTCGAGGCGGCGTTCGGCAAGCCGGCAATCATCTATCTGACCGACGAGGCCGCGCGGACCTATGCCGGGCGCATCACTGCGCGCCCGCTTTGGCTTCGCTCATTGCTTCAGGAGCCGGACCGTGACGACTGGGTCTTCTGGCAATACCACAACAAGGGTCGCGTCGACGGCGTCGAAGGCGATGTCGACCTGAATGTGCTGCAGGGTGGGCCAGCGGTGTTGAACGTGCTGTCTGCGCCGCTGCGCTGACAGTCTGCCGACGCGAGACTCTATTCCCGCAGAACATCCGCTACGTCCGCAGGAATGTCGCTATCTGGCTGAAAACACCAACGAACATCGCCTCGGTCAGCACGCCGGTATTGGTGTTGTAGCGTGAGCAGTGATAGCTCGAAAACAGCGTGATGTTCCCGGCCGGCAGTTGTCCGCCATGCTTGAACGGATAGGCGGCGACACGCCTACCCAGTGCCCGCACGGTCGACTGGTGCGCGATCGATCCCAGCGACAGTATGGCGCGCAGGTTGGGGAACCGGGCAATTGTCGGCACCAGGAACGTCCGGCATGTGGCGATTTCGGCGCCCGCCGGCTTGTTCTCCGGCGGGACGCAGCGCACCGCATTGGTGATCGCCGTGCCGACCAGTTCCAGTCCGTCATCCGGCCGAGCCTTGAACTCGCCGCGTGCAAAGCCGTGCAAAATCAGGGTCGAGTAGAGCAGGTCGCCGGCAAAGTCGCCGGTGAAAGGGCGTCCGGTACGGTTGGCACCGCGCAAGCCAGGCGCCAGTCCGACGATAAGCAACCGAACCGTGGCATCGCCTTCCGGCGGCAGGAAAGTCGGCACCGGCGCATTGAACCAGGACGGTTCGCGCTGCCGCCACTCGGCGATGAAATCATGCAGCCGTGGGCAGAGCGGGCAATCGCGATCGGGTTCGGATGCGGAACGGGCGGTCAAAGCGACCGGCCTCAATAGTCGTCCTCGTCGACTTCGGCCGGCTCTGGCCGGCGCACCGGCCGCTCGGACGGATCGCGGCCAACCTCGTTCTTCAGTGTCGTCAGGTCGATGAAATGGTCGGCCTGGCGACGCAGATCGTCGGAAATCATCGGCGGCTGAGAGGCCATGGTCGAGACGATCGACACCTTGCGGCCACGCCGCTGCAGCGCCTCGACCAGTGTGCGGAAATCGCCGTCGCCGGAAAAGATGACGTAGTGGTCGACGACATCGGCGAGTTCCAGCGCATCGACCGTGAGCTCTATGTCCATATTGCCCTTGATCTTGCGGCGGCCCGTCGAGTCGGTGAATTCCTTGGCCGGCTTGGTAACCACCTTGAAGCCGTTATAGTCGAGCCAGTCGATCAGCGGACGGATCGAGGAGTATTCCTGATCCTCGACCAGCGCCGTGTAGTAATAGGCGCGCAGCAGATAACCACGCTTCTGGAAGCTCGCCAGAAGCTTGCGATAGTCGATGTCGAAGCCTAGCGCGCGCGACGTCGCATAGAGATTGGCGCCGTCGATGAATAGGGCGATTTTTTCACGAGGGTCGAACATGGAAAATTATTCCTTCTCGAAATAAATGGCCGTCTTAACGAAATGCGATAGCGACGTTCGGTCAGGCTCATAATAAACCGGCTGACCTCTATGCCATCCGAGATAGCGCCAGTTTCGCGGCAATCCAAGGGCGTGTTGCAGCACAGCAAGCAATTGTGATCGGCACACCGAACGCATACGTACAGGCTGATTTTGCGGAATCGGGTGTTTGACCCAGAGAATGAGCGCCCTGCAGTCCCGCCATTGCCATGATGCTTGTATTTTGGCGGCGTTCGGGTTATGGACCGCGCCTGTTTTCCATCAAATCCATCGCATGAAAGGGGCATCCATGGCCCGCGTAACCGTTGAAGATTGCATCGACAAGGTCGACAACCGCTTCGAGCTGGTGCTGTTGGCCGGCCACCGCGCCCGGCAGATCAGCCAGGGCGCACCGATCACCGTGCCGCGTGACAACGACAAGAACCCGGTCGTGGCGCTGCGCGAGATCGCCGACGAGACCCTGTCGCCCGACGACCTCAAGGAAGATCTGATCCATTCGCTGCAGAAGCATGTCGAGGTCGACGAGCCCGAAGCTGATGGCGAAGCGATTGCCGATCAGACCGGCGCCGCTGTCGCGGCCACCGACGCCGACGACACCGAGGAGAACATCACCTTCGATCGCATGACCGAGGAAGATCTCCTGGCCGGCATCGAGGGCCTGGTACCGCCGGAAAAGAGTGACGACTACTAAGCGAGCGCTCTGGACCTGCCTGGAATACGTTTCCGGCACTTCCGTCCAGTCAGTTTCGTGGCTATCTATGAGGTGCGCCGTACGCTAGTGCGGCGCATCAATCATTTCACCGCTGCGAGATCCCGCCCATGATGCGTCAGTATGAGCTTGTCGAGCGCGTCCAGCGCTACAAGCCTGACGTCAACGAGGCGTTGCTCAACAAGGCCTATGTCTACGCCATGCAGAAGCATGGCCACCAGAAACGCGCTTCCGGCGATCCCTATTTCTCGCATCCGCTCGAAGTCGCCGCCATCCTCACCGAAATGCATATGGACGAGGCGACGATCGCGGTCGCCCTGCTGCACGACACGATTGAGGACACCACGGCGACACGGGCCGAGATCGATGAGCTGTTCGGGCCCGAAATGGGCAAGCTGGTCGAGGGACTGACCAAGCTGAAGAAGCTCGACCTCGTGTCGAAGAAGGCCGAGCAGGCGGAAAACCTGCGCAAGCTTCTGCTGGCGATTTCGGAAGATGTCCGCGTGCTTCTGGTCAAGCTCGCCGACCGCCTGCACAACATGCGAACCCTCGACCATATGCCGGAGGCCAAGCGCCTGCGCATCGCCGAGGAGACGATGGACATCTATGCGCCGCTGGCCGGCCGCATGGGCATGCAAGGCATGCGCGAAGAGCTCGAGGAGATCGCCTTCCGCTTCATCAATCCGGAGGCCCATCGCGCCGTCACTGCCCGGCTCGCCGAAATCTTCGAGCGCAACAAGGGTGTGCTGTCCGAGATCGAAAAGGCGCTGTCAGGGCTGTTCGAGAAGCATGCGATCAATGCCAGCGTGAAAAGCCGTCAGAAGAAGCCGTGGTCCGTGTTCCGCAAGATGGAGGCCAAGGCGCTGTCCTTCGAGCAGCTGTCAGACATTTTCGGCTTCCGCGTCGTCGTCGACACCATCGAGGACTGCTACCGGGCGCTTGGCGCCATTCACACGACATGGTCGATGGTGCCGGGCCGCTTCAAGGATTACATTTCGACGCCGAAGCAGAATGACTACCGATCGATCCACACCACGATCGTCGGGCCGTCGCGTCAGCGCGTCGAGCTGCAGATCCGCACCCGAGAGATGAACAAGATTGCCGAATACGGCGTCGCCGCCCATTCGATCTACAAGGATACCGGCGGCAAGACGAACGGTGCCGCCCATGCGATCTCGAAAGAGACCAACGCCTACGCCTGGCTGCGGCGCACCATCGAGCAGCTTGCCGAGGGTGACAATCCCGAGGATTTCCTCGAAAACACCAAGCTGGAGCTGTTCCAGGACCAGGTATTTTGCTTCACCCCGAAAGGCATGCTGATTGCGCTGCCGCGCGGCGCGACACCGATCGACTTTGCCTATGCGGTGCATACCGATGTGGGTGACACGTGCGTCGGCGCCAAGGTCAACGGGCGCATCATGCCGCTGATGACGGAATTGAAGAACGGCGACGAGGTCGAGATCATCCGCTCCAAGGCACAGGTGCCGCCGGCGGCGTGGGAATCGGTCGTCGTCACCGGCAAGGCGCGCTCGGCCATCCGCCGCGCCACCAAGAACGCCATCCGCAAGCAATATTCAGGTCTCGGCATCCGCATCCTGGAACGCGCCTTCGAGCGCGCCGGCAAGACTTTCACCAAGGAGAGCCTGAAGCAGGTGCTGCACCGGTTGGCGCGCAAGGACATCGAGGATGTGCTGGCCTCGGTTGGGCGTGGCGAGCTTGCCTCCGCCGACGTCATGAAGGCAGTATTCCCCGACTACAAGGACGAGCGCATCACCACGGCTGCACCCAAGCCCCGCGAGGAGGGCTGGTCGAAGATCCGCAATGCCGCCGGCATGCTATTCCAGATTCCGGGCCGCGCCGCGCGCAAGGACAAGGACCAGCCACGTGATGGCGCCGTGCCGATCCGCGGCGTGCGCGGCGACCTGCCAGTGCGTTTCGCGCCGGAAGGCGCGGTCCCTGGCGACCGCATCGTCGGTATCGTCCAGCCGGGCACCGGCATCACCATCTATCCGATCCAGTCGCCGGCGCTGCAGGCTTTCGACGATCAGCCAGAACGCTGGATCGACGTGCGCTGGGACATTGACGAGCGCACCAAGGAGCGCTTTCCGGCGCGCGTCTCGGTCACCGCCATCAATGCGCCGGGGTCGCTCGCCGATATCGCCCAGGTGGTGGCGTCGAACGACGCCAACATCCACACGCTGTCGATGGTGCGCACCGCGCCCGACTTCACCGAAATGCTGATCGATCTCGAGGTCTGGGATCTGAAGCATCTCAACCGGCTGCTGTCGCAGCTCAAGGACAATACGAGCGTCAGCGACGCACGGCGTGTGAATGGGTGAAATAGTGAATAGTGAATAGTGAATAGTGAAAGAAGGTGCTCACTACCATTCACCATTCACCGCATGGAGCAAACAATGAACACTGATGAAGTGCTGGACATTTTCCGCGAGGCCGGTGCTGTTCTGGAAGGGCATTTCATTTTGACCTCGGGCTTGCGCAGTCCGGTCTTCCTGCAGAAGGCGCGCGTGTTCATGCATGCCGACAAGACCGAACGGCTGTGCACGGCGTTGGCCGAGAAGATCCGCGCGGGCGTGCCCGGCAAGATCGACTACGTCGTCGGCCCGGCAATCGGCGGGCTGATCCCGGCGTACGAGACTTCGCGCCATCTCGGCGTGCCGGCGATCTGGGTCGAGCGGGAAGGGGGCGAGTTCCGCCTGCGCCGCTTCGAGATTACCAAGGGCGCGCGCGTCGTCATCGTCGAAGACATCGTCACCACCGGCCTGTCGATCCGCGAGACCATCGCGTGCCTGCGCGAGCTTGGCGCCGAAGTGGTTGCCGCGGCATGTATCATCGACCGTTCGGCCGGCAAGACGGATGTCGGCGTGCCGCTGATCGCACTCGCCGAATATGAGGTTCCGGCCTATCCGGCCGACCGGCTGCCGCCGGAGCTGGCCGCCATCCCGGCGATCAAGCCCGGCAGCCGCAACATCTGACCATCCATGTCGCCCAAAAGTGTGCAGCGGTTTGGGGCAACGAGATGCATGAAAACAAATTGGATATGATAGCCGGCATCGATCATTTCGTGTTGACGGTCGCTTCGCTGGAAACGACCTGTGACTTTTATCAGCGCGTGCTGGGCTTTGAACGCATAGATACGCCGGGCCGGCCGACAGCACTGGCTTTCGGCACCCAGAAGATCAATGTGCATGAGGTCAGCCGCACCTTCGAGCCCAAAGCCAAGTCGCCGACGCCGGGCTCGGGCGACTTCTGTTTGATCACAGACCGGCCGTTGGGCGAAGTCAGCACCCGTCTTGCTGCCAATGATGTGGTGGTGGAACTAGGTCCGGTCGAACGTGTCGGGGTCCGAGGACCGATGATGTCGGTCTATTTCCGCGACCCGGACGGCAATCTGATCGAGGTCAGCGAATACCTCCCGTAGCCGCAGGCCAGGCTACGCCTTTCGGCGATCCGACTGTCCGTTCCTTAAATTCGCCGCTATTGTCCAATGTTCGAAGCAAGGACTGCCACCGCGAAGGCGGCAACGAGCGCGCACGGTGTTTGGTTGTTCTCCCGCCGGCGCGTGGCTATATCAAGGTTGCGATTGCCATAGGGTGATCGTCAAGCGCAAGATGTGGCTGTCACGTCCGGCTGAAAGTGCCGGCGCGGAAGCTGTGGAACGGGAACAGAGTGCTTTTTCGACGCCGCAAGCCTGATGGCCTTTTCGAACGGGTGCGCACCTACCTTTGGCCGCGCCGCTCGTTTTCGCGCTCGCTTCAGTATTTTTCAAAACGCATCCTGCGGCTGAAGGCCACACCGCACGCGGTGGCGGCCGGCGTCGCTGCCGGCGTCTTCGCTTCGTTCTTTCCCGTCGGCTTCCATTTCATCATCGCCGCCGTCCTTTGCTGGGTGATTGCCGGCAATCTCGTCGCGGCGGCACTCGGCGCGGTGTTCTTCGGCAATCCGCTGACATTTCCTCTGCTGTGGGGCGCCTCCTGGGAAACAGGCAAGCTCATCCTGCATGATCGCCTGCCGCAGCACGGGCCGCCGGCACATCTGGGCGAGATGCTGCATAGCCTGTCCTTTGCGCAATTGTGGAAACCTATCCTTGAGCCGATGCTGATCGGCGCGATTCCTCTCGGGTTGGTGTTCGGACTGCTGTTCTATGGCGTCACGCGCTGGGGCATGAACGCTTTCCGCGAGCAGCGGCGCAAGCGCCTGGCCGAGCGTGCACGCCGACATCAGCAATCGTCTCATCCTGGCGCCAGCATCGGTTCCGCCGCACGATGATCATCGGCATCGGCAGCGACCTGATCGATATCAGACGCATCGAGAAGTCGCTGGAACGTCACGGTCGGCGTTTCATCCAGAGAATCTACACCGAGGTCGAAGAGGCCCGCTCCGAGAACCGCCGGGCGCGTGCGGCGTCCTACGCCAAGCGCTTCGCCGCCAAGGAGGCCTGTGCCAAGGCGCTGGGCACCGGTCTGGCGCAGGGCGTGTTCTGGCGCGACATGGGTGTCGTCAACATGCCCAGCGGCGCGCCGACCATGGCGCTGACGGGAGGCGCACAGGCGCGACTGGCCAAGATCCTACCAAACGGCCATCGGGCGGCAATCCATCTCACAATCACGGACGATTTCCCGCTCGCCCAAGCCTTTGTGATCATCGAGGCGTTGCCCGTCGAAGAAGCGCCACATTGATTGCATCTGACGACCGGCATTGACGTTGCCCAGCGCGCGCCGAGACTCTATACCATCCAACGCACAATCGAGGACGACATGAGCGTGGCTGAAAAAACTGTGAAGAAATCCGGCGGCCTTGGCGAGACCGTCAGCGTCATCGTGCAGGCGCTTTTGCTCGCCCTGGTCATCCGCACGCTCTTGTTCCAACCCTTTTCGATCCCATCGGGATCGATGCGGCCGACGCTTCTGGAAGGTGATTATCTGTTCGTCACCAAATGGTCCTACGGCTATTCGCGCTATTCGCTGCCTTTCGGCCCCGACATCTTTTCGGGTCGCATCTGGGGCTCCGAGCCCAAGCGCGGCGATGTGGTGGTGTTCAAGTTCCCGCCGGATCCGTCCGTCGACTACATCAAGCGCGTTATCGGCCTGCCCGGCGACAAGATCCAGGTCAAGGACGGCCAACTTTTCATCAACGGCGAAGGCGTGCCGCGTGTGAAAACCGGCCAGATCGACAATCCCGACATTACCGAGGAATCGCGCCCTATCGACGTCTATCGCGAGACCTTGCCCAATGGTGTCAGCTACGACACGCTCGACTTGAATTCGAACTCGATCGGCGACAATACGCGCGAATTCGACGTGCCGCCCGGCCATTATTTCATGATGGGTGATAACAGGGACAATTCCGCCGACAGCCGTTTCACTGTCGGCTACGTTCCCGCGGAAAATCTGGTTGGCCGCGCCAATCTTGTTTTCTTCTCTATCGCCGGCAAGGCGAGCCCGCTCGAAATCTGGAAATGGCCGTCGCTGATGCGTGCTTCGCGCCTGTTCCACTTCGTCAATTGATGGCTTTGAAGCGCCCGACAGGCGAAACACTGGCCGGTTTGGTGAAGGCCAAGACCGGCCACGTCTTCAAAGATATCCGCTTGCTAGAGACCGCCTTGACGCATTCCAGTGCGGTCAAGGCGGCAAGCAACAATCAGCGTCTAGAATTCCTTGGCGATCGCGTGCTTGGGCTTGTCGTCGCCGATATGCTTTTCGAAAAGTTCCCTGACGCCCCGGAGGGTGAAATCGCGCCGCGCTTCAACGCGCTGGTCGATGCGAAGACATGCTCCGAGATCGGGATCGAAATGCAGCTCGAGGATCTGGTCCGGGCCGACGCTGCCTTGAAGATGCGGTTGCGTGGCTCCGGCGGAAACTATCTGGCGGATGCGGTCGAAGCTCTGATCGCGGCGGTTTACGTCGACGGCGGCATCGAGGCCGCGCGGCGGTTTGTCCTGCGTTACTGGGAACCGCGCTCGCGGTCGGTGGTGACAAAGCCGCTCAATCCGAAATCCGATTTGCAGGAATGGATTGCCAAGACCAGCGATGCACGCCCCGAATATGTGATCGAAAGGCGCGAAGGCCCGGACCATCAACCTGTCTTCACGGTGTCCTTGCAGGTCCGCGGCTTTGCGCCGATAAGCGGCACCGGCGGCTCACGCAGGGCCGCCGAAGAAGCAGCGGCTTCGGCGTTTCTTTTGCGCGAAGGCGTCTGGGCCACCGCATCGGCTCAAAAAACGGAGGGCGCGGGGCGCTCTAGAGAAGGGAGCGCGGCATGACCGCTACCGAAGGGCCGGCAACGGAAGCTGCCCCCACGCATTCCGGCTTCGTCGCCCTGATCGGCGCGCCCAATGCGGGCAAGTCGACGCTGGTCAACCAGCTGGTCGGCGCCAAGGTGTCGATCGTCACGCACAAGGTGCAGACGACCCGTGCCATCGTGCGCGGCATTGCCACGCATGACAATGCGCAGATCGTTTTCGTCGACACGCCCGGCATTTTCAAGCCGAGGCGGCGGCTCGACACGGCGATGGTGACCACCGCCTGGGGTGGCGCCAAGGACGCCGATATCGTGCTGCTTTTGATCGACGCCGAGCGCGGTATCCGGGGCGACGCGGACGCCATCCTCGAACGGTTGAAAGATGTGCGCCAGCCTATGGTGCTGATCCTCAACAAGGTCGACCGCGTCAAGCACGAGGCGCTGCTGGCCTTGTCGGCGGCGGCCAACGAAAGGGTGCCGTTCAAGCGCACCTTCATGGTTTCGGCGCTCACCGGCTCCGGTTGCAAGGACGTGCTCGATTATCTGGCTGAGGCTCTGCCGGCCGGCCCATGGTACTATCCGGAAGACCAGATCTCGGATCTGCCGATGCGCCAGCTCGCCGCCGAGATCACCCGCGAAAAGCTTTATCTCAGGCTGCATCAGGAACTGCCCTATTCCTCGCATATCGAAACCGAGAAATGGGAAGAGAAGCCGGACGGCTCGGTGCGTATCGACCAGACGATCTATGTCGAGCGCGACAGCCAGAAGAAGATCGTGCTCGGCCACAAAGGCGAGACCATCCGCGCCATTGGCCAAGCGGCGCGTATGGAGATAGCCGGCATCCTCGAACAGAAGGTGCACCTGTTCCTGTTCGTCAAGGTGCGCGAGAACTGGGGCGACGACCCCGAACGCTACCGCGAGATGGGGCTCGAGTTTCCGCGCTAATGCGGGATCCGGACCCGAAGGTCCACGCATGGAAAAGCGGGACCCGGAAAAGACTATGCTCAATAAATCCGCTTCCGGTCCATGGTCAGCAGGCTGAACATCGACACAGCGCTGGTCAGCCGACTGGTCGCCACTCAATTTCCCCGCTGGAAGGATCTTGCGGTCAGGCCGGTCGAGTTTGGCGGCTGGGACAACAGGACCTTCCATCTTGGCGACGAGATGACCGTGCGGTTGCCGAGCGCCGCGGCCTATTCCCTGCAAGTGGAAAAGGAGCACCGCTGGCTGCCAAGGCTGGCGCCATTGCTGCCGCTGCCGATCCCCGTGCCGTTGGCGATGGGAGTTCCGGCTGAAAATTATCCCTGGCCTTGGTCCATCTACCGCTGGATCGAAGGCGAGACGGCAAAGCGGGAGCGTATCGCCAGCCTGCCGCAATTCGCGACGGATTTGGCCGCGTTCCTGGTTGCCTTGCAGCGTATCGATCCCACAGGCGGCCCGGCGCCGGGACAGCACAACTTCTTTCGGGGCGGACCGCTGACCGTCTATGACAACGAAGCGCGGCAAGCGATTGCTGCCCTCGACGGCAAGATCGATACCGCCGCCGCCAGCGCGGTCTGGGAAGCAGCGCTTGCCGCAACATGGCACGGCGCGCCGGTCTGGTTCCACGGTGACGTCAGTTGGGGAAACTTGCTGGTCAGGCAAGGCCGGTTGAGCGCGGTGATCGACTTCGGAACCTCGGGCGTCGGCGATCCCGCCTGCGATCTGGCGATTGCATGGACGCTGTTTGAAGGCAAAAGCCGGGAAGCGTTCCGAGCCGGCGTTACGGCCGATCAGGCGATGTGGGCGCGCGGTCGTGGCTGGACGCTTTGGAAGGCGCTGATCACCGTGGCCGGGCAGATAGACGTCAATCCGGTCGAGGTTGAGAAATCCCGATATGTGATCGACGAAGTGCTTGCCGACCACGCGCAGCGGGCCTGACGCGCCAGGGCGATGCGGCCAAAAATCCCGATCGGTGTCTGAAAGATTCCGTTATTTCGATAGGACGGGCCGATATTGTTCGGCGTTCTCTGGTTGAAATATATGTTTAGCCGCGAAACTATCGGAATAGATATTGAATATATGACGTTGTGCCGATTGTGCCATCGACATGTGCATTGTGTTATTTGTGCAACACGGAATTAAACTGTTAAATGAATCGCCGTTATTTCCGAAATCGTCATTGAAGGCAGAAGATCGATGGGTATGTTCGCGCTCGAAAAGGGCGAGCGCTGCGAGCTTTTTTCATTGTGGTGGTGAGGCGGGAAAACATTGCCGCCAGCCACAAATCCGAAAGCCATTTAAAACTTTGACTGGAGAGGTCAGAAAATGAACATCAAGAGCCTCCTTCTCGGCTCAGCCGCGGCACTGATCGCGGTGTCCGGCGCTCGCGCCGCGGACGCTGTCGTCGTCGCCGAACCGGAACCGGCCGAATACGTCAAGATCTGCGACGTCTACGGCGCTGGCTACTTCTATATTCCGGGCACTGAGACCTGCCTGCGCATCGGCGGCTACATCCGCTATGACGCCAGCGTCGGCGACGGCAATCGCGTGCTGGATGGCACCAAGGCCATCGATTCCCAGGATGGCGGCATCAACGACACCTGGAGCAAGAACGCGCGCTTCACGCTGAAGACCTGGACAGGCCAGGAGACCGAACTCGGCACGTTGAAGACCTACACCGAGACGCGATTCAACTTCGGTAGCGTAACCACAGCCAAGGGCGCCGATGGCTTCGCGATCGACAGCGAGGCCGGCAACAAGGCTGCCGATCTGCATTTCGCCTGGATCCAGCTTGGCGGGTTGCGCGTCGGCAAGGACGAAACGGCTTATGACTCCTTCATCGGCTATGCCGGCAACGTCGTCCAGGACACGATCATTCCCTACGGCCTCAAGGACACCAACCTGATCAGCTACTACTTCGACGCTGGCAACGGCTTCTCGGCAGTGGCCTCGCTCGAAGAAGGTTCGGGCGCTGACACCATCGACAGCTACGTTCCGCATGTCGTGGGCGGTGTGAAGTACAAGGGCGACTGGGGTGCGATCACCGCGGTCGGCGCTTACAACAGCAACTGGGAAGAATGGGCCGGCAAGGCTCGCCTCGACATCAAGGCGACCTCGGACCTGACCCTGTTCGCCATGGTGGGCTACGGCACGGACGACAACAAGGCGACGAACTTCTACAAGCCATGGACCGGCAACTTCGCCGTCTGGGGCGGCGGCACCTATACCGTCAACAAGAAGGTCCAGCTCAACGCCCAGGTCTCCTACACCGACTTCCAGGACTTCGCGGTTGCCGCGAATGTCGCCTACACCATCGTCCCCGGCTACACGATCACGGCCGAAGTCGATTACTTCAAGAATTTCGACGACAAGTTCAAGGATGGCGTCGGCGGCATCGTCCGCTTCCAGCGCTCGTTCTAACGCATCGACTGACCTTGCCAGACCGCCCGCAGCACATCGCTGCGGGCGACTTTTTGTATGCTGATGTGGGCTGCCGGCCTGCCGGGCACCAAACCCAACCCTTGATTTCGCCATCCAACCGGTGAAATGCTTAGGGCATGGAATGGCGCGACGAGGGAATCATTCTCGGCACCCGCAAGCATGGCGAAACCAGCGCCATTCTCGAGGTGATGACCCGTACGCATGGCCGTCATCTCGGCCTCGTCCGGGGCGGCCGTTCGCGCAAGCAGCAGCCTGTCCTCCAACCGGGCAATCGTGTCGACCTGTTGTGGCGGGCGCGCCTTGACGAGCATCTCGGCACGTTCCAGGCCGAGGCGATAGAGATGAACGCGGCCCGCCTGATGGACAGTGCCGTCGCCGTCTACGGGCTGCAGACCATGGCCGCGCATCTGCGGCTGTTGCCCGAGCGCGACGCGCATGAAGGTCTCTACGAAACGCTTGCCGTGATGATCGCCCATCTCGACGATGCCGATGCCGCCGGCGAACTGGTGGCGCGCTTCGAGCTTCTGGTTCTGGACGAACTCGGCTTTGGCCTCGATCTCAGTCAATGCGCCGCTACCGGCACGCGGCAGGACCTGGCCTATGTCTCGCCAAAATCGGGTCGCGCTGTATCGCGTGAAGCAGGCGCACCATGGCGCGACAAGATGCTGGCTCTGCCGGCCTTCTTGCAGCGCGGCTCCGGCCTGCGCGCGGATCCGACTGATGTCGAAGACGCCTTCCAGCTGACCGGTTTCTTCTTAACCCGCCACGTCTATGAGCCGCGCGGCATCGAGCCGCCCGACGCTCGCGCCGGCTTCCTCGCCGCATTGCGCAAACACCATGCGCGCGGCAAGACCATAGCCGGCGAGGATGCGGCCAGAGAAATCATCACATGAGCGAGGTCGAGCTTTATCCGGGCCGGGTCTCGCCGCTCGGCCTCGGCACCATTCCGCATGCCGACATCCTGAAATACACCGGCTTGGAATTGCTGCAGCGCATCGTCGACGGCAAGTACCCTGCGCCGCCAATCTCCTTCCAGCTCAGCTTCGCGCTGACCGAAGTGTCGGAAGGCCGTGCCGTGTTTCGCGGCGTACCCAATGAGCGCCATCTCAACCCGCTGGGCGGCGTACATGGCGGCTGGGCGGCGACTCTGCTCGATTCGGCCCTGGCCTGCGCGGTGCAGACGCTGCTCGAAAAGGGCGAGGCCTACACGACGGCGGAGTTCAAGGTGAACTTGACGCGACCCATCACGCCGAAAACCGGCGAGGTGGTCTGCGAGGGCAAAGTCATTCACAAGGGCCGCACATTGGCCGTATCGGAAGCGACGTTGAAGGATGCCGGCGGCAAGCTGCTGGCTTTCGGCACCGAAACATGCTCGATCTTTCCGGCCGCCAATCTGACGGCAGTTTGAGTTTTGCGGCCGTTTGGCCGCCGCATTTGAGTGTCACTGAGACTGTCAGCGAAAACCGGCTTGGTTTGGGGGAACCGCCATGTTTGAGAGCCTGATCGGCCTTGTCGCCATCATCGCCTTGTTCGTCATCGTTTCGCGCCAGCAAAGCCGCATCGGCCTGATCGAGCGCGAGCTTGGCGCGCTGCGCAGCCTCGTGCTTTCAGGCGTCGTGCCGTCCAAGGCCAGGCCGTCCGAACAGGCCTCACCCGACAGCGCGCGTGCCGATGTGGCTCCGGCCGCGGCCGACATTTCCTCGCCAGCGATAAGCGAGCCTGTGGTCGCACAAGCGCCGCCCGCCACGGAAGCGGAAGCCCCGATTGATGAGGCCGGGCCATGGGCGCCAAGCAAGACGGCACCGAAGGCAGCGGAACCTTCCGCGCCGACCGCTCCGGCGAGAGCCGCCCGCCAGTCGGATGTCGAAACGGCACTCGGCACCCGCTGGGCGGTCTGGGTCGGCGGCATCGCGCTGGCGCTGGGCGGCCTGTTCCTGATCCGCTACACCATAGAGGCCGGTATTTTCGGCCCCGGCGTAAGGCTGACCATGGCCGCGGTGCTCGGCCTGGTGCTGGTCGCCGGCGGCGAGTTCATCCGTCGCACAGGCTTTAGAGTGCCGGTGCAAGGCGTTGCCGGCGCCTACATTCCAGCGATTCTGACCGCCGCCGGTGCCTTTATCCTGTTCGGCACCGTCTATGCCGCGCACGGCATTTATGGCTTCATCGGCCCGGCATTCGCCTTCACGCTGCTCGGCGCCATCGGCGTTGCGACGATCGCCGCCGCCCTTGTCCATGGTCAGGCGCTGGCCGGCATTGGCCTCGTCGGCGCCATGGTGACGCCGGTGCTGGTCGCCTCGCAGGCACCCAATCCCTGGGCGCTGTTCGGCTATCTCGCGATCGTGCTTGCCGCCACCGGAATCATCGCCCGCATGCGCGACTGGAAGGCGCTGATGGCGGCGGCCTTTTTCGGCACCGGTGCCTGGACCATCCTCTACATGACCGATGCGCCGGAGGCGAACCTCTCCGCCATCCTGTTCATCGACGCCGTCACGCTGGCCGTGCTCGCCCTTGTCTGGCTCGCCCGCCGTGGCGATGAAGCCGTGCAAGCCAGCGTTTTCGACTGGCCGTCCATCGTGCCTGGCCTGTTCGTCGCATTTTCGGCGCTGGGCCTGTCGGTCGACCCGGTCTTCGCCGCCGCCGGCTATGCCTTGCCGGGCGCGGTGGTGATCGCCGCAATGGTGGCCGTGGCGCTCTATCGCCCGCTGGCGCTGCCGCTGCTTTATGCCGCCGGACTGGTCACCGTGCTGATCTACCTCGGCATTATCCCCCCAACATCGATCGTTTCCGACCTTTCGGGCGGGGCGCTGGGCGTCGATGGACTGCCAGTGGCCATGTCCAATGCGCTGACAATGCGCATAGGCATCGCACTTGGCCTGGTCTTCATCGGCACCGGCTTCTGGGCCGCGCGCAGGTTCGCGGGCGGAAAGAAGATCCGCGCCGCCTCATGGGCGGCATGGGGCGTCATCGTGCCGCTGGTCATCTTGCTGGCGCTCTGGTTCACCTTCGGCAATCTCGACCGCGACTTTGTCTATGGCGCCGTCGCGGCACTGCTGGTCGTCGTTTTCGCCGCCGGCGGCGAGTGGATCGCGCGGGCCGAAGTGCCGCCGCTCACAGGCCGTGTCGCGGTGTCGTTTGCCTTGGGCGGCGCGGCCGTCGCCGGTCTCCTGATGCTGCATATGGCTTTCGATTCCGGCTGGACCACCATCCTGCTCGGTGCGGCGGCCATCGTGCCGGCGCTGGCGACGCGCTGGCGCTCCTATCCGGTGCTCGGCTGGATTTCGGTCGGCGCGGTGATCGCAGTGCTTGGCCGCGTCGCCTTCGATCCGACCATTGTCGGTGCGGAGTTCCTCTCCAAGACACCGGTGTTCAACTGGCTGCTGCCGGGCTACGGCGTGCCGGCGTTGGCCTTCGGCTTCGCCGCCTGGCAACTCGCCCGCATGACCAATGGCCGGCCGCGCCTGGCGATGGAAGCAGCAGCGGCGCTGTTTGCGTTGCTCACGCTCGCCATGCTGGTGCGCCATGCCATGCATGGCGGCGTCATCGACACGGGTGCTATGACGCTGGCTGAACAGGCGATCTACACGCTGATCGCCATCGGCGCTGGCGCCATCCTGGTCGCCATCGATATGCGTTCGCCAAGCTCGGTGCTGCGCTATGGTTCGATGGCCGCCGGTGTGATCTCGGTCGCCTTCATCGTTGTCCGGCATTTCGCGGTGCTGAACCCTTTATTCACAGACGAATCAACAGGCCGGATCCCGGTGTTCAACCTGTTGTTCCTCGCCTATCTCTTGCCGGCGGTCGCCGCCGGCGGGCTAGCGCTCTATGCCAGGAACAAGCGGCCGAAATGGTATGCGCAGATGCTGGCCGTGGTGGCGGCCGTGCTTGCCCTGGCCTATGCCACACTGTCGGTCAGGCGGCTGTTCAAGGGCGAGTTCATCGGCTTGTGGAGCGGGCTCGGCCAGTTGGAGACCTACACCTATTCGGCGCTCTGGCTGATCATCGGCGTCGCACTGCTCACCGCCGGCGTATGGCTGAAGTCGCAGGTGCTGCGCATTGCCTCCGCCGCGCTGATCGCGATCGCAGTGCTGAAGGTCTTCATCTTCGACATGTCGGAGCTGGAAGGCGTGCTCAGGGCACTGTCCTTCATCGGCCTCGGCGCCGTGCTGATCGGCATCGGTCTGTTCTATCAGCGGCTGCTGACGAGGGCGGCCAAATCTGAAGTCGGGTAGGGCTCAAGCCAGGTCGGTCTGCGAAAAATCGTTGCCCTTGTAGAGCAGCGGTATCCGGTGAGCCTTGGCACACGCGTAACTGAAGCAATCTCCGAAATTCAGCTTGGCGGGATGGCCCACATATCGGCCATAGTCGCGAGCGGCTTTGATGGCGAGTTCGCGGATGCGTGCATCTATTGGTATCTCTACAGCTCTAAGCTCGGCCAGGAAGCCTACAACGATCGTTTGGCACCGATCGATTAAGACTGCTGGTGTCAGGGCTTGGTCGCCGTTTTCCGCCAGGGATGTACTGCGGGCTATCCCAATGATCGCTTCGAATGCGGAGCTCGGAGAAAAATAGAGCTTGTCGGCACGTTCAGCTTTTTCTAGCAGACTGTCCGCATCTGCCTCCTGCAGGAGGATCGCGATGATAGCCGAAGCATCAAGGAACATCAGGTTCTCCCCATCCTTCGTCCATGAATTTTTTCATGTCGAAGTTCGGGTCACGAGGACCAAGTGCGCTTGCAGCGTCCTGAAACTTCTTGATGCGCTCGCTCAATGGAAGGACGGCGTTCGTCCGTTCAAGCTCGCGCTTGAGGGCAATCCGGACCGCTTCCGTCTTTGTCGGCGCCTTGATCGCAGACTGCAACTGGCGAGCCAGCGCGTCGACCTCGTCATCACGGATGTAAAGCGACATACTCGGCTTCCTCGTCAGACGTATATCTTAAGTTGAATATACAGAATATACGATTTTGAATATACATTCTCCCGGGCGGATTTTCAATTCTGCCGGATGCGTTTTCGTCTATCGTGCGGAAAGACGAGATACCCTCTCAGTTTTCTGCCGGGAATAATTTAGCCGGTCATGTCGTTATCTCATTGCTTGGGTGACCGGGGCGGCGGACCGCTTCGCGCTGGCCGCTTGCGCCGCGCTCGGAAGGCGCGTTCAATCGCTATCAACAATGGTGACCTCAGAAACAGCGGTCATGGACGAAAAGAAGGCAGCAATCCTTGGCGAAATACCGCGCCTGCGCCGCTACGCACGCTCGCTTTTGCGCGACTGTGACGCTGCCGACGACCTCGTCCAGGATTGCCTCGAGCGGGCGCTTGTGCGGCTCGACAATTGGCAGACAGGAGAAAGCCCCCGGCGGTGGCTGTTTACGATCATGCATCATTTGTTCATCGACCAGATGCGCAAGGTGAACCGTCGCGGCGAGGTGGCGATGCTGCCATTAGCGGCCGCTGAGGCAGTCGCCCAGCCGTCCGAGCAGATGGAGAGCATCGCCTCGCGCGAGATCATCGACGCGTTGCAGGCGATCAGCCCCGACCGCCGCGCAGCCCTGGTCATGGTTGCCATCGAAGGCTTCTCCTATGCCGAAGCCGCCAGCATTCTTGCCGTGCCCGCCGGCACGCTGATGTCGCGCATCGCGCGCGGGCGTGAGGAATTGCGCGGATTGCTGGACGACACGGCGCGTCGCCGCGCGATAAGGATCGTCGAGAAATGATCCGCCGTGACTTCTCCGAACGTGACATCCACATGGCGCTCGATGGCGAGTTGCCCAGCGACGAGCGCGCCGCCTACGAAGCCTGGCTCGACGCCAATCCCGAGATGAAGGCCAAGAGCGCCCGCTTCACCGCCGATCGGACGGCGTTGCAGGCCGCCTTCGCCGGAGTGCTGGACGAACCCGTGCCTGCGCGGTTGCGCAAAGTCGTGCTCGGCGAGGCACCGGTCAAGGTCGCGATGCCACGCTCGCGCTGGTGGCTTGCCGCGGCCGCTGCTGTGCTTGTGGTCGCCGGCGGGCTTGGCGGCTACCTTGCCGGCATCGATGGCATCGGGCTGGAGAACCCGGCGGAGGATCGGCTGGCCGAGCAGGCAATCGCGGCCCATGTCGTCTTCGCCGCTGAAAAGCGGCATGCGGTCGAAGTGCCGGCCAGCGACAAGGATCATCTGGAGACCTGGCTGTCCAATCGGGTAGGGCTGAAGCTGGTGGCGCCGGACCTGACCGCGAACGGTTTCCAGTTGGTCGGCGGCCGGTTGCTGCCAGCCGGAGAGAGCAAGGCCGCGATGCTGCTCTACGAGGACGACAAGGGCCAGCGCATATCTCTCTTCGTGACGGCACAATCAGCGGAGAACGCCAAGGGAACTTATGCATCGGCGCAGGATGGTCCCCGGGCCGTCTACTGGCTGGACAAGGGCTATGGCTGCGCCGTCGTCGGCTCGCTGCCGCGCGAGCAATTGGCCATCGTGGCAAAGAGCGCGTATGGTCAGCTTCTGGCCGGCCTGGCCAGTTGAAAGGCGCCGCTTTTGATGGCAACACCGATCTATATTGGTGATCTGGTTCAACGCGTTTTTACATCGCCGACTGCTGTCGAATCTGTCACAATTCGGCCCTATTCGAGGTGCGATAGCGCTTTCTGGCCGTCAGTATTTCGACTGATGTCTTGAACGTTTCAAGTAGGGCATTTCCCACCACCAATCGAGGTTCTCTGAAGCCGCATGCCTGCCGAGATCCGCACGGCCCGCGCGTCTGACGTCGATGATCTCGCCGCCATAGAGAAAGCTGTTTTCTCGACCGACCGTATTTCCCGCCGCTCCTTCCGCCTGTTCATCGAACGTGAAACCGCCGAGACCCTGGTCGCCGAAGTCGATGGCCGCGTGGCCGGCTACGCGATCGTGTTGTTTCGCAAGGGAAGCGGTGTGGCGCGCCTCTATTCGATCGCCACCGGTCCGTTTTTCGGTGGGCTAGGTGTCGGCCGCATGCTGCTCGGATCCGCCGAAGAGGCCGCCTTCGAACACGATCGCATGATGCTGCGTCTCGAGGTGCGCGAGGACAACAGCCGCGCGATCTGCATCTACGAACAAGCCGGCTATCGCAAGATCGGCCGCGAACCAGGCTACTATGAGGATGGCGAGACGGCACTGCGCTACGAAAAGACCTTGCGCGGCGACGTTCCGATCGCCACCAAGGTACCGTTCTACCAGCAGACTTGCGAATTCACTTGCGGCCCGTGCTGCCTGATGATGGCCATGGCCAATTTCGATCGCGGCTTCGTGCCGGATCCGGTCATGGAAATCCGCCTGTGGCGCGAGGCGACGACCGTCTTCATGATGTCGGGGCCGGGCGGGTGTGAGCCTTTCGGCCTTGCTGTCTCGGGGTACGAAAGCGGGCTTGCGGCGGAGGTCTACGTCTCCTTCTACGGCGCGCTGTTCCTGCAATCGGTGCGCAGCGAGGACAAGCGCCGGGTGATGGAACTGGCCCAGGTCGACTTTCGCCGGCGCGCGGAACTTTACGGCATCCCGGTGAATTACCGTCCGTTCACCATCGACGATATCAGGGCCGCGATCGCTGGGGGAAAACTGGTGCTGGTGCTGATCAGCGGCTTCCTGATGTTCGGAAAGAAGGTGCCGCATTGGGTGCTGGCGATCGGCGATGACGGCGACCATATCCTGATCCACGATCCTTGGGTCGAGGACGAAAGGCAGGAGACGATCCTTGATGCCGCCAATATTCCCGTGCCTTACGGCATCTTCATGAACATGGCGCAGTTTGGCCGCGACGGACTGCGTGCCGCCATCACTCTGGGAAAGCGCTGATAACAATGACCTGGGTTATTCTTACAGGCAGGCAGAGCGATCTCGACCAGGTGGCGACACCACACAAGATCATCACCAATCGCGACTATCTCGCGCATCCGTCGTTGTTTCGCGGCCAGCGCCCGAAAGTCATCAACCTCTCGAACAACTACGCCTACCAGAGCCGAGGCTACTATGCCTCGCTGCTGGCAAGCTCGCGCGGGCATAAGGTGATCCCGACGGTCGAGACGATGATCGATCTGTCGGAGCGCAAGCTTTATGAGCACGCGCTGCCGGAACTGGAGCTGGCGCTCAACAAATGCCGCAAGGACCTCGGCGGCGCCTTCCCGCAAAAAGTCTGCATCTTCTTCGGCATCGGGCCGTCGAAAATCTGGGACCGTTTCGCCAAGCTGTTGTTCGACTGGTTCCGCGCACCGGCGCTTGAAGTCCACATCAAGGACAGCGCCGAATGGGCCTCGATCCGCAAGATCGGCTTCCATCCGCTGGCGCGCATGACCGAGGACGAGGAAAAAAGCTTCATCCAGTGCCTGGAGACCTACACCAACCGCGAGTGGCGCGACACCAAGGGCCGCACGCCGGCGCGCTACACCTTCGCCACGCTGGTCGATCCACATGAGGAATTGCCGCCGTCGGAGATATCGTCGCTGCGCTACTGGGCCAAGATCGCCGAAAAAATGGGCGTCGAAATCGAGCCTATCACCAAGCGGGACCTCGCCAAGCTCGCCAACTACGACGCGCTGTTCATCCGCGAGACGACTTCGATCTCCAACCACACCTATCGTTTCGCCCGCCGCGCCCAGCAGGAAGGCATGCCGGTCATCGACGATCCGTTGTCGATGATCCGCTGCACCAACAAGGTCTATCTCAACGAGCTGATGGCCTACAACAAGGTGCCGGTGCCGCCTACGGTGATGATCGCCGGTACCTCGGACCTCGAACTGGCGGCGCAGACGCTGGGCTTTCCGCTGGTGCTGAAGATCCCGGATTCGTCATTCTCGCGCGGCGTCAAGAAGTGCGCCAACTTCGATGAACTGAAGACGCTCGCCACCGAATGGCTGGAGGATTCCGATCTTCTGATCGCGCAGAAGTTCATTCCGACCGAATATGACTGGCGCGTCGGCGTGCTCGGCGGCCAGCCGCTGTTTGCCGTGCATTATCTGATGGCCAAGAAGCACTGGCAGATCGTCAATCACAAGGCCAACGGCAAGCCCGACCAGGGCGGCATCAAGACCTTCACGCTGAAGGAAACACCGGCGCATGTCGTGGAGACGGCGGTAAAGGCGGCGCGCTGCATCGGTGACGGGCTCTATGGCGTCGACCTCAAGGAAACCAAGGACGGCGTCTTCGTCATCGAGGTGAACGACAACCCCAACCTAGACCATGGCTGGGAGGACTCCGGCGAAAAGGACGAAGTCTGGGTGCGGCTGACGCAGTGGTTCCTGGAGCGGCTGGATCGACCTGGGCGGTAGTCAACCGGGCTTCGAGGTTTTTTGCCGGCTGCGGTCGCAAGGAGATTTGCCGCACCTTTCGTGATGGAGACCGGGCGAACTCCGTGTGCATCACATCGCGGCTGACATAAATCGCATAGGCTTGCATGCCGAGCATCACGCGGTGTGCCTTCTCATCAACTGCCGCAGTTTCAAACGCTGATTGGAGGGCATTTGAAGGTGGTTGAGCCGAGCTATGTCAGCTTCCACGGCAAATACATCGAGATGCTACGTTGATGACGGTCGGCTCACCCGGTTTGGCTATGCACCGAACGGGATTCTAACAGGCGCTGAATATCGGCCGCCTTTGACGGCACGCCGATCAGATAGCCCTGCGCCTCGTTACAGCCATTACCTCTCAGCATGTCGAGCTGCGCCTCGGTCTCGACAC
Source organism: Mesorhizobium sp. M0047 (assembly GCF_040323315.1). NCBI lineage: Bacteria > Pseudomonadati > Pseudomonadota > Alphaproteobacteria > Hyphomicrobiales > Phyllobacteriaceae > Mesorhizobium > Mesorhizobium sp. M0047. Next base: position 275,326 of record NZ_JAMYUW010000001.1, on the reverse strand, counting down.
CCTCGGCGGTGACGGTGATGCCAAGCTCGGCACCCAGCCCGATGACGGTGCGAACGATCGCCGCAGTGTCGCGATTGCCCAGATCGTGGATGAACGAACGGTCGATCTTGATCTTGTCGACGGGAAAACGCCTGAGATAACCGAGCGAGGAATAGCCGGTGCCGAAATCGTCGAGCGCGATGCGAATGCCGAGCCCGCGCAACTGCCGCAATGTTCTCAGCACGACTTCACTCTCGTCCATCAGCACGGTTTCGGTGATTTCCAGTTCCAGCCGGTCGGCGGGCACGCCGGAAAAGGCGAGAGCCGAGATGACGCTACGGGCAAAGTCGCCGCTTTTGAGCTGCACGGCCGAGACATTGACCGCGATGCGCAGGCCGGCTGGCCAGCCTGCCGCAGCGCTGCAAGCCTTTCTCAGCGCCCACTCGCCAAGCGGCACGATCAGTCCGATTTCTTCGGCGACCGGAATGAACTTGTCGGGCGCCACCGTGCCCCGCTCTGGCGAATGCCAGCGCATCAAGGCTTCGGCACCGACGATCTCACCGGAGGCGATGTTCATGATGGGCTGGAAATCGAGATCGAACTCCTGTCGAGGCAGCGCTGCCTCGAGGTCGGTCTCGAGTGCGCGTCGTACCCGCACCATGGCGTCCATTCCGGGCTCGAAAAAACGGTACAGATTGCGCCCTTCGCTCTTCGCCCGGTAGAGCGCCGTATCGGCGTTTTTCAGCAGCGTATCGGCGTCGCTGCCATCGTCGGGAAACACAGCGATGCCCATGCTGATGCCGACATGCATATCGCGGCTCTTGTCGCGGAAGGGTTTTGCGATCGTTTCGACGATCCGCTTCGCCAGTTTCTCAGCATCGGCGATACCCTTGAAATTGAACTGGATAATGACGAATTCGTCGCCGCCGAAACGGGCGACGACATCCGTTTCACTGCGCAGGCAACGCTGCAGCCTGTCGGCCACGGTCTTCAGCAGCCAGTCGCCGGCCGGGTGCCCCCAGCTGTCGTTGATGGCCTTGAAGCGATCCAGATCGAGCGAGAAGATTGCTAGCGGCGTAGCCGCCGGGTCTTCCAACGCAAGATCGAGGCGTTCGCGAAACATCTGGCGGTTGGGCAACCCGGTCAGCGTGTCGTGATGCGCAAGATGTGTCATGCGCTCTTCGGTGCGGCGGCGTTCGGTGACGTCGTCGAAGGTCGCCACCCAGCCGCCGCTCATCGGCTGGCGTGTGACCAGAATCGTCCTGCCGTCGGTAAGATGCCGATACGCCGAATGCATTTTCCCTGCCACCAGGCAGGCTTCGGTTTTGGCGACTTCGCTATCGACGTCGATCTTCGTATAGATGCCAAGTTCCAGCAATCGTTCGAGTGCGTCGCGGTGCGTCGTCCCGAGCGGGAAGTCCGCCGCGGTGACGTTGTAGAGTTCCAGAAAGCGCCCGTTGCGCACGATCATCTTGCCATCGGCGTCATACATCAGCAGGCCCTGCGACATGTTGGCGAGCGCGGCGTCGAAGCGGCGGTGCTGCTCCTTGAGCTCTTGTTCGGCGCGCCGGTGTTCGGTGATGTCCTCGTAGATCGAGACCCAGCCGCCCAGAGCCAGCGGGCGATGCGAGATGTTGATGATGCGACCATCCGACAACGTCTCCTCATAGGTCGAGGGTTTCGCCTGGTCGATATAGGGCTTGCGGATGGCGTAGAGCTGTTCGGCGCTTTCCGAGGCGATGCCTATGTCGACGCTATGGCGCAGAATGTCGAGGAACGGGATGCCGGGCCGTATCACCTTGGGGTCGAGACAGAAGATGTTGATATAATTGCCGTTGCAGATGATCATCCGCTCGTCGGCGTCGAACATGCAAAGGCCATGCGACATGTTTTCGACCGCGGCCGAAAAACGTTCGTTCCGTTCGCGCAGTTCGTCTTCCATATGGCGCGAGCGATCCATGCCTTCGGGCTCCCGATCCGGGACGGCCGAACCACCCTTGGCATCGGCGACGGGCATGAGGCGCCTGCGGATCGTCATCGAACGAGCTACTGTGGTCTCCGCCGGTTAATTTAGCGTTTTAGCCGACCGCGGACGCCGAAGCCTGATGCCGCGACCTCTCGATCGCGGAAAACCGCTTCAGGAACGCATTCTGCGCCCAGGTCACCGATCGCGGCGTGAGGTCGAAGCGGTCGGCATTGAAGCCGCGCGGACGGCCGAAGAATTCGGTCGCCTCGGCGGTCGAAAACCCGGCAAGCAGCGTTGCCTCGAAATAGGCGGCGATCTGGTCGGCGCGCTTGATCTCCTTGCGCAGCGCGGCGGCTGGTTCCGGCGGCAGCGAGAAGCGCAGATGGATGGCGCGCTGCAACCGCAACTCACAGTCCTTGTAGCTTCCGCCCATCACCGATTTGAACGGTGAGATCATGTCGCCGATGACATATTCGGGGGCGTCGTGCAGTAGCGCGGCCAGCCGCGCATCAGGCGAAGCCTCAGGCACCAGATCGCAGAACAGCGCCTCGACCAGCAGCGAGTGCTGGGCAACCGAAAAGGCATGTTCGCCGCTGGTCTGGCCGTTCCAGCGGGCAACGCGAGCGAGCCCATGCGCAATGTCCGAAATCTCGATATCGAGCGGCGAGGGGTCGAGCAGGTCGAGTCGGCGGCCCGACAGCATGCGCTGCCAGGCGCGTGCCGGCGCGCCGACACGGTCGGCCGCCATCAGGCCTCCTCCGCGCTGACGGCTTCCTGCGGGAAGGCGAATTTTGCCCAGGCCGGGATGGCAAGTGAAACGGTGGCGTCCCCGGCCATGATCGGCTGACCGGCGTCGATCGCCGCCTTGATCCGGTCGATGCGGGCAATGGCCAGACCGGTCGTGCCGACAGTCGAGCCGAGCGTGCCAACCGACCGTCCCGCGACGGTTAGCTCGGTGCCTGATGCGGGTAGGGACCTGTCGGCCGATGCAATCAGTACGCGCCGCCGGGCGGTGCCGCGATGCTGCATGCGCGAGACGACCTCCTGGCCGACATAGCAGCCCTTTCTGAAACCGACACCGCCGGTTTCGTCCAACAGCACGTCATGGGGGAAAGCGTCTCCAAGTTGGTAGTCGCTGCCGCTTTCGGCAACACCGCCGGCGATACGGAAGGCGTGCCATGCGGCGAGGTCGCTTCGATCATCGGTTTTGCTATAGGAGCGCGTGACGGCGCCGCTCGGAAAGCGCGTGTCGGTCACCGCCGTTGAATCGGATTGTGAGGGCGTTGATTCAGGTCCCCATGCGACGGTGACAAGCGCCTGATCGGATTTGGCAATCTCGACTTTGGCGCGCAGTTTGTAGAGCGTCAGCCGGCGCATGAAATCGTCCGAGATATCGGCACGGCATTCGAGCCGGAATGCATTCTCGCCGGCGCGCGAGATCAGGAAATCGAAAAGGATCTTGCCTTGCGGCGTCAGCAGCGCGCCGGGCTTCGCTTCGCCAGGAGCCAATATGTCGAGATCGGTGGTCAGGATGTTCTGCAAAAAATGCTCGGCGTCGGGACCCGAGACGGAAATGAGGGCGCGGTCTTTGAGCTGGGCAAAGGGCATGGGCGGAAAAGCAGCCTGATCTTGCAAAATGGTCGGCCTTTACGTAAGCCGCTGGCACTCCCCCCGCAAGAGAGCATGGCCATGATCTACGACCTCATCCTGACAGGCGGCACAGTGGTCAACCATGATGGCGAAGGGGTCCGCGATATCGGCGTGAAGGACGGGCGCATCGCCACCATCGGCGATCTCCGCCAGGCTTCGGCCGGCGAGACGATCGACTGCCGCGGCCTGCATATCCTGCCGGGAGTCATCGACAGCCAGGTGCATTTTCGTGAACCTGGACTGGAGCACAAGGAAGATCTGGAAACCGGTTCGCGCGCGGCGGTGCTTGGCGGCGTTACCGCCGTGTTCGAGATGCCCAACACCAATCCCTTGACCACCAGCGAGGCAGCCCTTGCCGACAAGGTTCGGCGCGGCAGCGGTCGCATGCACTGCGATTTCGCATTCTGGGTCGGCGGCACCCGCGAGAATGCGAAAGATGTCGGCGAGCTCGAGCGGCTGCCGGGCGCGGCCGGGATCAAGGTCTTCATGGGCTCGTCCACCGGCGATCTGCTGGTCGAAGACGACGAGGGCGTGGCATCGATCCTCCGAAACACGCGCCGTCGCGCCGCCTTTCATTCCGAGGACGAGTTCCGGCTGCGCGAGCGTCTGAACGAACGCATCGATGGCGATCCGTCATCGCACCCGGTCTGGCGAGATGAGATCGCCGCCTTGCGCTGCACTGAACGGCTTGTACGCATCGCGCGCAATGTTCGCGCCCGCATCCATGTCCTGCATATCTCGACGGCCGAGGAGATCCTGTTCCTCGAACAGCACAAGGATGTCGCGACCTGTGAGGCGACGCCGCATCATTTGACGCTGAGCGCGGACGATTATGCGCGGCTCGGCACGCTGATCCAGATGAACCCGCCGGTGCGTGCCGCGCGTCATCGCGACGGCGTCTGGCAGGGCATTGCGCAAGGCATCGTCGACGTGCTCGGCTCCGACCACGCGCCGCACACGCTGGCCGAGAAGGCAAAGCCCTATCCGGCCTCGCCCTCGGGGATGACCGGCGTTCAGACGCTGGTGCCGATCATGCTCGATCACGTCAATGCCGGCCGATTGACGCTGCAACGCTTTGTCGACCTGTCCAGCCACGGCCCGCAGCGTATCTTCGGCATGGCTAGAAAAGGCCGCATCGCCGCCGGCTACGACGCCGACTTCACCATCGTCGATATGAAGCGGCGAGAGACTATCACCAACGCGCAGGCCGGCTCGAAAGCTGGCTGGACGCCTTATGACGGGAGAGAAGTGACCGGTTGGCCGCTCGGCACCGTCATTCGCGGCCGCCGCGTCATGTGGGAAGGCGAGATCGCTACGCCAAGCCAGGGCAAAGCGGTGGAGTTTTCCGAGGCATTGGTTGGGTAGCTGGTTCAAGCGTCGGATTTTAACGGACGATCCATTAAGTTAAGAGGGCTATGAACGCAGATATCGCGCCCATGATTGTCCCTGTCGAGTTTCCAGAGCTCCGTGCACTTGCTTGGAATCGCGACCCTGCGCGCTCGATTCCAGCCGGGGAGGCATTTGCGCTATTCGAGCGAAATTGGCGTTTTGTCGATCAAAAGCGGCTTTCGACGCGTGAAAAGCTGCTTATCCAGACTGTGGCAGATAAGTTTGGTCACGGCATCCTTTTGACCACTGTCTGAAGTTCCTTTCGGCCGGATGCCGGAATCGACGAGGGACCGCGTCGATAGCTGGCGGAACTCAATCCCCGGCGACGAAGAAGGTCCATTGTCCGGTGGGCGTAATGCCGACACGGTAGAAAATGTAAGCGCCGAACTGCTTCATGTCGTCGAAATCACCAGCGGTGACGATCTTGAACAGTTCGACCCGCTGCTTGGCATCAAGCTTGTCCAACGGCATGGCAAAGAAATACGGCCACACATAGAGCTCTTCGGGCTTGCCGGCATCAAGGTGGACATAACCGGCATTGAGCACCTCCTCGAGGATGGCAAGGATCTCCTGGCCATCCGGATCACCCGAGAGGCCTTTAAGGACGGCGATGGCGTCGCCGTCTATGTCGGTCAGCGATATCTGCGTCATGCTGTCGCCCGTACCGATCAAGGGCCGCAGTTTTTCGATGTCGCCGCCCTTGCAGGCCTCGACGATCAGATCATGCATGCGCCGGACCGGTTCCGGCAGCTTGCCGAGATCGTAGACAACCTCCGGCAGGGGCGTGTCCGGATCGACGCGCGGCCTGGTCACGCCGCCATCTGCCGGGCTGTCGGGCTCGGATTCGCCCGGAGCAGCCGGCTGGCCGGCCGGAGGCGGCGTTCCGACCGGGTTGGGCATCGGCACGGTGCTTCCCGGGGGCGACATGTCGTCGTCCGCCGGCTGCGTGACTGTTGGAGGTAGCTCTTCGCGCTTGATCTCGCTCAGCGCATAAGCGGGGCTGCTTGCGAGACATACAACCATGGGAATCGCGGCACAGCAAGCGGCGAAGCAGATGTAAAGGACCAAGCCACGCGGCTCGCCTGACATCGAAAAACTCACTGCCCGTTTCTCCCTGCTTCCGGGCATGACGCCCGAGCGGCGTTCCGTCGTCAAAGAGCCGGACGTCGGTTCAGTGCCGCAGCCGTTCAGGTTCGAAGGCGCCAGCAATCACCTTTTCACGCATACGGTCGAGCAGGGCAAGGGCCGAGGTCTCGCCATTGGCACGCAACATCTCACCGAAGGCGGTTTCGAGCGCTGCTTCGGCAATGATCTCGGGCTCTATGCCGGCGGAGAGACCTTCCGCCCAGGCCTCGCTGTGGCTTTCCACGGCGGTCAGGCGTTTTTCTTCCCGGACCAGCGCGTCGATGTCGTTGACACCATGTTCCATAAGCGAATGTCCACCTTTCAAGCAGCGATCCATCGATGTGGATCAGGCCTGATCTGTTCATTTCACACGCGAGGCAATTAAGTATTTGTAAATACGACATTTTTTTGATCGTATGTTACAAAGACCGGTTGCCTTGCGCGAGGCTGCGTTCGACCCGAGTCAAACTTAGCCGATTAGCGCGGCACGCGGGGCGAAAACCTTCAGTTTGAGTTAATTCCGCATTCTCGCGATAAGGTTTTGTTAATACTGTTGCAGAAGCGCCACATGAGGATTGCACCAAGATATCGCCTGGCACAAGCCGGACATGTCGGCTGTCACCGGCAATGGCCCGGATAATTGTTGATGAGGAGTTGAAACGCCCAAAGCACGTCGCGTTTCGTTGGAGTCAGGCGACGCGCTTTAGGCTTTCTAATTTATGCCGTCTTTATCCAAAACCGCTGCGCACTTTGGGCGACATCCTAGTTGCCGTAACGCGAGGCAATATCGCGTGACAGCGTCTCGCCTTCCTTCATATAGCGGCTGATGGCTTCGGTCGCCGAGGGTGTGCACTGCGTATAGGTGCCGCCGAAGGAGCGATAGCCGCGATTGAAGCTGGCGATGAAACGGGCGCGCCGCTCGGCATCCGGATTTTCCGAATCGAGCAGCTTCTCCATCTCGACACGCCACTGGTCGCCCTTCTCGCCGCATAAATTGCGCAGGAAATGCAGCGACCCCAAAACCTCCGCCAATCGCATCAGCCCCGGCTCGAACGGCGACTCGGCGCTAAGTGCGGGCCGTATCGAAACGGCTGCGCTGACGGACAGGCATATGGCGAGGAGCATGGATGAACGGTTCATGAATCTTCTCTGCCGAACGGCATAAGCCGTTCTGGCTTTGCCAGACAGCATAAGTCTTTGTGACGAAACAATTTGTCGCCTGCAAGGCGATTTTCAGGACTGGGCATGCCGTGTCCGCCGGGATTCAACAAGTCTTCGGCAACCGCGAACACCGAGCCGGCAAGCGGCAGTGTTGCCATCTCGCTGAGCGTATAGAACGCAGCCGTCTCGGCGTCGTCGCTGGCCACCGCCTCACCGCCGGCATAGGCTGCGCCGAAGACCGTGAGGAGATAATCGACGGGGTGGCTGTCGTCCCTGCCGTCGATATGGATTTCCCGAAGCGGGTGGTAATCGGTGGCCCGCAAGCCGGTCTCTTCCAGCAGTTCGCGGGCGGCAGCCTGCTCCAGCGTTTCGCCGGGTTCGACCTTGCCCCCTGGAAAGGCATAGAGTCCTCGCGAGGGTTGCCGGGCTCGCTTGACCAGCAGCACGGTATCCGCGCGCACGATGGCGACCGACACTGCAGGCAATATCTTACGCGCTTCGTTCATGGATCCCGATTAGGCGTGGAGGTAGGTCTGCTGTGGACCGCCCAGCATGGGCGAGCTTTATCGGTTGCGCAACGCTGGTTCCATCGCCACTTTTGAACCAGACCATTCGAGGGCGCCAACAGACAATGTGCGGACGTTTTGCCTTGACCGCGACGCCATATCAGACCGCCGCCGTGCTGGGCTTGGCCGAACTGGAGGAGTTCCCGGCGCGCTACAACATCGCGCCGACACAGCCGGTCCTGATGGTGATAGCCGGCCCTCCGCGGGCGCCGGGCTCGAATCTGCCGGACCGCCAGCCGATGCTGGTGCGCTGGGGGCTGATCCCGACTTGGGTGAAGGACACAAGCGAGTTTCCACTGCTGTTCAACGCGCGTTCTGAGGGCGCTGCCGAAAAGGCATCGTTCAAAGCCGCGATGCGCCATCGCCGTGCTTTGGTGCCGGCCTCCGGCTTCTACGAATGGCGGCAAACCGGTGGCAGGAAGCGGCAACCCTACTGGATCAGACCCAGGCATGGCGGGTTGGTCGCCTTTGCCGGACTGATGGAGACCTATGCCGAGCCGGGCGGTTCGGAAATGGACACCGGCGCCATCCTGACAGTCAACGCCAATGCCGATATCGCGCATATCCATGATCGCATGCCGGTGGTGATCGATCCCAGGGATTTCGCCCGCTGGCTGGATTGCCGCACGCTCGAGCCGCGCGATGTGGCCGACCTGTTGCGGCCGACACAGCTCGATTTCTTCGAGGCAATTCCCATCTCCGACCTCGTCAACAAGGTCGCCAACACTGGACCGGAGATTCAGGAGCGGGGCGAACTCGGGCCGGAGCCCGAGAAGATCAAGCGACCGAAGCCCGGCGCGAACGACAGTCAGATGACGCTGTTTTAGCCTAAGGCCGTTGTTGAGAGGCGCATATCGGCGCCATCATGCCCGGCTATGCGGCCGGTCGCAAACCGCTTCAGGCGGCGCGGGGCGACACGATCTTCTGTGCCGGCTTGTTCTTCTTCGCGGTGTGCAGAAGAGCGGCGACGATCGCGGCAGGACCGACTGCGCGATAGTGGTTGGCCAGCGCCGGTTGCTTGGCGCGGTTGGATTCTTGTTTGCTGCGAGGCATATCTCTCTTCCCAGATAACATTTTCGTGTCCGCGTTTGATGGCCGATTCCGACCAAATCGTGACGCCTGCTGATCTAGTCGACGAATGTTTCATGACTGTGCCGACATGTTTAATAAAATGTTTCTGTGCATCATTACCTGTGATCCAGCGACGTTTTTGCCGAAACTAGCGACTTGACGGCAACACTGGCCAAGGCGATAAAGCCGGCCATGAAAACGTCTTTCGCCATTTGTGGCATTTGCATTATTGGCTAGCCTCGCGCTGGTCCGGACGTTTTCGCCTCATCTTTCCCAGATTGGACAAACGCCCCGGCCAGCAGGCTGGAATTCGGTCTTGCGCCTCGGCGCTAGGCGGGGTCCTGAACACAACAGACCGGGAAGGCACGAATGTCTGACGCATCGAAGGGCCTGCGCCTCTACAACACGCTGACGCGGACGAAGGAGGATTTCATCCCGATCGATGCGCGCAATGTGCGCATGTATGTCTGCGGCCCAACCGTCTATGACTTTGCCCATATCGGCAATGCCAGGCCGGTGATCGTCTTCGACGTGCTGTTCCGCTTGCTGCGTCATGTCTATGGGCAGGCGCATGTCACCTATGTTCGCAACATCACCGACGTCGACGACAAGATCAACGCGCGCGCCTTGCGGGATTTTGGCGGCGAGATCGCCTCAGGCAAGCTTTCGCTCAATGAAGCGATCCGGAGGGTCACCGAAAAGACCGCCGATCAGTTTCACCGCGACGTGGCGGTTCTTGGCTGCTTGGAGCCGACGGTCGAGCCGCGCGCCACCGAATTCGTCGAGCCCCGAGCTGACGGTAAGGTGGACATGATCACCTTGATCCAAAGCCTGATCGAACGCGGCCATGCCTATGTTGCCGCGGGCGAAGTCCTGTTCGACACGGCGTCGATGCCTGACTACGGTCAATTGTCAAAGCGCAATCTCGACGAGCAGCAGGCCGGCGCCCGCGTCGCCGTCGACGCGCACAAGAAAAATCCCGGCGATTTTGTCCTCTGGAAGCTGTCGTCGCCGGAGGAGCCGGGCTGGAATTCGCCATGGGGCCGAGGCCGGCCGGGTTGGCACATCGAATGCTCGGCAATGTCGGCCGCCTATCTTGGCGAAGTCTTCGATATTCATGGCGGCGGCCTCGACCTGATCTTCCCGCACCATGAAAACGAGATCGCCCAGTCGCGCTGCGCCCACGGCACCGATGTGATGGCCAACATCTGGATGCACAATGGCTTCCTGCAGGTCGAAGGCCAGAAGATGTCGAAGAGCCTTGGCAATTTTTATTCGATCAACGAATTGCTGGAGACCGAGACCTTCGGTGGCCGCAAATGGCCGGGCGAGGTGCTGCGGCTGGCGATGCTGATGACGCATTATCGCGAGCCGATCGACTTTTCCGTGCGCAAGCTGGAAGAGGCCGAGAACACGCTGCGCAAATGGAAGCGGGCGGCGGACCTAGCGTCGGCGGCGGGGCAGTTGCCGGTGGAGGTCATCGATGCCTTGTCCGACGATCTCGCCACCTATGCTGCCTTCCAGGGTTTGACCCAATTGGCCGGCGAGGCAGCCGACGGCAACGATGCCGCAGCGTCGCTGAAGGCGACGCTTCTGTTCCTCGGCTTCGATGTCGCGTCGGCGAAGGTCGATGAAGACTACATCGCCAAGGCCATCGCCAAGCGCCTGGCATTCATCGCCGCGAAGAACTGGGCCGAGGCCGACCGCATCCGCGATGAACTGCTTGCACAAGGTATACAGTTGAAGGACGGCAAGGACCCGGTCACTGGCGAACGCATCACCACTTGGGAGGTGAAGCGGTGAGGTTGGCGCGAAACTCTTTTGCAAGGTTGGCGGAGACGCTGGCGACAGCCAATCTCCCCCCTTGCGGGGGAGATGTCCGGCAGGACAGAGGGGGGTGTGAAGGAACGCCAGCGTTACCGTTTGTACTCCCTCGTTTCAACCATTTCCCGAGAAGGCAGCGGCCTTCAGCGGATAGGCCGGCGGGACAGCACCCCCCTCTGCCCTGCCGGGCATCTCCCCCGCAAGGGGGGAGATTGGCAGCTCCACCGAGTAGACCTGTTCTGCAACGTTTAGCAGCCTTCTCGTACGAAGGTGCCTGATGGGTCACGACCTCGTCCCATCACGCCAGCGCAAGAACGCAAAATCCATGCGTCGTGTGATGACCGACGCCGAGCTGAAGCTCTGGAACGAGCTTCGCGCGCATCGGCTAATGGGCTTAAGCTTCCGCCGGCAGGTGCCAATCGGCCCTTATATCGTCGATTTTGCCTGCTCGGACAAAAAGCTGATCATTGAGGTTGATGGTAGCCAGCACGCAGACGCTGAGCACGTAGAGCGCGATTCAGAGCGCAGCGCATATTTGAAGAGTAGCGGCTGGACCATCCTGCGCTTCTGGAACGACGACGTCATTCGCGATATCGACAATGTCTGCCAGCACATCGTGATCGAGGCCGGCCTTGCCGGCGCCGAAATGCCGGCGGGCGAACGAGCAAGGGAGGCAATTTCATGATCGACCATCTCGGCATCACTGTTGCCGATTTCGACGCTTCGAAGGCTTTCTATGACAAGGCGATGGCGCCGCTTGGGGCCTCGCTGCTTTACATGGTGCCGCTCGAATACACCGGCGGCGCCAAGGTCGGTGGCTACGGCCGTGACCGCCCGGTGTTCTGGCTGAGTACCGGCAAGGACAAGCCGAGAGACCGCCAGCACGTCGCTTTCACCGCGCGCAGCCGCGCCGAGGTCGAAGCCTTCCATGCCGCGGCGCTTGCCGCTGGCGGCAAGGACAATGGCGGGCCGGGCCTGAGACCACACTATCACCTGGACTACTACGCCGCCTTTGTCCTCGATCCCGACGGCAACAATGTCGAGGCCGTCTGCCATGCCACGGAGTGAGCGGCGATGAGCCTCGACAATCGGCCGATCTATACCGGCGGCTGCCAGTGCGGCGCGGTGCGCTTTCGCGTCGAAGGCGCGTTGGGAGACGCTTCGATCTGCCATTGCCGCATGTGCCAGAAGGCGTTTGGCTCGTTCTACGCGCCGCTTGTTTCAGTGCGCGGGGCGAAGCTCGACTGGACGCGCGGTGAGCCGAAATATTTTCGCTCATCCAACCATGTCGATCGTGGTTTTTGTGCCAATTGCGGCACGCCGCTGACCTTCACCGCGCCGGATGGTGTCGGGCTGGCGATCGGTGCGTTCGACAATCCGGCGGAGATCGTGCCGTTGATCCAGTGGGGCACGGAGGCAAAGCTGCCCTATGTCGATACGATCCCGGAACTGCCGGGCGAGGAGACAATGGCCGATATGTCGGCGGCCCCCTATCTGGCCGATCTCGTCTCCTATCAGCACCCAGACCACGACACCGAACAATGGCCGCCAAAGGAGAAGTCATGACCGATCAGGTAAGAACCGGCGGTTGCCAGTGCGGCGCCGTGCGTTTCCGCATTCATGGAGCGCTCGGCCGTCCCTCGATCTGCCATTGCCGCATGTGCCAGAAGCAGTTCGGCTCGTTCTTCGGTGCGCTGGTGACGGTGCCCAGGGATGGCGTCGAATGGACCCATGAAGAGCCGAGTTACTTCCAGTCGTCGGTCAACATCGATCGTGGCTTCTGCGCCCGCTGCGGGACCCGCTTACCTATCGGCAGCCTGGTGGACTGGAGATCGCCATCGGCGCCTTCGACGATCGTTCGGACCTGGCACCGCAGATCCAGGTCAATTACGCAGCGCGGCTGCCCTGGGTGGAGACGATCTTCGACCAGCCCGTTCACCAGGACCCCGACTACTACGCGAGGCAGGAGCAGATCATCTCCTTCCAGCACCCCGACCATGAAACAGCGGACTGGCCGATCAAAGGTTTGCAACTATGAGCTGTCAATTGCGTACCCTCTACCCCGAAATCGAGGCGTTCGATTCCGGCATGCTCGATGTCGGTGACGGCCATCGGGTCTACTGGGAGCGTTCCGGCACCAAGGGCGCCAAGCCGGCGGTATTTCTGCATGGTGGGCCCGGCGGCACCATCTCGCCAAAACACCGGCGGCTGTTTGACCCGAGCCTTTACGACGTCATCCTGTTCGACCAGCGCGGCTGCGGAAAATCGACGCCGAACGCCTCGCTCGAAGCCAATACGACATGGCATCTGGTCGCCGATATCGAACGGCTGCGCGAGATGGCCGGCTTCGACCAATGGCTGGTGTTCGGCGGCTCCTGGGGCTCGACGCTGGCGTTGGCGTATGCCGAAACGCACCCTGAACGGGTCAGCGAACTGGTGGTGCGCGGCATCTACACGCTGACGCGCGCCGAACTCGAATGGTACTATCAGTTCGGCGTCTCTGAAATGTTCCCGGACAAATGGGAGCGGTTCCTGTCGCCGATCCCCGAGGCCGAGCGTGGCGACATGATGGCCGCCTATCGCAAGCGGCTGGTCGGCAGTGACCACAAGGCCCAGATCGAGGCAGCGCGCGCGTGGAGCCTGTGGGAAGGCGAAACCATCACGCTGTTGCCGGAGCCGGAGACCAGCGGACCGTTTGGGCAGGACGACTATGCCGTCGCCTTCGCCCGTATAGAGAACCACTATTTCGTCCATGCCGGCTGGCTCGAGGAAGGGCAGCTGCTGCGCGACGCGCACAAGCTTGCGGATATTCCCGGCACCATCGTCCACGGCCGCTACGACATGCCGTGCCCGGCGCGTTATGCCTGGGCGCTGCACAAGGCCTGGCCGAAGGCGGATTTCCACCTGATCGAGGGTGCCGGCCACGCGTATTCGGAGCCGGGTATCCTCGACCGGCTGATCCGGGCCACGGATGGTTTTGCGGGGAAGATATAGTCGATGTACGGCGATCCTTCACACCCCCCTCTGGCCTGCCGGCCATCTCCCCCGCAAGGGGGGAGATTGGATGTCGCCTTCGCTTTCGCCAATCGCCGACGTTGCAGGACCAGCGCTGTCGTCAAAGCTGCCGATCTCCCCGCTTGCGGGGGAGATGGCCGGCAGGCCAGAGGGGGGTGCCCAAGCACCTTGCTGTCATGAAAAAGGAAAGACTGTTCCTCTTCGACACCACACTGCGCGATGGCCAGCAGACGCCGGGCATCGACTTTTCCGTCGAGGACAAGATCGCCATCGCCAAGCTGCTTGACGCCTTCGGCCTCGACTATGTCGAGGGTGGCTATCCCGGCGCCAACCCGACCGACACGGCCTTCTTCCAGGAGAAGCGGACGACACGTGCCAAATTCGTCGCCTTCGGCATGACCAAGCGGGCAGGGGTATCAGCGTCCAACGATCCCGGCCTTGCCTCACTGGTGCAATCTAAGTCGGACGCCATCTGCTTCGTCGCCAAGAGCTGGGACTACCACGTCCGTGTCGCGCTCGGCTGCACCAATGAAGAAAACCTCGACGCCATCAAGGCCTCTGTCGAAGCGGCGATCGCCGCCGGCAAGGAGGCGCTGGTCGACTGCGAGCATTTCTTCGACGGCTTCAAGGCCAATCCCGGCTATGCGCTGGCGTGTGCCAGGACCGCCTATGATGCAGGCGCGCGCTGGGTGGTGCTGTGCGACACCAATGGCGGCACGCAGCCGTCGGAAGTCCGCGCCATCGTCGAGAAGGTTATTTCGTCCGGTATGTCAGGCGATCATCTCGGCATCCATGCCCATGACGACACCGGTCAGGCAGTGGCCAATTCGCTGGCCGCGGTCGAGGCCGGCGTGCGCCAGATCCAGGGCACGCTCAACGGCATCGGCGAGCGCTGCGGCAACGCCAACCTGATCTCGATCGTGCCGACGCTGGCGCTGAAGCCGGCCTTCGCCGATCGTTTCGAGACCGGCATTTCGGCTGAGGCGCTGACTGGCATTTCGCGTCTGTCGCGGGCTTTCGACGAGCTCTTGAATCGCGCTCCGGAAGCGCAGGCGCCCTATGTCGGCGCCTCCGCCTTCGCCACCAAGGCCGGCATCCATGCCTCGGCGCTGGCCAAGGAGCCGGCGACCTATGAGCATGTGCCGCCGGAAACGGTCGGCAACCGCAGACGCGTCATGGTTTCGGACCAGGGCGGCAAGGCCAATTTCCTAGCCGAACTGAAGCGGCGCGGCATCGACGTGCCGAAGGACGATCACCGGCTCGATGGGCTGATATCAGTGGTCAAGGAGCGCGAGGCCGAGGGTTACGCCTATGAGGGTGCCGACGCCAGCTTCGAGCTCCTGGCGCGCAAGATGCTGCACGGCCTGCCGGAGTTCTTCAACGTCACCTCGTTCCGCTGCATGGTCGAGCGCCGCTTTGACGCCAACGGTCAGTTGAAGACGGTGTCCGAAGCGATCGTCAAAGTGCTGGTCGACGGCGAGGAGAGGATGTCGGTGGCCGAGGGGCATGGCCCGGTCAACGCACTCGACATCGCACTGCGTAAGGATCTCGGCAAATTCCAGGGCGAGATCGCCGATATGGAGCTTGCCGACTTCAAGGTGCGTATCCTCAATGGCGGCACCGAGGCGATCACCCGCGTCCTGATCGAATCGCATGACGGCACCGGCGCGCGCTGGTGGACGGTCGGTGTTTCCGAAAACATCATCGACGCCTCGTTCCAAGCGCTGATGGATTCCATTGTCTACAAACTGATGAAGAACCGCGAGATGGCTGGCCTGGTGGCGGCCGAATAGGGTTGAACCATCAGCGAAAGTCCATTGATCCATCAGAACTTTGCGATGGTCTTGGCAAAGTGGCTGGGCCATAGCGTTGGCCCATGGCCACTGAAGCAATTACCCTGGACGCTGATTCCAAGACCCGTCGCGGCTTCCTGCTTGCGCTGGGCGCTTATTTGCTATGGGGAATGCTGCCCTTCTACATGAAGGCCGTGGCGCATCTGCCGCTCGCCGAAGTCATTGCCCACCGCATCGTCTGGTCGGTGCCGATCGCCGCCGCCGTTCTGGTCTGGGCCGGCCGCACGGCGGATTTCAAGGCAGCACTTCGCTCACCCCACACCATCGCCATGGCCGCGCTGACGGCGGCGCTGATCTCGGTCAACTGGGGCGTCTACGTCTGGGCGATCGCGGTCGACCGCACGGTCGAAACCGCGCTCGGCTATTACATCAATCCGCTGGTCAGCGTCGTCGTCGGCGCGCTGTTGCTTGGCGAGCGGCTTGACCGTCTACAGATCGCAGCCGTGGTACTGGCGGCGGTCGCCGTCGCGGTACTGACCATCGAGGGCGGCAAGCTGCCCTGGGTGTCGCTGGCTTTGGCGTTTTCCTTCGCCGCCTACGGCTTCTTTCGCAAGACGCTGCCGATCGGCCCCAGCCAGGGGTTTCTGCTCGAAGTGCTTTTGCTGTCGGTGCCGGCGCTTGGCTACATCATCTATCTGATCGCGACCGGACAGGACCACATCGTATCCAGCAGCGGTGCCGATACGGCATTGCTGATGGGCTGCGGTCCGGTCACATCGGTGCCGCTGCTGTTGTTCGCCTTCGGCGCCAAGCTGCTGCGCCTCTCCACCATCGGCATCATGCAGTACATCGCGCCGACCATGGTGTTCCTGATCGCCGTGCTGATCTTCGATGAGCCTTTCGGCACCACCCAGGCCATCGCCTTCGCTCTGATCTGGACGGCACTGGCGATGTATTCCTGGTCGATGTTGACGACCGCGCGCAGGGCTGCGCCGAAGCTCGCACAGTAAGGGATTTCGGATGTACCTGCTGCATATCGCCAACAAGAACTATTCCTCGTGGTCGCTGCGGCCATGGGTGCTGATGCGAGCGCTGGATATCCCGTTCGAGGAGCGGCTGACGCCATTCCCGACCGGATCGAGTTGGGAGCTTTACCGGTCGTTTTCACCCAGCGGCCGTGTGCCGTGCCTGATCGACAATGATTGGGCGGTCTGGGATTCGCTCGCCATCGCCGAATATCTGGCGGAGCGCCACCATGGCGTTTGGCCCGTCGAAGCCAAGGCACGCGCCTGGGCACGCTCGGCCGCCGCCGAGATGCATTCGAGCTTCACCGCACTGCGTGGCACATGCCCGATGAGTTGCGGCGTGCGGGTCAAGCCGTTTCGGATGTCCGACGCGCTGAGGCAGGATCTTTTGCGCCTCGGCGATCTCTGGAACGATGGTCTTGCCCGTTTCGGCGGGCCGTTTCTGGCCGGCGCTCATTTTACCGCCGTCGACGCGTTCTTTGCGCCCGTGGCATTTCGGGCTCAGTCGTACGGGCTCGTTTTCGAAGGGGCGGCCGCCGCCTACCCGGCGCAATTGCTTGCCTTGCCGGCGATGCGCGAATGGTATGCGGCTGGCCTTGCCGAGACCTGGCGCGAGCCCGACCATGAAGCGGAAGTCGCCGCCGCTGGCACCGTCCTCGAGGATTTTCGCGCCTCGGCGTGAAAGCTGCCGCGTTACATCCCCCGGCCAAGCCGCCTGACGAACAGATAGGTGGCCGCAGCGATAACGAGCGATACTGCTGACACCACCCAAAAACCCATCGGCGTGTTGACCAGCGGCAGCCCGCCGACATTCATGCCGAACAGGCCCGATATAATGGTCATCGGCAACAGCACCGCCGTCATGACAGAGAGAACATAGAGGAGTTGGTTCGACTGCATGGTCAGCTTGGCCATCAGCTCGTCCTGCAACAGCCTTGTGCGCGCCTGCAACTGCTCGCCATCGTGATAGAGCGTATGCGCCCGTTGCGAGAGCCTGACCGCCATGTCGTTGATCGGGTCAGGCAGCTCGTTGCGATGCGAATGATCGAGATGCCGGAACAGATTGGTGATCGTCGCCATCTGCCGATGGATCACCACCAATTGTCGGCGCGCCTCGACCAGCGCTTGTCGTTCATTGTGCCATGCATCGCGCACGACACGGTCCTCGATGCCGTCGAGCGTGTCGCCCAGCTTGCGGAGCTCGGCCGACATGCCGTCGAGCGACTGGCCCGTGACTGCCTCTATCAGTTCCGCCGGCGAGCGGAATTTCCGCGATCCATTTTCCACCGCCTTGCGGACGGCGTCGACCGATTCCAGCGGCTGCTTGCGAGCGCCGATCAGCATCGTGTCGTTGAAGGCGAAGCGGAAATGGACGAGTCCGCGCGCCTCCGAAAAGTCGTGCCTGAGATCCGGCAGATCGCCATAGAGCCAGCCATCCTCGAAGTCGATGTGGCAGCCATGGCTCGGAGCAAGGAAGGCGTCGCGCACCGGCCCCGGCAAAGCCCTTTCGGCGCCGATCTCCTGGCGTGCGTGCAGGTCAGTGATCTGGTAGCTGCGCCATGTCCAGTGCGCGGCCGCGGCGTCCCTGGTTCGCACGCCCTCTGCGGTGAAGTGATAGATGAAGAACAACCCGTGCTCATCAGGCAGGTAAGGCGACAGGTCGGTGCCTTCCGGGGCGAGAGCGATATCCATGGGCGAGGCGCCAGATTGAGGTTTCGAACATGGCGCCGCGTGGCGGTCGCCTGATCCCAATTTCTAGCACGTGCGAAGCCGGTTTCGTGTGACGGTTTCTTGACAGCCGATCACAGCCTGTCGATCGCCGCGTCAATCCGGTGGTGACGCCTTCGCCGCCACCGGATTGCGTCCTCTCAACGCTTCGGGCCGAACCCAGGGTAAGGATTGAGCGGCACGATTGCGGAGATATCCATCATGCCGGCCTTGATCAGGGGCAAGGTGGCGAGATGGCCGCGCACGTCTGCGTCGCTGCCGGCCTCGAACATCATGCCACTGCCTGGTATATCGCCGCGGTTCCATACCTGGCGGACCGCGCCTTCGGCGTAAAGCGTGCGGCGCTGTTCGGCCTCGCCGGGCAGCAGCTGCGCGAAATCGGCATCGGTAAACTTTTCGGTGTTGCGAGTGAGAAGGGCAAAGAACTGCATGTCGGTCTCCTTTGGTTGGGATGGCCGAGTATCACTTCCACTGGTCAGACTGTCCAAGACTGATTAGGCTAGAGTTAAGACCCATGAGGACTTAGAACCTCGGAGAAAAAATGTTCGACCTGCGCCAGATCAGGTATTTCGTCACCGTCGCCGAAGCCGGCAATGTGGGTCGCGCCGCCGAGATGCTGCATATCTCGCAGTCGCCGCTCAGCCGGCAGATCATGCAGCTCGAGGAGCAGCTTGGCGTCTCCCTGTTTGAGAGGTCGAAGCAGCGGGTCCATCTCAACGCCGAGGGTCGCGCCTTCCTCGCGGAGGCCCGTTCGCTGCTGTCCAATGCGCGACGACTGGAGGAGTTCGGCCGCAACCTGGCCAGCGGCGCCGTCGGCCGTCTTGCCATCGGCTACGTCGAAGGCGCCGTGCATGCCGGGCTTGTCGCAGGCATGCTGCGCCAGTTCCGCCGCGACCGGCCAGACTTTCACCTTCAGTTGCGAAGCCTGCGTTCGGCGGCGCAGCTGGAGGGGCTGCGGCAGCGGGTGCTCGATCTGGGCTTTGTCTATTCGCCGCCAGCCGACGATGACCCGGATGTCGCCGCCATGGCGCTGCGGCATGAGCCGCTGGTGCTGGCGATCCCCGAAGATGATCCGCTTGTCCAAATATCGGAGATCGGGCCGCATCACCTCGACGGCCGCACCTGGATCACGGTCGTGCGCCAGCCCGACGACACCAACCGCGGGCAATTTCTTGCCGCCTGCGCCAAAGCCGGTTTTCTGCCCGACATCGCCTATGAGACGGCGGACCCGCTGACCTCGCTTGGTCTGGTCAGCGCCGGCCTTGGCCTGGCGACGGTGCAGGCCAGCCTGCGTGCCGCCGCTCCGCCGCGGATCGTGTTTCGCGACCTGCCATGGTTCGAGCGCACGGTTTCCATCTATCTTGCCTGGCGTCGTCATGACCGCCGCGCGGTGATCGCTGATCTGCGGCAGGCAGCTGCAGGCAGAGGCTAGTAGGCAGTAGGCTAGTAGGCAGTCCAGTAGGCTAGTAGGCTAGGGCTCCGCACCGGCTTTTGTGCCGGCAATAGGAATTTTTTCTTGATTCCGTGCCCTCAGCTATGGTATATATTCGTCTATGGTGCTGATTTGCGCCAGTGAGCCGCCGCACAGGCGGGTTTTTCGTTTGATGCGCCGTCGGCCAATGCGCAGGCGAAGGCTCCGAAGGAACCCGTAACCCGAGTTCGTTGCCCTGGGCAGTAGGCAGTAGGGTTGCCGTCCCCCGGCATTCACACTGCCTATTCTCTACTGCCTCACATCTTGTCTATCACCGACTGCACGCCCTCGGTCGGGGCGTCGACGGAGGACCCAGCCACCATGATGGCGGCGACGATTGCTTCGGGGTCGTCGACCACCAGCGGCCTGACTCGCTGCGCGGTGTGGATGAAGCCCTCGGCGGCCATGTGATCGAGCAACGCCAGCATCGGGTCCCAGAATCCTCCTACATTGCCGAAGACGATCGGCTTGCGGTGATGGCCAAGCTGCGCCCAGGTCATGACCTCGACAATCTCCTCGACCGTGCCGATGCCGCCCGGCAGCGCCACAAAGGCGTCGGATTTCTCGAACATCTTGTGTTTACGCTCATGCATGTTGTCGGTGATCACGAGTTCGTCGAGCCGATCAAGCGCGGTTTCCGTCGCTTCCTTGTTGATCAGGAAGCGCGGAATGATGCCCGTCACCTTGCCGCCGGCGCGCAGGGCGCCTTCGGCGACGGCGCCCATGATGCCTTTGGTGCCGCCGCCATAGATTAGCCGCAGGCCCGCTTTGGCGATCGAGCGCCCGAGCAGGTGCCCGGCCTTGATATAAATTTCATCGCGGCCCGGAGACGAGCCGCAATAGACGCAAACGGATCGAATCGTGTTCATGCTGATGATTGGTGATTGGGTCTGAAAGCGCGGTCAAGCCCCAAGGGTCAACAAGCTCGGGCTTTTTCTTGTCGGTCCCTCTTTCTTGTCGACATGGGCAAAACAGGCTAGACCGGCGTTAGGTGGCTAAGGGGTAGCGAAATATGGTGATTAATCCATTGAAGGCGTTCCTGTTCGTAGCGGGTGGGACCGTTGCGGCCGCGGGGACCGCCTATGTATCGGGTGCGCTCGACCCGTATCTTAATCCGACACCGCCGCCGCAAGTGGCGGCCTTGACGCCGCCCGCGGCGCCGAAACCGGCTGATCCCGGCACGGAAGCGCGGCTGCCGCCAGCGGCTGTGCCGGCCGCGCCTGCCGCGGTGCCCCAGACAACGGCGCCGGCCGCACCGGCAACGGGTGCAGCGGTTCCGGCAGCGCCGGCTGCGGCCGGTCCGATCGCACCGTCCTTCGATGTCGTGCGCGTCGAGAGCAATGGCTCCATTGTGATTGCCGGCAACGCAGCACCCAACGCGAAGGTCGAGATCCTCAACGGCACGCCCGTGCTCGGTTCGACGGTCGCCGGTCCCGACGGCGCCTTTGTCATCGTGCTCGACGATCCGTTGAAGCCTGGCGACTATACGATTGCCCTGCGCGCGACCACCGGCGATGTCGTGACGCCGTCGGTGCAGACCGCAGTCGTCTCGGTTCCAAAGAATGCGGCCGGCCAGGTGCTGGCGATGGTCGAGGAGCCGGGCAAGCCGGCCGAACTGCTCACCGTTCCCGCGCCCGAGGCAAAGCCGGCCGCCCCGGCTGCCGGCGACCAGGCCGCCGCGCCGGCGGCTCCCGCGGCGGAAGCGCCCGCAACTGCTTCGGCACCAGCCGCGCCGGCGGCTCCGGCGCCGGCCGTGGCTGAAGCGTTACCTGCTCCGGCAGCCCCATCGGCGGCTGCGCCAGACGTGTCCGAACCCAAGATCGTCGTCGAGGCGGTGGAGATCGACGGCAACAAGATATTTGTTGCCGGCCTCTCAGATCCGGGCCGCAAGGTGCGCGCCTATGCCAATGATATCCTGCTCGGTGACGCTCAGACGTCGCCGAACGGCCATTTCCTCGTCGAGGCGACGCGCGACATTCCGGTCGGCAGCTACACCATCCATGTCGACGGTCTCGATGCCGACGGCGTGAAAGTGGTGGCACGCGCCGCCGTGCCGTTCGAGCGCGAGCCGGGTGAATCGATCGCCGCCGTGGCGCCCGCGGAGCTCAAGCCTGCCGAACCTGCTGCCGCCGAAGCGCCTGCCGCTCCGGTCGATGTCGCGGCTGCTCCCGCAGCACCGGCCGGTGAGGCTCCGGCCGTTGTGGTGGCAGCCACGCCGCCAAGCGATGTGCCCGAGACCGTAGCGCCCAAGCTCGAACATGCGGACGGCGCCGTCATCATCCACCGCCACGACACGCTTTGGCGGATTTCACGGCGTGTCTACGGCCATGGCATGCGCTACTCGACCATCTACCTCGCCAACCAGGATCAGATCAGCGATCCTGATCGCATCTGGCCGGGACAGGTGTTCAAGGTCCCGGAAAAGTCCAAGGAAGGCGAAGCCGCCGACCTCAAGGCGATGGGCAAGCAGGTGACGACAAAGACCAACTAGAGACAAGGCTTTCCAGAGGTCGAAGTCAGCTAGCTCGTTGAGCCGCTTAGGTGAAGTTTGAACCCGGTCATGTTCTGATCGCCCAGGTCGGGGCGTAGCTTCATGCTCGGAATCAAATAGTCGCCGCCATTCTGCCGGCGATAGGGAATGGGCTGCGCGGTAGCGAGCGTTCTCATTCGCTCGCGCAGGCGCTCGGCAGCGGGCTCGAAGTCGGCTTCACCGAAGCGGTCGACGCTATAGGCGACAAATGGCGGGAGCCGTCCGTCCCGTTGAACATGCTGATCGTCCCGGAGCGCGCGGGCGTTGCAAGGGTTCGCCTGCTGGTCGACTTTCTGGCTGAACGGATAGCCGATATCCCGGGGATCGAGAAGTCCATCTCACAGCGTTAGCCGCTATCTGGTCTGACCAGAAGAGTAGCTTGCGATAGCGCCAACCATCGTTTATCGCCGATGGACGATGAGCGACAGCCCCTTCGAAACCCATACACTCCGCTCCGCGTCGGAGGCCCCGGACAGCCGCGCCGTCGCCGCCCGGCTTGCCGCGCTTTCGCACCCGGCGCGTATCGAAATCCTGAAATACCTGTCGGCCAGCAGCTCCTGTTGCTGCCGAGAGGTCGTCGATCGTTTCGATCTGGCGCAGTCCACCGTGTCACAGCATTTGAAGATATTGGTCGAAGCCGGGCTGGTCCGGTTCGAGCCTGATCGCCAACGCTCGCGCTATGCGATCGACCACGCAGCGCTCGCCGATGTCTCGATGTCGCTGACCGCGCTCGTCAATTCCTGCTGCTCCGGCCGCTAGATCCATGATCCCGAAAACTGCAGCCCTGTTTTCGGAAGAGATCATGGTCAAAAAGACATAAGAAGAAGGCACAAAGAATGGCCAAAAAAACCGTCTCCGACTCCTCGACCTTCAAGACGCTGCTCAACCTGTGGCCCTATATGTGGCCGGCGGATCGTGCGGATCTGAGAGCCCGGGTCACGTGGGCGACGCTTCTGTTGGTTGTGGCCAAGCTGACACTGGTCGCCGGTCCCTATTTTTTCAAATGGGCGACCGACGCGCTGGCCGGTGACGCCAAATCGGTGCCGCCGCTGCCGAGCTTTCTGCTGGCGCCCGTCATGCTGGTCGTCGCCTACAATGTCGTGCGCCTGGTGCAGCTTGGCTTCAATCAGTTGCGCGACGCATTGTTTGCCCGCGTTGGCCAGTACGCGGTGCGCCAGCTTGCCTTCCGCACCTTCGTCCACATGCACCAACTGTCGCTGCGCTTTCATCTCGAGCGCCGGACCGGCGGCCTGTCGCGCATCATCGAACGTGGCACCAAGGGCATCGAGACGATCGTGCGCTTCATCATGCTTAATACAGCGCCGACGATTCTCGAGTTCGCCCTGACCACCGGCATCTTCGCCTACACCTATGGCTGGAAATATGTGGCGGTCGTCGCGGTCACCGTCTGGGTCTATGTCTGGTTCACGGTGCGCGCCAGCGACTGGCGCATCTCGATCCGCCGCGACATGAACGACAGCGACACCGATGCCAACACCAAGGCGATCGACTCGCTGCTAAACTACGAAACGGTCAAGTATTTCAACAACGAAGGCATGGAGGCCGAGCGCTTCGACCGCTCCATGGCACGCTACGAGATATCGGCGACGCGCATCTGGACCTCGCTTGGCTGGCTGAATTTTGGCCAGGGCATCATCTTTGGCCTCGGCACAGTCATCGTCATGTGCATGTCGGCGCTGGAGGTGCAGGCCGGCACGCAGACGGTCGGCGATTTCGTCTTCATCAACGCCATGCTGATGCAGTTGTCGGTTCCGCTCAATTTCATCGGCTTCATCTACCGCGAAATCCGCCAGGGGCTGACCGATATCGAGCAGATGTTCGACCTTTTGGATG
This sequence comes from Mesorhizobium sp. M0047, assembly GCF_040323315.1. Taxonomy (NCBI): domain Bacteria; kingdom Pseudomonadati; phylum Pseudomonadota; class Alphaproteobacteria; order Hyphomicrobiales; family Phyllobacteriaceae; genus Mesorhizobium; species Mesorhizobium sp. M0047. Next base: position 251,179 of record NZ_JAMYUW010000001.1, on the reverse strand, counting down.
TGCCGCAGGAGATCGTCGACAGGCCGGATGCGAAACCACTATCTGTCAGCGCCGGCAAGGTCGAGTTCCGCGACGTTCAATTCTCCTACGACCCGAACCGCAAGATCCTGAAGGGCGTCAGCTTCGAGGTGCCCGCCGGCAAGACCGTCGCCATTGTCGGGCCATCGGGCGCCGGCAAGTCGACCATCTCGCGGCTTCTATTCCGCTTCTACGATGTCCAGGACGGCCAGGTGCTGATCGACGGCCAGGATATCAGGGACGTGACGCAGGAGAGCCTGCGCGGAGCAATCGGCATGGTGCCGCAGGATACTGTGCTGTTCAACGACACCATCGCCTACAACATCCGCTACGGCCGCATCGGTGCCAGCGAGGAGGATATGCGCAAGGCTGCCGAACTCGCCCAGATCGGCCCCTTCATCGAGCGGCTGCCAGACGGCTACAAATCGATGGTCGGTGAGCGTGGGCTGAAACTCTCGGGCGGCGAGAAGCAGCGCGTGGCGATCGCCCGCACCATCCTGAAAGCCCCGCCGATCCTGATGCTCGACGAAGCGACTTCGGCCCTCGACAGCCACACCGAGCAGGAAATCCAGGCGGCGCTCGACCTGGTCAGCCGCGGTCGCACCACCATCGTCATCGCCCACCGGCTGTCGACGGTGATTACGGCCGACGAGATCATCGTGCTGCAGGACGGCCAGATCGCCGAGCGCGGAACGCATGCCGAACTGATGCACAAGCATGGCCTCTACGCCTCGATGTGGGATCGCCAGCGCGAGGCAACGGAGGCCGAGGAGCGGCTGCGCATCGCCCGCGAGGGCGACGAACTTGGCGTCATCGTTCGCCGCCGGCTATCCGAGGTGAATTGATGCCGCCTACCAGGTGAGCCGCCTACCAGATGAGAAGGAAGACATTTCCGCTTGACCTCAACTTAAGTTGAGATTGTAGGTCGTTCTTGGTGCCCGGAAGCAACATGATCCAAGAACGGAATGATCGAAATGAGCAAGACAAATCAGAAGGTTAACGGCGGCAGCGTGTTCAGGGTGGACAAATTCGTTGTCCCGGCCGCCGCTCGCGAAGAGATACTGGCCAAGGTCCGGACAACGCATGAATTGCTGCGCCGGCAGCAGGGCTTCGTGCAGGATTTCCTGCTCGAGCAATTCTCGGGGCCGGGCGAATTCAACCTCGTCACCATCGTCGAATGGGAGAGCCAGGCGGCGGTCGACAATGTCGTGCCGATCGTCAAGGCGGCGCACGAGCGCATCGCCTTCAACCCGCAGGAGACGATCGCCCGGCTCGGTGTTCGGGCCGACATCGCCAACTATCGGCGTGTTCCCGGACTGTAATAGGATTTCCTACGGCCAGCCGACGCCAGGTGCCGGTGCGTCCACGCTGAGCACCTGGCCGGTGCGCGCGTCGCTGACCATGTGCTCGAAGCCACGCCATTCGGCGGCGAGAATGAACAGCGTTTTCCTGTCGGTGCCGCCCAGTATGCAGGCAAAGCAGCCGCGATCGACAACGACTGTCTGCAACACCTCACCGCCTTCGCTCACGCGCACGCAATGCTTGTTGGGAACATCCGCATACCAGATCGCCCCCTCGGCATCGAGGCAGATGCCGTCGGGATAGCCGTCACATCAGCCCAGACCCGCCGGTTGGACAGAGTGCCGTCGGCCGCAATGTCGAAGGCAGTCAGCCTATTGGCATGCGATTCGGCGACGATCAGCGTCTTGTTGTCCGGGGTGACCGCCATACCGTTGGCAAAGGCGATGTTTTCCGCCACTTGCCGGACGGCACCGCCCGGCGTGACCAGCACGATCGTGCCGGGACCGAAATGCTCGCCCGGCGCCGGCGCCGGGCCGCCGCCATTGACATAGATGTTGCCACGCCCATCGACGACGATCTCGTTCCACGGGCTATTCGAGAGGCTGCGCAAATCGGCATGGGTGACGAGCCTTCCATCTGCTTCCTGTCGCAATAGCAAGCCGTCGCGACCGGAGATGACAAGCAGACGGCCATCCGGCAGCCAGTCGATGGAGTAGGGCAGGACAGCTGGCACGGTGAGCGTGACCTCGCGGTTGCCGTCGGCATCGACGGCGACGATCTCGCCGGTCCCCCAATTGCAGACCCAGAGCCGTCCGTCGTGCCAGCGCGGCGACTCGCCGAAGGCGAGGCCGGCGGTCAGGAGATGCGCTTGGGTGGCCGGTTGTTTCTGCATTTGCGAGAGCTCCTTGTTGCGCACGTGATCATGGCCGGGCGGTCCAGAAAGACGCTGTCTCACCAAGGACGGATGACGGCGTGCGTCGCCGACAGGCATCACGCAACAATTCAACTCGGCCACCTCTACGCTGAGCTCCTGAAGCAAAATCTCGAAATCAGTTTTCTGAATGCTCTAAAAACGTCGGCGACTAGACATTTGAAAATGAATTTCAAATGCTTTTATTTGCTCTTCAAGGTATTATTCTGCTGCTGCAGATAAGAAGGCCGCTGGCATGTTCGGAATTTTTTCGCGGAAGAAAAAGCTTCAGCAGTCGACAACGGTTTCGGCCGACCGTTCGGAGCAGCCGATGGCCAGCCCGCATGTGTCTTCAGTTATTGTCCCGTTTTCAGCTGTCGAGCGCGCTGCCAAGGAGAATTACGTTGCTGATCTCGTGACCGCGGTCATGGATTTCGTCAACGCGATGCTCAATCAGGGCCTCTACAAAGATCACGAAATTCCGGCATCGGCGAGGCAGTTTTTTCATACCTATCTCTACGCCCTGGAAGTAAGCAATGGCGGCCACAGCCAATTTATCCGCAACTACCATGGTGGCTTCGACAAAATTACCTCCGATGCGAGGTTGGCTCTGGCTGGAATGCGAGCGACAAATCATTTGGCTGCTTTGGAACAAATGGTCGCTTGGGTCAGGGAACACCCAAAAGAAGCGGAGGAACAGACCGGATTCGAAGGTGGTCGCGCTGATTTCCTTGATAAGCTCGACGATCTTTTTTACAAAGAGGAAGATAGCGTCCCGTTGCTTGCCCGCGCAGTGGGTTGGATTGCCTCATGGCCTGAACTGGAGATTGTCGACGATGCCGAATGCCAGGAGGCCATTCTCGACGTGGTGATGGCTAATCCCAGGCGCGAACCTCGATTGCGCCATCGCTCGGTGTTCCATCTGAAAGCATCGATGACGAGCCGACTTCAAGTGGGCATCGGTTTAGCCTGTGCAGGCTTGCCGCAACCCGAGGTCAAGCTCGGGGTCGGCGAAGGAAGGATGTTGGACATAGACGGCGAGAAGCAGATGGCTTTTCCTGTCGTAACCAATGCCTGCAGGGCGCTGTTGTGCGTGGTCACGTCGACGCATGCAGCGGCATACCAGTACCTTGCTGCCGATGGCACGGAACTGGAACTCGACTTCGGACCCAACGACAGCGTCACCGACGACATCGATGAGTTATTTGGTGACAGTGCTCCACGTGTCGGCTTGAAGCTGTCGCATGTCGGCGCCGATTCAATAGCGACCGTCATCAAATTGGCTGAAGCCTATCGGGCGCCAGCAGCCCTCGACCTTCTTTTGCGCAGGGCTGGAGTAGACACTGCAGGAGCAGTTGCCTTGCCGTCGATGTTGGTTCCGAGAGAGGGAGGATCGGTCGTCAGTTGGACAGTTGCTGCTGGCGGTAGACCATTGCTCCTGTTGTCCGCTCCCAACGGCAGCATGCTCTTGAGATTGAGCGCGGAAGACCCGCTAGCGGACGCCGGTAGGCTTGAGATCGAAGAACATTTTGCGCGAGCCGAAGCCGATGGCGCCAACTAATCTGGTCCGGTCGTCTCGATGGCGCCGCGCTACTTTTTCTCCGTCAGGAAGAACGTTCCATCAGCATGGTCGGCGCAAATGGCCTTTTCCGCCACGCTGGCGGCCTTGCTGCAGTCAAAGGATAGCTTGGCTTGCGCTATTGCGCTGCCATTCGATGCCGCCAGCGCGAGCAGAACCTACTTGTGGCGGCCCATCGCTTGGCAATGAGGTGCACCGTGTTGGGGTTTAGGATCATGGGCGGTCGGCTTGTTCCCGCATTTTGAACCGGCGGTGCCCCGAATTCTGCCGACAATGACGCCGACAGGCAAGCGCACCACCGCTTCTGTAGGACGCGGCCAATACAGCCTTGCCGATTGTTGCGTTGCGGCGAGGGGGGCTTTCGGCTATTGAGGCCGCAATTGAAACGGAGCCCGTTTTTACCCGATGAGCCTTGTCGATACGGTCAAGAACGCGTTCGTACCGATCCATCGCGAAGGCTATCCCTTTATCGCGGCCTTTGGCGCGGCGACGCTTTTCCTCGGCTATTTTTCCTCGATCCTGTTTTGGATCGGCCTTATCCTGACGGCCTGGTGCGTCTATTTCTTCCGTGATCCCGAGCGCGTCACGCCGGTCGACGACCACCTCGTGGTCAGCCCCGCAGACGGCATCATTTCTGCGGTCGGGCCGGCCGTGCCGCCTCGCGAACTCGGCCTCGGCAATGTCGAAATGACCCGCATCTCGGTGTTCATGAACGTCTTCTCCTGCCACGTGAACCGCGCCCCGGTGCGTGGCCGTATTGCCAGGATCGAGCATCGGCCTGGAAAATTCCTCAATGCCGAACTCGACAAGGCGAGCACCGAGAACGAGCGCAACGGGCTGGTTATCGAGAGCCCCAACGGCACGGTCGCCGCCGTCCAGATCGCCGGCCTGGTGGCGCGGCGCATCGTCTGCTGGGCCGAGGCCGGCGGCTCTATCGCCATCGGCGAGCGCTTCGGCCTGATCCGCTTCGGTTCGCGTGTCGATGTGTTCCTGCCGCTGGCCGCCACGCCGCGTGTTGCCGTTGGCCAGACGGCGATCGGCGGCGAAACCGTACTTGCCGAATTCGGCGGTGTGGCCGGCACGCCTCTTGTTCGGATTTCCTGACCGTGGGCACGCAATACAAAAAGTTCGAGGCCCATGCCAGCGGCGGTCCGCGCATCCGGGAAATCCCTATGCGCATGGTGCTGCCCAATCTGGTCACCGTGCTGGCCATCTGCGCCGGCCTGTCCGGCATCCGCTTCGGCTTCGAAGGCCGTTTCGAGCCGGCGGTGGTGATGGTGCTGCTTGCGGCCTTCCTCGACGGCATTGACGGCCGCCTGGCGCGGATGCTGAAGGCAACCTCCAAATTTGGCGCCCAGATGGATTCGCTGGCCGACATCGTCAATTTCGGCGTGGCACCTGCTCTGGTGCTCTATGCCTTCCTGCTCGACCGCGCCGGCTCGCCGGGCTGGATCGCTGCACTTCTGTTCGCCATCGCCTGCGGGCTGCGGCTCGCCCGTTTCAACGTGCTCGACGACGACAAGGCCGATCGCCCCCTATGGCAGTCCGAATATTTCGTCGGCGTGCCGGCGCCGGCCGGCGCCGTGCTGGTGATGCTGCCGCTCTATCTTTATTTCCTCCGCACCGGGCTGGAGCCCAGTCGTCCAGCCGCCTTTGTCGCCACCGGCTTCACCATTCTGGTCGCCTTCCTGCTGGTCAGTCGGCTGCCGGTCTATTCCGGCAAGAACCTGAGAATCCCGGGCGACAAGGTGCTGCCGATTATCCTTGGTGTCGTGCTCTACGTGCTCCTGCTGATGACTTATCCCTGGTACACGCTGACGGCGTCGGTCGCCGGCTACCTGATCTTCCTGCCGTTCAGCGTGCGCGCCTATTCGAAACGCGCCAAGCTGGAGGGTGAGAAGATACCGCCTTCGGATATAGGTTAAGTCATTATCTCCCCCTTGAGGGTCAGATGGCCGGCAGGCCAGAGGGGGTCGCGCGCGTGAAGCGCCAACCTCTGACTGTCGCAAGACACCCGGTCGAACCGACCCCCTCTGTCGCCTTCGGCGACATCTCCCCCTCAAGGGGGGAGATTACGCCGCGACGCCGAGTCCCAGCCTGTCGATCGCCAGCTTTCTCGTCGACACATAGTCTGTCTTGCCGGAACCCAGCACCGGGATTTCCTCGACCTTGACGATGTCGTTGGGCACCATCAGCTCGGCCGCACCTGCCTGTTTGCCGAATTTGCGCAACTCGTCGGGATTGGCGTCGTCGGCGGTGGTGACCAGCACGATGCGTTCGCCCCGCCGCTTGTCCGGCACGGCCACCGCCGCGTGCCGTTCTTCCGGCCATAGCGACTGCACCAGCATCTCGACCGCGCCGAGCGACACCATTTCGCCGGCGATCTTGGCAAAGCGCTTGGCGCGGCCGCGTATGGTGATGAAGCCTTCGCGGTCGACCGAAACGATGTCGCCAGTGTCGTGCCAGCCGGTCAACGGCTGGAGCTCACCGGGACGATCCGCGGTCATGTAGCCCATCATCAGGTTTGGTCCGTCGAGCCACAATTGCCCGGCGCCGGAGATGCCTTCGACCGGCTCCAGCTTCATGCGCATGGCCGGCAGCAGCCGGCCGACGGTGCCGTCGCGGCCATGGATTGCGGTGTTGACGGCAACCACGGGGGCGGCCTCGGTCAGTCCGAATCCTTCGATGATCTCCGCCTGGAAGCGTTCGCGATAGATGCGGCGGGTTTCCGGCTTCACTGCCTCGGCGCCAGCGACGACAAAGCGCAGGCTGGAAAAATCCCCATCCTTGGCGGTGCGCGCATAATTGGCGAGGAACGTGTCGGTGCCGAACATGATGGTCGGTTTCGCCTTGCGCGCCACCTCGGGGATGATCTTGTAGTGGAGAGGCGAGGGGTAGAGGAACAACTTCACGCCGGTGACCAGCGGCAGGATGGTGCCGCCCGTCAGCCCGAACGAGTGAAATACCGGCAGCACGTTGAGAAGGATGTCGGCAGGCGAGATGGTGATGCGTGCCTCGGCCTGCATGGCGTTGGCCAGCAGGTTCTTGTGCGAAAGGATCACCGCTTTGGGCGTGCCTTCCGAACCCGAGGTGAACAGGATCACCGCCGGCTTGGCCGCATCCAGCCGTTGCAGCGGCCAGCGCCACAGCAAGGCGGCGGCAAGCTTGTCCAGCGCCGTGACGCCTTCGCGCACATCCTCCAGCCAAAGCAGCCTGGCACCGCCCTTTTCGACAGCCTCGACGATATCGGCAAGGCCGGCCTTCTCGACGAACGCGCGGGAGGAAATCACGGTCCTTATCACCGCCGTGCGCACCGCCGCAGTCACGCTCGCCGGCCCTGCCGTATAGTTGATCATCGCTGCCACCCGGCCGGCGGACAGAAGCCCGGTAAGCGACAGCACGACGCCATTGGCGTTCGGCAGCATCAGCCCAACCGCTTCGCCCGGCGCCGTTACTGCCTCGAAGCGGCGGCCGAGGACCCGGGCGCCGACGAACATCTTGCGGTAGCTCAGCGCGCCGGAGATGACGTCCTCGATGATCGGGTGAGAAGCGCCGACGCGGTCGGCGGCATCGCGCATGGCCAGGAACAGGCCGCGATCGAGGTTAGTGGCGAAAAGCCGTGCCTCGGCGACGCGGTCGAACAGCGCATTGGTGTTCGAGGCCTGGTCGGGGTTGCGCGCCACCAGTTCGGCGATGGTCATCGGCTCCAGCACGCTGATCGACAGTTGCGGAAACCAGTGCCGTGGTGCCTTGTCCGCCGGCGTCAACGACACCGGCAGGCTTCGTGCGCCGCCCACGAAGACCGGCACGATGCTGGCGTTCGCCTGCATGGCGATGCGGGTGACGGCACGAAACAGCCGAAACGTCTTGACGTCAGGCTCGACCGCATCCGGCAGATAGACGGCGAGCCGGCCTTTGCCTTTGAGGACACGCACCAGCCGGCGGCTGACGAAGACGTGTTCCGCATTGAAGGCGATGGTGCGGCCAAGCCCGCGCCACGGTTCGAGCCAAGGGGATCGCGCCGAGACCTCGTCGAGTATGTGCAGTGTGTCGTCCGGTAGTAGCGACAGCATCAGCGCCGGCTCGAAACGCGACTGATGCGAGATGACGTAGATGACGGGAGCCTGCGCGTTGCGGGCGATCCTGATGCGGGCGTCGGCGATCCGGTAGGCGAGCTTGAACGGCACATAGAGCAGCGCCTGGGTGAAGCGCAGGCCGAGGCGGAATTTTTCCATGATGCCGATCAGCAGCCAGGCGAGGGCAAGACCTGCAAGCAGCGCCAGTGTCAGGATCATGCCGCGTCTCTCCCAACATTTTATCATCTCGGCTCTTTTGCGGCCGCTTCGGCAAGAACCTAGACCATGTGGGGGCAACGTCAATGCGGATGAGGGCAAGCTTACCTTCTCGCCCCGCGCGAAAATGGTCTGTATTCACGCCGCCTTCAACCGTCCGCTGATGAAACGGAATTCCTGCGTCTTGCCGCCATAGCCATAGGCCGCCGCCGGCACTTCGTGCACGAAGGCATAACTTTCCTCATGCACGCCGCCCAACAGGCGGCCGAAGGCCGCAAAGATCGCCTTGAGATAGGCCTCCAGCTCGAGCTTGGTGTTGGTGCCGTCAACCACCTTGATATCAAGCCAGAACGTATGGGTGCCGTCCTCGGCCAGCGACTTGCCGCCGGCGAACCAGTGCTGCGGATCGATGTAGGATATGGCAACCGCGGTGATCGTCGGATCCTTGCGCAGCTGCGTGGCGGTGATTTCGGTGACTTCTTTTGCGATGCGAGTGGAAAGAGCCGCGTCAGGCCTGCCTGTGACGCTGATGTTGATGATGGGCATTTCTCTTCTCCTTGGTTCGAGCGGCGTCTGATCGCCGCTGGACGGGACTATGTCACCCCTATTCAGTCAAGAAAATCGAATTGTTCTTAACTGAAAGTTCGATATTATCAAATTATGGAAACGCTTGATCCCGATCTGCTCAGAACCTTCCTAGCGTTCGTCGACAGCGGCTCACTGGCCCAGGCGGCTTCAAATGTCGGCCGTTCGCCCTCGGCGGTTACCGCCCAGATGCAGCGGCTGGAGGAAATCGTCGGCGAGCCGCTACTGGCGCCGCAAGGGCGGGGCCGCGGCCTGACGCCGGCGGGTGAGGACCTCGTCGGCCATGCCAGGCGTATCCTTGCCGCCCATCGGGAGGCATGGCTGGCGATGAAGGGGGCACGCGCTGCCGGGCGCGTCGCCATCGGCACGACACAGGATTTCGCCGATAGCGGCCTGCCGGACCTGCTGCGTGCCTTCGCCGTCAGTCACCCGCGCGTCAGGATCGAACTGCGTGTCGGCCGCTCCGCCGAACTGGCGCAGGCGCTACAGTCCGGCGGACTCGATCTGGCGATCGTCATGCGCCAGGCGGCAGTGCCGGACGAAGTCGGCGTTCTGCGTGAGCCGATGATATGGCTGTGCTCGCAGAAAGGCTTGGCCTCGCGGCAGGAGGAACTGCCGCTGGCGCTGCTCGATCCGTATTGCGGCTTTCGCGAAGCGGCACTTGCCGCGCTCGATGCGGCCGGCCGCCGCTACCGCATTGCTGCCGGAAGTGCCAGTCTGGCCGGCTTGCGCACGGCGGTGAACGCCGGCGTCGCGTTGACGCTGCGAACGGCCCGCTTTGCCCATTCCGGCATTGTCGAGACGCCGCGCGAGCTTGGCCTGCCACAGGTTCCGACGGCTGAATTCGCGATCAGGCTGCGCGCCGGCAACGATGGTCCGGCGGGCGATCTGGCGACACTGCTCAGTCGCAACCTTGCCTCGTCGACCGGCTGAACGGCAAAGAAAAAGCCGACCTTGCGGTCGGCTGAGAGTAGGACGGGCCGAGGGGTTTGGGGGGACTTGGGGATGGCCCGTCGCACCAACAATGCCTGACCCGGATAATGGTTCCACGACTGTGTAACTTTTTTTAAGAATATTTGACGTCATGCGTTGCGAGCGCTCCGTCAGCCAATCCCTCCCAGCATAGGGCAAACACAGCGCACAACACGATAGCGCCGCCCGTCATGCTGGCGACTGGTGCAATCTCGCCCAGGAACAGGAAGGCAAACCGGACCGCGAACCGCACTTCGGCCGAGCCGAGCAATCCGGATTCGGCCGCCGGGATCGGCCTCCGCCACAGGATCGGCTGCGTGCGCCATACGGGCGAAAGTCGGTGCAACGCCAACCGTGCTGAGGCAGCGTTCCATGGCGAGCTGCGCTGTCACAAAGCTTATTGCGTCACCTGATAGAGCTCCGAGGCGGCTTCTTTCAGGGCGCGCCGACCATCGGATCTGAAATACATCATGTGCCCGCCCTCGACGACATCGAGATGGATAGGCTTGGCATTGGCGAGCGACGAGATCTGGTTCACCAGGTAACGCGAGGCGAGGTAAGGCGTGACTAGGTCGGTGTAGCCGTTGACGATCACGACGCCGAGCGAAGGGTTCAGCGAGCGTGCTTTTTGCAGATCGTTCATCACCCCGGCATAGCCTTGCCGTGAGGCGCTGGTCCCGTAATCCCAATTGTGGCTGATTTCGCCATTGAGCAGCCGATAGCTGACATCGGTGCGGAAATTCAACTCGTTGCTGATATAGCCGACGAAAGCCGACGTTAACGCCGGGACGCTCCGGTCGAGCACGGGATCCGGGCCGGCGATGCGGGCGCTCTCGGGCGCGATGTCCGCCGTGCCGATCATGGCGTCGTATGGGCTGAGCACTTTGCCGCTGGCACGGGCGAATTCCCTTGCGAACAGGCCGGTGGGGATGCGGGCGGAGTTCCGCTGCACGAGTTCGAGCGGCAGGCCGGTGATGTCAGCCACGCGTTGGCTCGCCAGCCGCCTGCCTTGCTCCAGTCCGCTGGTGAGCGCCGTAAGGTAATCGCCCAGCGCATATTGTTCGACTTCCGCCAGCTTCTCTCGCAACGCATCGCCGCTGACGCCTTCGGCGCGCAGGCGCACCGCCGCCAGCGAAGGCAGTTCGAGTGCCCAATGCAGCGGCTCGAACTCGTCGGGCTGCACCAGCGTGAATTCCAGCGCCGGGGAGATCAGCACGATGCCGTTCGGACTGATGCCGATATCTTCCTGCAATGTCCTGGCAAGTAGCGCCGCCCGAAACCCGCCATAGCTTTCGCCGGCGAGGAACAGCGGCGATCCGGTGCGGCCGTTCTGCGCGAGATAGAGCCGGATGAAGGCGCCGACCGAGCTGGCATCCTGGTTGACGCCCCAGAAGTCGTGCGTGTCCTGGCCCGGCGCCTCGCGGCTGTATCCTGTCCCAACCGGATCGACGAAGACGAGATCGGTCATGTCGAGCCAGCTGTCCGGATTGTCGATGAGTCTCTGCGGCGAGGGAAGGAATTCGCCTTCGGCTCCCGTTGCGATAATACGCGGACCGAGTGCACCGATATGCAGATAGGCGGACGCTGCTCCGGGGCCGCCATTGAACACGAAGGTGATCGGCCGCTGCGGGTCTCTGGCCGCTCTTGCCGGTGGTTCCAGCGTGTAAGCGACATAGAAGATCTCCGCGGTGACATCGCCCTTACCCGAAAGCAGCGACAGGGTGGCGGCCTTTGCCTGATAATCCAGCTTGCGCCCGGCGAGGGTGATCGAGTGCCTGGTGATCTGCGGCGGCGGCAGCAGGGACAGCACGCCGCCCGAGGGTGCCGGCCGCTCCGCCGTTTCAGCCAGGACGGGCTGCGCCAGGGCGGCAAGCACCGGCAGGATAAGGAAGATCAGTTTCAGCTTGACCGGCATGATGGCTCCGCGAGAACAACTCCCGCATAGGTATGGCCTAGATGATCGAAGTCAAAGGAAATGGCTGTGTGGTTGAACAACTGACGCTGCCGTGTTCCGTGTTCCTTCTCCCTTCGTCCTGCCGGACTCTCTTGGGAAAAGGGGACTGGCAGCTTCGCCGGCCACGGCCTGGCTGCGTTGGTGGTAGGCGAAAGCCGGCGTGACGTGGCTGCCATTCGAGAGCGGCGGGTTTGGCGGCCGCGGCAATGGCCGCGACGCCCGAAGAATTGTCGGCTCGCTTCTCGGCGGCGACGAGCGGGCTGCTTGGCTCCGACCGCGTCTTGGCGGCTGGCTTGTATGCAGTGGCGATGAACAACATTGCCTTCCCGTGGTGATCGGCGCAAATCTCGACTGTACGAGACAGTCGACGAAAGGGAGAAAGCATGGATGCGACCGAACTGAAGGCCATGCAGGCGCCGCTGAAGCAGGCCTATCGCGACGACGCTTCGCAGGCCCTGATCACGCTTCGCGCCAAGGGCTCGATCGACGACCAGTCGGTCGCCTGCAAGGTGGAGACGGGCAGGGCGCTCGCCATCGCCGGGCTGCATCCGGCAACAGGTGGCTCGGGCCTTGAGCTCTGCTCGGGCGACATGTTGCTGGAAGCGCTGGTGGCCTGCGCCGGGGTGACGCTGAAGGCGGTGGCGACGGCGCTTGAGTTCAAGATCGGCGCCGCCACGGTGGAAGCAGAAGGCGACCTCGATTTTCGCGGCACGCTCGGTGTGGCAAAAGATGCCCCGGTCGGCTTTCGCGCCATTCGGCTCAATTTCAACCTCGACACCGATGAGCCGCAGGAGCGGGTAGACTCACTGCTGAAGCTGACCGAGCGCTATTGCGTGGTGTTCCAGACCATCAACCAGAAGCCGGAACTGACGGTTTCAGCTCGGCGCTGACGCTTACTGCGCTGACGGTTCTTCCGCATCGCCCTCGTCGGTGAAGGGCGAGGCGCTCGGCACGCATTGCACCGACCAGCCGGCTGGTGTCGGCTGCTTCTGATACTCAGCGATGGCGGCGGTGCACTGTTCGCGCTTGTCGAAGGTGCTGGGCAGGACGACCATGCCGCCCTGCGGGCCGGCGATTACCAGATACCAGACCAACGCTGCGGTCGTTGCCATTGGGATTTCCTCGTTCTGCCAGTTGGGCGCTTGTTGTGGGAGTCGCTGTGATCCTACCAACTCCACGGAAGTGACGAAAGCATGGCCGCTGCGCAGCCTCCAGCCGCCACATCACAGCCGCGTGACGAGGCGGCGGGTTTGTCCCGCGCGAGTGCGGCTATTCCGGCTGCCGATAGGCGACGAAGCGGTTGTGCTTGGCCTGGAAGATCAGCCCGGTCTCCTTCAAGTCGGGGCTCGCCAGCGGCACGATGAGCTTGGCGATCTCCGAAGGGTGCGGCAGCGTCGCCGGATCCTCGCCGGGCACCGCCTGCGCCCGCATGGCTGTCCGGGTGGCGCCGGGGTCGGCTGCATTGACGCGCAGCGGCAGGCTCTGCGTCTCATGCGCCCAGGAACGCATCATCGTCTCGACCGCCGCCTTGGACGCTGCGTAGGGCGCCCAGAACGCGCGGGCCGAGTGCGCGGCATTGGATGACAGGATGATCGCTCGCCCGGCGTCGGAAAGCCGCAGCAGCGGGTCGACCGAGCGGATCAGCCGCCATGTCGAGGTGACGTTGATGGTCATCACCTTCTCGAAGGTTTTTGCTTCGACATGACCGATCGGCGAGATGACGCCGAGCACGCCGGCATTGGCGACGAGAATGTCGAGTTTGCCCCAGCGTTCGTGGATGGCGCCGCCCAGCCGGTCGATGCCGGCCATGTCGGCGAGGTCGAGCGGCACCAGCGTCGCCTGGGCACCGGCAGCCTTGATCTGATCGTCAAGCTCTTCCAGGCCGCCGACAGTGCGCGCCACCGCGACGACATGGGCGCCTGCGGCAGCCAATTCCTTGGCGATGAAATAGCCGATGCCGCGCGAGGCGCCGGTGACGACCGCAACGCGGCCGGTAAGGTCGAGGGGACGGGTCAACGGGCAACTCCGAGGGCTGGCGTTCTAACTCGGACTTGGCTCTGCCTCGTCAGCCTGCATATTTGGCGAAAGCGGAGGTGGGAGCGCAATCTCCCCCCTTGCGGGGGAGATGTCCGGCAGGACAGAGGGGGGTGTAAAGGATCGCCAATTTTCGAAATGATCCGACCCCGAGAGTGAACCTCGCCAAGCGCGCGGCTGGAATTGATGGACAGGATGGAGGGACAGCACCCCCCTCTGCCCTGCCGGGCATCTCCCCCGCAAGGGGGGAGATCGGCTGCTTCGAGGAGGCCGCAACAACGTGATCGCGGCGAAATTTGCAAACCGGCGAAATTCACAGTTGCAGCAAGGCCCTACGTCCCGCTCGTCGCCAGCAACGACAGCGTGCGCACATTGTCGTGGCCTTCGAAGTCGAGCAGGCGGGTCGGGTACTGGCCGGTGAAGCAGGCGTCGCAGAATTGCGGTTGGTCGTTGTCGCGGCTGGCCTCGCCGACGGCACGGTAAAGTCCGTCGATGGTGAGGAAGCCGAGCGAATCGACGCGGATGAATTCGGCCATTTCTTCAACCGACATGCGCGATGCCAGAAGCTTCGACTTCTCCGGCGTGTCGACGCCGTAGAAGCAGGAGGCGCGTGTCGGTGGCGAGGCGATGCGCATATGCACTTCCTTGGCGCCGGCGTCGCGCACCATCTGCACGATCTTCTGGCTGGTGGTGCCGCGCACGATGCTATCGTCGACCAGCACCACGCGCTTGCCCTCGATCATGCGGCGGTTGGCATTGTGCTTCAGCTTGACGCCCATGTGGCGGATCGAATCGCCCGGCTGGATGAAGGTGCGGCCGACATAGTGATTGCGGATGATGCCGAGCTCGAACGGAATGCCGGCCGCCTGAGAAAAGCCGATCGCCGCCGGCGTGCCGGAATCCGGCACCGGCACGACGATGTCGGCCTCGACCGGACTTTCGACCGCCAACTCGGCGCCGATGCGCTTGCGCACCTCATAGACGTTGCGGCCTTCGACCGACGAATCCGGTCGCGCGAAATAGACATATTCGAAGATGCAGAAGCGGGTCTTCTGCGGCTCGAAGGGGAACAGGCTTTCAATGCCCTTGGACGTGACGACGACCATCTCGCCGGGCTTCAGGTCACGCACGAAACGCGCACCGATAATATCGAGCGCGCAGGTTTCGGAAGCCAGGATCCAGGCGCCGTCGAGATCGCCGAGCACCAGCGGCCGGATGCCGAGCGGATCGCGGCAGCCGATCATCTTCTTGGCTGTCATTGCCACCAGCGAGAAGGCACCCTCGACCTGCCGCACCGCATCGATGAAACGCGAGTTGAGATCGCGCTCCTTGCTGGTGGCGACGAGGTGCAAAAGCGTCTCGGTGTCAGAGGTGGAGGAGAAGATCGCGCCTTGCTTCTGCAGCGCACGCTGCACGGTCATGGCATTGGTCAGATTGCCGTTGTGGGCGACGGCAAAGCCGCCATCGGCGAGCTCGGCGAAGAAAGGCTGGATGTTGCGCATGCCGGCGCCGCCGGTGGTGGCGTAGCGCGTATGGCCGATGGCGCGGTTGCCTTGCAGGCTGTCGATGACGCGCTGCTTGGTGAAGGTGTCGCCGATCAGGCCGACATGGTGTTCGACGTGGAACTGGCTGCCGTCGTAGGAAACGATGCCGGCCGCTTCCTGGCCGCGATGCTGCAAGGCATGCAGGCCCAATGTGACGATAGCCGCAGCATCCTGCCGGCCGAAAATGCCGAACACGCCGCATTCGTCGTGGAAATGGTCGTCGGCCTCGGCGGAAAACACGTCGTCTGCGTCTGCCATCTTAAGCTCCGCTAAAATCGCCATATAATGCCGGTTGGCGTCGAAAGCAACGCGCTCCGTGCAGCCGTTCACACCATGGTCAAGTCCCGGCGCCCATTTCGGGCGTCAGTTTGCCGGTGCAGCCGGCGCCGGATTGGCCGGGGCGTTGTCGGCCGGAGGCGTTCCTGTGTCATTGTCGTCAGGCGCCGGCGTGTTCGCATCGTCGCCGCCCGCTGGAGCATCTGCCGCCGGGGCGTCCGGAGCTGTGGGCGTCTCTGCGGCCGGCTGATTCGGGTTGAGCTTCTTCATGATCGCGTTTTCGGGATCCTCAGGCAGCAGGCTCTCGAGCTTGGCGCCGATCTGCTCGAGCAATGGCCGCGACTTGGCCTCCGTGACCCAGGCCGGTGCCTTGGCGCCGGCCAGCCAGTTGAAGAACAGCAGTGCGACGGCAACGACCAGGATGCCGCGCGCGGCGCCGTAAAGGAAGCCGAGCGTGCGGTCGAGCGCGCCGATCCTGGAATCGATGATCCAGTCGGCAAGCTTCATTGTGATGATCGAGACGACCATCAGCGCGATGATGAAGACGACGCCGGCGGAGGCCGCCATCGCGATCTTTTCATTCTCGATGTAGGGCGCGAGGTAGGGCAGGACCGGCTTGTAGAAGAAGAACGCCGCCGCTGCCGCTGCCGCCCAGGAGACGACGGACAGGACCTCGCGCGAGAAGCCGCGAACCATGGCGAGCATCGCCGAGACCAGAGTGAAGCCGACGAGAATTCCGTCAAGCAGCGTAATCGGCATGTCCTTCGCCCCACTCCATGAACCGCATTATAGCGCGGAGCATTGGGTTTCCCAAAGCCGTTTCCCGCTTCTGGGTCCGATGCCCTAATCTTCCTCGTCCACGCGGCTTCGGCGTGAGCCGGCTATGCGTGCCACCAGGTCGGCAAGCTCGGTCGGCTGGAAGGATCCGGCCCCGATCCCCCAAGCCAGCTCGCCGCTGCCCGAGGGCAGAACCGCGCTTCCAAAACCCAGCTTTTCGGCTTCCTTGAGGCGCTGTTGCGCATGCGCAACCGGCCTCACGGCGCCCGAAAGGCTGATTTCGCCGAAATAGACGCAATCGGCGGGAAGGGCAAGACCGGTGAGCGAGGAAACCAGGGCCGCCGCCACCGCCAGATCGGCCGCGGGCTCCGAAATGCGATAGCCGCCGGCGACGTTGAGATAGACATCGTGGCTGCCGAAGCGCACGCCGCAATGGGCTTCGAGAACCGCCAGGATCATCGACAGCCGCGCGCCGTCCCAGCCGACCACGGCACGGCGCGGCGTGCCGAGCGAGGAGGACGCCACCAGCGCCTGGATCTCGACCAGCACTGGCCTTGTCCCCTCCATGCCGGCGAAAACCGCCGCGCCCGGCGATTTGGCATGGCGTTCACCAAGGAAAAGCTCGGATGGGTTGGCGACCTCGCGCAGGCCCTTGTCCGACATTTCGAACACGCCGATTTCATCGGTCGGTCCAAAACGGTTTTTCACCGTACGCAGGATGCGATAATGATGGCCGCCTTCGCCTTCGAAGTAGAGCACGGCGTCGACCATATGCTCGACGACGCGCGGCCCGGCGATCTGGCCTTCCTTGGTGACGTGGCCGACAAGCACGATCGCCGCCCCCGTGGACTTCGCATAGCGGATCATCGCCTGGGCGGCGGCGCGCACCTGGGTGACGGTGCCTGGCGCCGAATCGGCGAGGTCGGTCCACAGTGTCTGGATCGAATCGAGGATGACGAGGTCGGGCCGCTTGCCGTCGGCTATCGTGGCGAGGATGTCTTCGACATTGGTCTCGGCGGCAAGCTCCACCGGAGAGGAGGCGACACCAAGCCGTTGCGCCCGCAGCCTGATCTGCGCGACCGCCTCTTCGCCCGAGACATAGACGATGCGGTGACCCTTTGACGCCAGCGCGGCGGCTGCCTGCGTGAGCAGCGTCGATTTGCCGATGCCGGGATCGCCCCCGACCAGCAACGCGGAGCCGCGCACGAAACCACCGCCGGTGGCGCGGTCGAGCTCGCCAATGCCCGAGCTGATGCGCGGCGCGTCCTCGATGTCGCCCGACAGCGTGGTCAGCACCACCGCGCGACCTTTACGGGCGTTGCGCGTGTTGGCCGGGCCCGAGCCGATGCCGCCGGATGTGCCTTCCTCGACCAGCGTGTTCCACTCGCCGCAGGCATCGCATTTGCCGGCCCAGCGCTGATGCACCGATCCGCAACTCTGGCAGATGAATTGTACGCGCGACTTGGCCATCAGAGAGATGCCACGCGGTGACGGGCTGGTGGGGCAGCGCCCCCCTCAAGGGGGGAGATTTGCAGCTTCAGCGCTTGCGCGTACTTTTCAGCGCCAAAAATTGGCGAAAGGGTCGATGACATGCGATCTCCCCCCTGGAGGGGGAGATGTCCGGCAGGACAGAGGGGGGCGCCAGGAAACGAGACCTGTCTCAATAGGTCACTCGAACCTTTCCGGCAGGTGATGCTCCTCGGCAAGGTCGGAGAAGCGGGTGAATTCGCCCTGGAAGGCAAGGCTGACGGTGCCGGTCGGTCCGTGGCGCTGCTTGGCGATGATCACTTCGGCCTTGCCCTGGACTTCGATCATCTTCGTTTCCCAGGCGAGGTGCTCGGGCGTGCCTTTCTCCGGCTCCTTGTTCTTGATGTAATATTCCTCGCGGTACACGAACAGCACCACGTCGGCGTCCTGCTCGATGGAGCCCGATTCGCGCAGGTCCGACAGCTGCGGATGTTTGTCGTCGCGGCTTTCGACCTGGCGCGAAAGCTGTGAGAGCGCGATGATCGGCACGCCAAGCTCCTTGCCGAGCGCCTTCAGCCCGGTGGTGATCTCGGTGATTTCCTGGACGCGGTTCTGCGACGCCTTGGCTGATGAACCCTGCATCAGCTGGATATAGTCGATAACCATCAGATCCAGCCCGCGCTGGCGCTTGAGGCGGCGGGCGCGCGCCGCGAGCTGGGCGATCGAAATACCACCCGTCTGGTCGATGTAGAGCGGGCGCTTGTGGTTCTCTTGCGTGTAGGCGACGAGCTTGCCGAAATCGGCTTCGGTCAGGTCGCCACGCCTGATTTTGGAAGACGGGATCTCGGTCTGCTCGGAGATGATGCGGGTGGCCAGCTGCTCCGACGACATTTCGAGCGAGAAGAAGCCGACGACACCGCCATTGGCCGCCTTGACCGAGCCGTCAGCCTGCTGGGCGGGCTCATAGGCGGCGGCGATGTTGTAGGCGATGTTGGTGGCCAGCGACGTCTTGCCCATGCCCGGGCGGCCGGCGATGATGATCAAATCCGACGGCTGCAGGCCGCCCATGCGATGGTCGAGATCGCGCAGGCCGGTGGCGATGCCGGACAGGTGGCCATCGCGCATATAAGCCGCGCTGGCCATGTCGACGGCGTTCTTCAAGGCATCGGAAAAGCTTTCGAAACCGCCATCGTAGCGGCCGTTTTCGGCCAGCTCGAACAGCCGCCGCTCGGCATCCTCGATCTGCTCGG
The DNA here is from genome assembly GCF_040323315.1 of Mesorhizobium sp. M0047. Taxonomy (NCBI): domain Bacteria; kingdom Pseudomonadati; phylum Pseudomonadota; class Alphaproteobacteria; order Hyphomicrobiales; family Phyllobacteriaceae; genus Mesorhizobium; species Mesorhizobium sp. M0047. The sequence goes on along the minus strand of NZ_JAMYUW010000001.1, from coordinate 232,219 downwards.
TCGGCGCCATGTCGACCGGCGCGTCATAGGCGATATTGACCATGTCCTCGCCGACGGTGATCAGCGCGCGGCGCGTGGCAAGGTCATAGATGGCCCGGCCATAGTCCGTAGCGTTGACGACGGTGACTGCCTCGACCGCCAGCCGCACGACATATTGCGCCATCGTCATATCGCCGACCTTCTCGTCGGCCGGCAGGAACGTCTTTAGCGTTATCGGCGTCGCGACCTTGCCCATGCGGATGAATTCGGACGCCACCTCATAGATCTTGCGGTGCAGCGGCTCGTAAAAGTGGCTGGCCTTGAGGAAGTCCGAGACCCGGTAGAAGGCGTCGTTGTTGACGAGAATGGCGCCGAGCAGCGCCTGCTCGGCCTCGATGTTGTTTGGCGCTTCCCGATAAAGTGGTGTTTCCGCGACGCCGAATTTTCGCGCTGCCTCTGCCATGATGTCCCCGATTTTAATCCCGACCTTCGATATCAGAACGAGATGAGTCGATGCTGACCTTTCTGCATCACTGCGCGACCAAAGAGCCTCGATGCCCGTTGTTCACAGGAACGACCAATCGTCCACAGGAGAGTATGTCCGTGCGCCGATTCCGTTTGACTCGACAGGACATTGATTCGTATCTGACTCGTCAGAACAAAGCAAGAACTGGCACGACGTTCATATTGCGGTTTTGGCCAGCCTGTCGCCCCAGCCCAGCCGCCGGGCGAGCTTGAAGTCGGCGCCGTCACGCTTGGTGAACAAGCGCTCGGCGGCAGTGCCGTCTTCCTTGCAAAGCTTGAGCAGAACCTTGCCGGAGCCGGATTTCGGCGGCGCAAGAACCCGTGCCCGGCGCGAGGTGGGCGCGTCGCGGGAAGCCGCGACATAGATGAACTTCTCGTCTTCCCACGGCACGTCGGCGTCCTTGGCCAGCCGGTGCAGGCGCGTGCGGGCGACGCGGCGGGAGAAATGGCACCAGTCGGGCTGGGCGAGCGGGCAGGGCGCCTGATGCGGGCAAGGCGCAAGCACATGCGCGCCCGCCTCGATCAATTGTCGGCGCACGGCAAGGATACGTTGCCATCCGGCAGGAGTGCCCGGCTCGACGATCAGCAGCGTGTCGGCGGTGACGTGCCAGAGCCGGTCGATGAGCTTCGGCAGGGATGCCGGAACGATTTCATCAAGCACATAGGCGCACGTCACCAGGTCGGCTGGCTCGAGGCCGGCGAGATCGATGGTGACGTCGCCGGCCAGCCAACTGGTCCGGGCGGCAATCGCGTCGCCGGCCAGCACCTCGCCCACCTTGCGCACCGCCGCGCTCGCTTCCAGCAGCACCGCCTGTGCGAGATCTGGCCACTGGTCGGTCGTGGCCCAAAGCACCGTACCAGGGCCGGCGCCGACGTCGAGCAGGCTCCTGGGTTGAAATTCGGGGTTGGCGTCGCTCAGCGCGTCAAGGCTGGCGCGGATCGCGGCATAGGTCGCCGGCAGCCGCGTCGCCAGATAGGCCTTCACCGCCAGATCCTCGGCCATGTGCAGGCGGCCGTCGCGCAACTCGGCACGGTAGCGGTCCGACAGCGTTTTTGCCGCTTGCTTCAGCGTCGCCAGCGGAACATTTTCGAGCACGCGCTCTACACCTTGGCGAAGCGGCGCCGGCAGTTCCATCTCACGCGCCCCGCGGGGCGAGAAGGATCACCGAGGCGCCGGCAATGCAGAGCGCCGCTCCGGCAAAATCCCAGCGGTCGGGTCGCACGCCTTCCACCAGCCACAACCAGCCAAGCGACGCCGCAATGTAGATGCCGCCATAGGCGGCGTAGGCGCGGCCGGCGGCATTCGTGTCGACCAGCGCCAGCAGGAAGCCGAACAGCGCGAGCGAGGCCAAACCGGGGAGCAGCCAAAGCGGCGACTTTTCCAATCGCCACCAGGCCCAGAACGAAAAGCAGCCGGCGATCTCGGCCAGAGCGGCGGCGGCATAGAGGACGTAGGTCATGAAAAAGGTCTCGAGACGATCACGGGACCTTTTTCAGTGCAGGCGCCGACAATGGCAAGCGGCAATGCTTATTCCGGATCCGCGACCTTGCGGCGGCGAACTGGCTTGGCAGCAGGGCTCTTTTTGACCGGTGCCGTTTCGCGATGCCCCATATCGCGCATCTCAAGCGTCTTTTCGCACTTGGCGATGTAATCGCGTGTCATCGGAAGCGTGTCGTTCTTCTTGGTGATCTGGATCTGAAAGATGACCAGATCCTGCCAGCGGAAGGCGGCCTCCGACGCTGCCAGGTAGAATTCCCACATACGGCAGAAGCGTTCGTCATAAATCGCCTTGGCCTTGTCGCGATTGGCGGCGAAGCGCTGGCCCCAATGCTTCAACGTGTCGGCATAGTGCAGCCGCAGGATTTCGACGTCGGTGACGACCAGGCCCGACTTCTCGATCGCCGGCATGACTTCCGAAAGCGCGGGGATGTAGCCGCCCGGGAAGATGTATTTGCGGATGAAGGCGCTGGTCGCCCACGGCACGCCGGAGCGGCCGATCGTATGCAACAGCATGACGCCATCCGGCTTGAGCAGCGTCGCGCTCTTGTCGAAGAAGGTGCGGTAATGGTTGACGCCGACATGTTCGAACATGCCGACCGAGACGATGCGGTCGAAACGCTCGTTAAGTTCGCGGTAATCCTTGAGCTCGAAATGCACGCGGCTTTCCAGCCCTTGCGCGTGTGCCCGGTCGGTGGCGACGCCATGCTGTTCGGTCGACAATGTCACGCCCTGCACGTCGACGTCGAACGCCTTGGCGAGGTAGAGGCCAAGCCCGCCCCAACCGGAGCCGATGTCGAGCACCGTCTGGCCGGATTTCAGCCTGAGCTTGGCGGCGATATGGCGTTTCTTGGCAGCCTGCGCTTCGTCGAGCGTCATGTCCGGTTGCTCGAAATAGGCGCAGGAATACTGCATGTCATCGTCGAGAAAGAGCCGGTAGAGATCGCCTGACAGATCGTAGTGGCGCTGCACGTTGCGGCGCGAGCGCGAGGCGGTGTTGATCTGCTGCAGGCGGCGGAACGCGTGGCGCAGGCCTTCTATGGCTTTCGACCAGGTGGCGTCGATACCGCCGCTGCCCATATTCTGGAAGGCGATGCGCATCACGCCCAACACGCCACCTTCGAGAATGTCGAGTTCGCCGTCCATGTAGGATTCCGGAACCGCCAGCATCGGATCGAAGGTGATGGCGCGCTCGGCATGCGTGGTCTTGATGTGCATGTGCACCGGTTCGCCGCTGCCGTCGCCGAAAACCACCGTCGCGCCCTTGGGGCCGGTCACCTTAAGGTTGCCGGTGCGCACCAGGCGGTCGAGAACGCGCTTCAACAGAATATTCATGACCAAATGTCCCCTCTCGGCCAGACAGGCTGTCTTGGCGCGTAACCGCGAGAATCGGAATCGATTTTCCGCGGAGCCTTGCGCCGAACCAAAGTTCACAACGTCATTTGCGCGACCAAAGGACGCGCGACGCTATAGTCTGCAACAATATATAGGGGTTCGAAAAGTTCCATTGGCACAAAAAAGCCCGGGCGCGAGGCCCGGGCGTTGGTCCAGTATGGCCGGATGCCGACAAAGTGATCGGAGCAAAGCTCCAATCGTGATCGGAGCACAGCTCCAATCCTCTGCGGCGTATGGTCAGGCGTTGTCTTCGCCACCCTCGAATTCGGTGTTCGGGTCGAAGAAGTTTTCCGGCCGGGCATTGTCGTTGATGTCGTCGCCATAGATGGCTTCGGCGGTGGTCAGTGTCTCGCCCTTGGCCTGGCGTTCGGCTTCGTCGGCCGTGCGGGCGATGTTAAGCGTGATCGTGACTTCGACTTCCGGATGCAACGCGATCGCCACATTGGTGAGACCTATGGTCTTGATCGGCTGATTGAGCAGGATCTGGTTGCGGTTGACCGAGAAACCTTCCGCCGTCAGCAGATCGGCGATGTCGCGGGTCGAAACGGAACCGTAAAGCTGTCCGGTTTCACCAGCGGAGCGAACGGCGATGAAGCTCTTGCCGTCGAGCTTTTCGGCAACCTGGCTGGCTTCCGACTTGCGCTCGAGGTTGCGGGCTTCGAGCTGGGCGCGCTGGCCTTCGAACTTCTTCTTGTTGGCTTCGTTGGCGCGCAGCGCCTTGCCCTGCGGCAGCAGGAAGTTACGAGCAAAGCCGTCCTTTACCTTGACGGTATCGCCCATCTGGCCGAGGCGGGAAACGCGTTCGAGAAGAATGACTTCCATGGTTTTGTTCCTTCGGTTGGGCGCCACTCGATCGCTGAGGTCGACGCCGAATGTCATTGGAACAGGTCAGGAAGCTTGAACGCCTGGGGCGCTGGTGTCGCTGTCCTGCCTGTCGCGGCAGTTAGAGGTTTTTGACCTCAACCCGGGATTGATGTTCAACCCTGCGGCGCCCGTCGCCGTGGGAGAAGAGCGGGCGGCAAGCCGCCCGCATGCTAGATAATAAGCCCGAAAACTGGATCCCGGTTTTCTCGGACAAACGGAAACCGTTTGTCCAGAGATCATGGTCAGGTTTTAGCGAACCACGTAGGGCAGCAGGCCGAGGAAGCGGGCGCGCTTGATCGCCTTGGCGAGTTCGCGCTGCTTCTTCTGGCTGACGGCGGTGATGCGCGACGGCACGATCTTGCCGCGCTCGGAAATGTAGCGCTGCAGGAGACGCACGTCCTTGTAGTCGATCTTGGGCGCGTTGGCGCCGGAGAACGGGCAGGTCTTGCGACGGCGATGGAAAGGGCGCCGGGTCGGGATCTGGTTGATGTCGACCATTATTCTGCACCCCCTTCAAAGCCTTCGCGCGGACGGCGCGGACCACGATCGGCACCGGCGTCGCCAAACGAGCGCGGCGGACGATCGCCACGATCGCCGCGATCACGGTCGCCGAACGAGCGCGGACCACGATCGCCACGGTCGCGATCGCCGAAGCCGCCGCGTTCCGAGCGCTCTTCGCGCTTCTGCATCATGGCCGACGGGCCTTCCTCATGCGCCTCGACCTTGATGGTCAGGAAACGCAGCACGTCTTCGGACAGACCCATCTGGCGCTCCATCTCGTTGAGCGCGGCCGGCGGGCAATTCAGGTCCATCAGCGTGTAGTAAGCCTTCCGGTTCTTGTTGACCCGGTAGGTGAGGGACTTCAGTCCCCAGTTCTCGACCCGGCCGACGGACCCGCCATTCGCGGAGATGACACCCTTGTACTGTTCGACAAGCGCATCGACCTGCTGCTGCGAGAGGTCCTGCCGGGCAAGAAACACATGTTCGTAAAGAGCCATTATGTCTTATGCCTTTCTTCGTTTCTCTCCCGGTTCCCGGCGGCAAAAGCCTCTGCAACTTCTCTGACCCGCAAAATCGGGGAAGAAAGGAGCATGACGAGACGGTCGAGAGCGGAGACACGGGAGGCGGAGGCACTTCTGGCATCACACGGAGGTTTTCGAAAACCTCCGGCCCTCCGTTCAGCCCCCAGCAAGGACCGGCAGATTGCGGGCGTCTATATAGCAATCCGGCTGCAAAGCAAGGGCAGACGACGTTTTACGAGTCGCGCGAGGCCAAAATCAAGCAGCAACCGTGGCCGGAGTTTGTGGTTTCCGCAACTTCGCCTTAACCACAAAGTCACGTGATGGGAGATGAAATCTCGCCGTAAACGGTCGATTCATCATCGAAGGGGCAAAAACCGGACAAGCCGCGACAAAAAGCGGCAGGCATTTCGGGGGTAAGAATGCTTCTCAAAAAGTTCTGGCGCTCGAAGAGCGCCAATTTTTCGCTTGTAATGGGTCTGGGCCTGCCGGTCATCCTGACAGCCGTCGGTTTCGCAACCGATGTCTCCACCCTCATGCGGGCCAAGAGCGATCTTCAGAATGCCCTCGATGGGGCAAACCTTGCCACTTCGCATCTTGGCGATCTCGACGTCACCCGCAATGACGCCTTCAACCGTTATTTCCAGGCCAATATCGTCGGGCACGGCGAACTCGGAAATGCGCAGGCGACGTTGAGCGTCGACAAGGGCATCAATTTCATCAAGACAAAGGCGGTTGCCACGGCGGACGTCAATCTGAACTTTGCCTTCCTGTTCGGCAACAGCAAGCACATCGCGGTCGATGCTGCCGCCGTCGAATCAAACAACCAGCTGGAAGTCGTGCTGGTGCTGGACAACACTGGCTCGATGGCCGGCGCGCGCATGACGGCGCTGAGGACGGCGACCAAATCGTTGCTCGATACGCTCGAATCGACAAAATCGCCGACGCGCCAGGTCCGCGCGTCGCTGGTTCCATTTGTTACAGCCGTCAACGTCGACGGTGACGAATTCGACCCGTCCTGGATCGATATGGACGGCAAGTCGTCCACCAACGGCGCCAACTTTCCGACCATCGACGGGAAGCGTCCCAATCACATGGCGCTCTTCAAACAGCTCAAGGAGACTGGATGGACGGAGCCCGGATGGAACGGTACCGGATGGAAAGGTTGCGTCGAGGCGCGACCGGGCCCCTTCAACATTTCCGACACGCCGCCCGATCCGAACAAGCCCGACACGCTGTTCGTTCCGTATTTTGCGCCGGACGATCCGGAAGACGCCCAGATGCCGTCTAGCTCCTACGGCAATTCGGCTAGATACTACAACAATTCCTATCTCGACGACGTCAGCGACAAGGTCATGCTCGCCAAGAAGAAGACCAACCTTCTCGGCATCGATCTCAGTGATCTCGTCAGCGATGTGTCGACGCCCGGCAAGTCCGACAAGGAAAAGATCGCCAAATATGTTGCCCCCGCCAAGGAACTCATCACCGAGACTGGCTCGCGCATCACCGTTGGTCCCAACCGCTCTTGCCCCACACCGCTCGTCCCTCTCACCAACGATTTTGACAAGCTGCGCAAGGCGGCAAGCGAGATGACCGAGTGGAACGGCTCGGGTACCAATGTTTCCGAAGGCTTGTCATGGGGCATGCGGGTGCTGTCGCCTGGCGCGCCCTATACCGGTGGCGCGCCATGGAAGACGCCTGGCATCAGCAAGATCGTACTATTGCTCACCGATGGCGAGAACGTTGTCTATGGCGCCAGCGAACAGCCGACAAAATCAGACTACACACCCTATGGCTATCTGGCGGGTGGTCGTTTCGGATCGGACAATCAGACGACCGCTGCGCGCAATGTCGACGGCTGGACCAAAAGCGTTTGTACGCAATTGAAGAGCGAGGGCGTGCAGATCTACACAATGGTGCTGCAATCCGACACCGCCGCCAACCGCACGCTTTACAGCGCCTGCGCTTCGAACCCGAGCGACTATTATGCCGTGAACGATCCGACCAAGCTGCCGAATGTGTTCCTGCAGATCGCCAACAAGTTCACGAAGCTGCAATTGACGAACTGAGCGCCCGACCGAACCGGTCCGGAAGGTCAAATCTGTTCAACTCGTATGGGCGACAACCTTGTCGATCGTTTCGGGGAAGAAGTCGGGCGCCGCATTGCGTTTGCCGAACATCATATCGTACTGCAAAAGGCGGAAATCGCGGATCGCCGGGTCGATCTCTTTCTGCCGCGCCCAATCGGGCGTGGCCTCGCCAGCCGGCGTCAGCAACAGGTTGCGGTCGACGACGCGATACCGTTCGCTCATCTGACCCAGGAAGCCGGTGTAGTAGGGATGAGTGATGCCGGCCGTCTTCAGGATATGATAGGGCAGGAAGGCCGGGCTGACGGCACCTATGTCTTCAGCAGGCCCGGTGCGGTTCGACCAGATGACCAGCGGCGTCTTGTGATGTTCGAGGGCGGCCTCGGGCGACGCTTCCTTGCGCGGTGCGACATTGTCCTTGAGGAACCCGGTTTCGACGTAGACCGGCCCCAGCGGCGGCAGATGGTCGCCGAAGAAGGCGATCACGGTCGGGCGGGAGCGCTTCTTCGCCCATTCGACGAGGCGTTCAAGACCACGATCGGCGTCGGCTGAGCCCTCGGCGTAGCTGAGCAGCGATTCGCGCGCCCATTGGCTGATCGGCGCCTGCACCGTATGCGTCGGATTGTAGTAGCGGTTCGGCTCATAGGGGCCGTGGTTTTGCAGGCTGACGGCAAAGAAGAACACCGGCTCGTCGCTGGCGTCCGCCTCGCTGATGATCTCGTCGGTCATCGCTGCGTCCGATGCCAGCGGCCCGCGCTTTTGCATTGGCGGCAGCGTCTCTTCCGATTTGAAGTCGTTGAACCCGAAATCAGCATAGACCGCGCCACGGTTCCAGAACCAGTTCGTGCCGGGGTGGATGGCGCGCGCCCGGTAACCCTGGCTCTTGAGGAAGGTTGCCAGCGAAGGCGTCGGCGTGCGCACGTACTGCTGATAGGGGATGCTTCCGGCAGGCAGGAACGCATTCGAGAAGCCGGTCAACGCCTCGAACTCGATGTTGGCGGTCATGCCGCCGAATTCCGGCGAGAACATAGAGCCCGAGCGCAGTGCCCGTACGTTGGGGATCGGATCTGGCTTGATGCTGACTCCGGGCAGCTTGGTCGGATCCCAGAAGGATTCGCTCATGACGATGATGATGTCGGGCTTCTCGGCCGGTACCGAGGCGCTTACATCAGGCCTGCCGATCGCGGCAATTGCCTTGTCGGAATAGCCCGGTGGCGCCGAGACATGCGCCATCGGCACGTTGAGAGCAAAGGCCAGCGCAAAACCGTTGGAGGCATAGTTCTCCTTCTGGTCCCACATGATCGGTATGATCTGCAGCCGATCCCTGGTCCAGGAGAAGGTGGCGTAATCCATGATCGAAACGAAGAAGGCGAGCAGCGGCACTGCCAGCGTCAGCCGGGCAAGGCGCCCCTTGCGGCTGAGCGCCGGTACCTTGCGGCGCCACAGCCGCCAGCCGTAGACGAGCAGCGACAGGCCGGCGACGATGCCGACGACCATGGCGAGCGCGGTCATCGGCCGGTCGCGCACCAGCAGCGGCAACAGCGCGAAGATCTGGCGGGCATAGAGGAAATCGGTCGGATAGAGCGGATCGCCGAGATAGTGAGACTTCTGGTGACCGACGAAAGCAAGGGAAAGCGTCAGCGGCGCGACAATCATCAGGCTCTGGTGGCTGCGCCCAAGCACCGCATCGAGGCCAACCAGGATCAGCGCAAACACGACAATGGTGGTCCAGCCCGGCTTGAGCGGCTGCAGGAAGAAGGAGACCGTGCCGGCAAAGTCGCCGCGCACGATCAGTTCGATGGCAAACACCAGGATGGCAGCGATGGCCAGGCTGACCAGACCATAGCGCACGACCGGCCATCTCCTGCCCGGCAGGTAGCCGGTGGAGGGGTCGTCTTCCAGGAACTGTGGCGCGGCCTTACCGGCGCGTTTTGAACTCTTTGCCACTTTTGATTTCCCCACCCAGCGACAACACGTCACTCGATTGTCATGGATTTGTCACGCAATGCTAGCGCCTGTAAGCAAAATAAGAAGAGCCAGCAAACGAATCGTGAGCGGTTTTCATCAGGTGTGATCGGCAAAAAGCTTTTCGGAATAGGCACTCGGCGGGTGACACTGCCGTCAGGAAGGATTGAAGTGGCTTGACTTGGCAGCCTGCCTTGCGTCACAGGCAAGCAAAACTCGTCTACCAGGCAAGCAAAACCAACCCTTGGGAGCCCTCGCATGGCCGTTGCATTCACCTTTCCTGGACAAGGCAGCCAGGCTGTCGGCATGGGCAAGGATCTCGCCGACGCCTTTCCGGAGGCGCGCAGGATTTTCCAGGAGGTCGATGACGCGCTCGGCGAAAACCTGACGAAGCTGATCTGGGAAGGACCGGAAGAGACGTTGACGCTGACCGCCAATGCGCAACCGGCGCTGATGGCGGTGTCGCTGGCCGCGATCCGGGCGCTGGAAGCGCGTGGTTTGTCGCTGAAAGGCAAAGTCGCCTATGTCGCCGGCCATTCGCTGGGCGAATATTCGGCGCTCGCGGCGGCGGGCTTCGTTTCGGTTGCCGATGCCGCCCGGCTCTTGCGCATCCGTGGCAACGCCATGCAGGCGGCGGTGCCGGCCGGCGAGGGCGCTATGGCGGCGATCATCGGACTGGAGCAGGCCGATGTCGAAGCTGCCTGCGCCGAGGCCGCCCAGGCGTCCGGGAAGGGCTCTGTCTGCCAGGTGGCGAACGACAATGGCGGTGGCCAGTTGGTCATTTCCGGTGCAAGAGCCGCGGTGGAACTGGCGGCAAAACTGTGCACTGAAAAGGGAGCCAAGCGCGCGCTGATGCTGCAGGTGTCTGCGCCCTTCCACTCCGCGCTGATGACGCCCGCCGCCGAGATCATGCGCGAGGCACTCGCCAGCGTGGCGAAGGCCGCGCCGATGGTGCCCATCGTTTCCAACGTCAGCGTCACCCCGACCAATGACCCCGACGAGATCGCGCGGCGTCTGGTCGAGCAGGTGATCGCCCGCGTGCGCTGGCGCGAGACAGTGGAATGGCTTGGGGCAAACGGAGTCACCACGCTTTATGAGATCGGCGCCGGCAAGGTGCTTTCAGGATTGGCGCGGCGCATCAACCGCGACATCGCCACGGCCCCGGTCGGCTCAGCGGCCGAGGTCGAGGCGGCGCTGGCGGCGCTTGCATAAAGCGTCATTCGATCCCATCCCTATAAAAGAGTGTTCTTCTCAATCAGGAGACAAAAATGTTCGAATTGACCGGCCGCAAGGCGCTCGTAACCGGTGCATCCGGGGGCATCGGCGAGGCCATCGCCAGGGTGCTGCATGCGCAAGGCGCTATCGTCGGCCTGCATGGCACCCGCGTCGAGAAACTGGAAGCGCTGGCTACCGAGCTTGGCGACCGGGTCAAGCTGTTCCCAGCCAATTTGTCGAACCGTGACGAGGTCAAGGCGCTCGGCCAGAAGGCCGAGGCCGATCTCGAAGGTGTCGACATCCTCGTCAACAACGCTGGCATCACCAAGGACGGGCTGTTCGTGCGCATGTCGGATGCCGACTGGGACACCGTGCTCGAGGTCAATCTGACCGCAGTGTTCAGGCTGACCCGCGAGCTCACCCATCCGATGATGCGCCGCCGCCACGGGCGCATCATCAACATCACCTCGGTCGTCGGCGTCACCGGCAATCCCGGCCAGACCAACTACTGCGCCTCCAAGGCCGGCATGATCGGCTTTTCCAAATCACTGGCGCAGGAGATCGCCACTCGCAACATCACCGTCAACTGCGTCGCCCCGGGCTTCATCGAATCGGCGATGACCGGCAAGCTCAACGACAAGCAGAAAGAGGCGATCATGGCGGCGATCCCGACGCGCCGCATGGGCACCAGCGTTGAAGTCGCGTCCGCCGTCGCCTATCTCGCCTCCAACGAAGCCGCCTATGTCACGGGCCAGACCATCCATGTAAACGGCGGCATGGCGATGATCTGACCGGACTGTGGCTTCCCCGCGCATCCGCTTTGTTCGGGATGAGTCTTCGAACAATGACTAGGCGGAGAGGCTCAGCTTGAATTTTCCTGCGCTTCTCGTCCTGCCGCGCCGGGCAATCATATGATTTGTCAGCACGGTTTCTTCGATGGGCTTCGACATGAAGAACCCTTGAGCGCGGTGGCATTGTTCGGCGATCAGAAAATCTAGCTGCGCTTCGTTTTCCACCCCCTCGGCAACGACTGTCAGGCTGAGCGAATTGGCCAGCGCTATGATCCCTCGCACGACATTCTGCTTTTTCGGGGAAGACGCCAAATCGCTCAAGAAGGACCGGTCGATCTTCAACTGATCCAGGTTGAAATCGGCGGGATAGCCGAAACTCGCATAGCCGGAGCCAAAATCGTCGAGTGCCAAACTGACTCCGATGTTTCGAATTTCGGTCAGGATAAGCAAAGCGCTTCGGCTGTTCTGGACAAACACCCCTTCAGTGATTTCCAGCTGCAGACGTGACGCCGGCAGTCCCGTTTGTCGCAACACTTCAACCAGGTGGGTGAAGTAGACGTCGTTCTGAAGACTCTTGCCTGAAACATTTGCCGAGCAGACAAAGTCCTCCGGGCAAATGGGCAGCCACTGCGCTGCCTGCCGGCAAGCCTTGCTCAAGACCAATTTGTCTAGTTCCAAAATCAGGTCGCTTCGTTCGGCTGTTGGAATAAACGATATTGGCGGCCGAATCGCCCCTGAGATCGGGTCGCGCCAGCGGACCAGGGCCTCGGCACCGGTCATGCGGCCGGTTGCCAACTCGAATTGCGGTTGCCAGACCAGGAAAAATTCGTCGCAATTAAGCGCTCGCTTGATTGCGGCCTCTTCGCCAAGTTGCACATCGATTTGGCTGAGGATTGCAGGAGAAAATGTCACCAGATCAGCTCGCCCCTGGGCTTTTGCGGCGTAGAGAGCGCTATCCGCATTGCGCATCAAGGTTGAAATGTCCGCACCATGCTCCGGAAAACTGGCCATGCCGATGCTTGCGCCAACTCGAACTTGATGGCCTTCCAATTCGGCAAACCCATTCAACTGCTCCCGAAGGCGATTGCCGAGAGCTTTTTCGGCCGAATGCGCCACTCCAATCTCGATGACGGCGAACTCGTCTCCACCCAGTCGAACCGCAAATACATCGCCGGGACGTTCGATCAACTGCAGGATTTCGGCGACGGCTTTCAGCAGGAGATCGCCAACGTGATGGCCGAACGTATCGTTCACATTCTTGAAATGATCGAGGTCGACCAGGTAAAGGTGGAGTTGCTTGCCAGCTAGCTTTGCCTGATCCAGCAAATCGTCTCTATTGGCCGACATCCAGGCACGGTTCTTCAGGCCAGTAGTCGCATCACGCCAAGCCAGAAATTCCAGTTTCTTTATGGTCTCACGGCGGCCGATAAGCAACACGGCCGTTCCGATTGCAAGTAGTGACAAGATCGCCAATGCGAAGGCTATCTGATAATTAAATCTATTCAGGCTGATTTCCGAGCCGTAGAGATCGGCGTGTACCTGTTCGCCAAATTTATAATACTCATCATTCATTCGGGCTACGATCTGATCGAGTTCAAGCCCCATTTCCTTCAATCTGTCTGCATCGAGAGGTAGCCCGGCCGCGATCAGCGCATCAATCCGCGTTACCGAGTCGTTGACGCGCGGCACTATCGCCGCATAGGCAGGAATTTCGCGACTCGTTCCACTGCCGTCGACCCGTTCGAAGCGGACATAGACCAGATCGTTTGCCGCCAGTAGCTGATCGAGGCTTACTGCGGACGTGGGCGCGGCTTGAGCGAGCGAAACCATATCCCGCAAGTGCGTCACGTCGCGTATGGCGATGTGGAATTCGCGGATGGCGAAAAACCCGAACCGGGGCAGCGAGGACTCTATCTTGCTGATGCTGAGAAACAACACCGTGATCAAGATGCCCGAACAGGCCACTGCCGCAGCTATAGCTGTCCCGTATGTAACCGGAACTCGCCAGCCCGTCTTTCCAAACCTTGCCATCAAGGTCACGCGGGCGCTAGTTGCCGGACTCGATCGCCTTGATCAGCCAGACCCATCGTGGTTTGCGAATCGGCGTATCGAAGCCGGGATAGTCATTGAGGGGGTATACGAGCCGGGTGGGGCCCTGGGTGCGTCGGGTCAGCAACTTTCCGTCCTGTCGCGTGGCGAGCAGGAGAGGACCGTCGGTCCAGTCCTCTCTCGGAATTATCTGCACATAGTCGTCGACGGCTCGCAGAACAACAGAATCCTTGCCCTCCAATCCAACCAGCTTGAGCACATCGCTGAACAGGACGCCTTCAAACGTAAGCTGGCCGCTTTCGAAAGGGCTTGGGGTGGTGATCTTATAGAGGCCGAGCTTCTCCAGCTGCCTCAACGTGATCGGAGTCGATTCACCGTTCTTCTGGATATTGAATGCAACTGTGTCCGGCGGTTCTGGGAGCTTTATGGATTCCAATGCCCTCGCAGGCAGAATGCCAAGTGCGAAAACCGCCAGTACGACTAGGCAGCGCTTGATTGTCAGGCGATTTTTGTTGAGCAAGGATGACATGCGTCCACTCCTTTTCTTATTGTCGCAAGCCGGCGCCACCGTCGCCGAGGCGCCATTTCTTGGCGGAATCATTGACGCTACCATGGCCGAGTAACTTTTCAGTTAGCAGCCTATCTCCAATGTTGATTTTCGTCTGGGTGGTCGGCATGCCCAGGAAGCCCGTTTTGATATGCGACGGGTGGGATGGAGCAGGGTCGCGTCGGAACCCGCTCAAAGTCATCGGAGAAGGCCCATTTCGGCTTGGACCTCAGCCGATTTTCGTGTAATGCGGCCCGCAACCCGGCGGTTCGGGCAAAAACCGGTCCGTAGCCGTTGCGTTTCCGGCAGGACCATCTTTCAGCTTGATTAGCGGCATTCTGCCCGCTAACGAAGACAGACAAACAAAAGACGAGGATGCCCAAATGAGTGACACCGCAGAGCGCGTCAAGAAGATCGTCATCGAGCACCTTGGGGTCGATGCCGACAAAGTGACGGAGCAGGCGAGCTTCATCGATGATCTGGGCGCCGACAGCCTTGACACGGTCGAACTCGTCATGGCGTTCGAAGAAGAATTCGGCGTCGAGATTCCTGACGACGCAGCCGAGACCATCCTGACCGTCGGCGATGCGGTGAAATACATCGACAAGGCTTCGGCCTGACACTTTCCGCAGTCATCACCGGGGAGGACCTGCGATGAGGCGTGTCGTCGTCACGGGCCTTGGGTTGTTGTCGCCGTTCGGCATGGGCTTCGAGCACGGCTGGAAGGAATTGCTGACCGGCCGCAGCGCTGCCAAGCGCATCACCGAGTTCGAGGTGGAAGATCTTGCCTGCAAGATCGCCCACGTCATTCCGCGTGGCGACGGCAGCAATGCCACCTTCAATCCCGAGGCCGTGCTCGAGCCGAAGGAATTGCGCAAGATCGGCGACTTCATCCTGTACGGGATTGCCGCCGCCGACGAAGCGCTGAAGGATTCCGGCTGGGAGCCGAAGACGCACGCCGAGCAATGCGCCACCGGCGTCCTGATCGGCTCCGGTATTGGCGGCATCGAAGGTATCGCCGAGAACGCGATGATCCTCAAGGAACGCGGCCCCCGCCGCATCAGCCCTTTCTTCATCCCGGGCCAGATCATCAATCTTGTCTCCGGGCAGGTTTCGATCCGTCACGGGCTGAAAGGCCCTAATCATGCCGTCGTCACGGCCTGCTCCACCGGCGCCCACGCCATCGGCGATGCCGCCCGGTTGATCATGTGGGGCGATGCCGACGTGATGCTGGCAGGCGGCGCCGAAGCGCCGGTGACGCGGCTGTCGATCGCCGGCTTCGCCGCGTGCCGGGCACTGTCGACGGAACGCAATGATTCGCCGCAAACGGCGTCGCGCCCCTATGATCGCGACCGTGACGGCTTCGTAATGGGCGAGGGGGCCGGCGTTGTCGTGCTCGAGGAGCTCGAGCATGCCAAGGCGCGCGGCGCCAAGATCTATGCCGAGGTCACGGGCTATGGTCTCACCGGCGACGCGCATCACATCACCGCGCCCGCCGAGGATGGCGATGGTGCCTTCCGTTGCATGACGGCGGCGTTGAACCGGGCCAAGCTGGCCCCTGCCGATGTCGATTACATCAACGCGCACGGCACCTCGACCATGGCCGACACGATTGAGCTCGGCGCCGTCGAGCGGCTTGTCGGCAATGCTGCATCGAAGATTTCGATGTCGTCGACCAAGTCTTCGATCGGCCATCTGCTTGGGGCGGCGGGTGCCGCCGAAGCGATCTTTTCGATCCTTGCCATCAGAGACAATGTCGCCCCGCCGACCATCAACCTCGACAATCCGGAACGCGAAACCGCGATCGACCTGGTGCCGAACAAGCCGCGGGCCCGCCAGATCGACGTGGCGCTGTCCAATTCCTTCGGCTTTGGCGGAACCAACGCGTCGCTGGTCTTCCAGCGCTACAATGGCTGATCGTCCGGCTGGCGGGCGCCGCTTTGGCGTGCCGTCAATTTTGCCATATTCGCCCCTACTCTACCGCTGGGGATTCGTTGGGCGATCAAACGGTAGGGCGAAATGAACACAAATCCGGCAAGCAACGGAGAATTGGGGCAGCGGCCCGCGACATCCAGTCCGATCGTGCCGAAAACGGCCAGCGAGGCGTTGCGGCCGGAGGCCGGCACGCCGCCGCCGAAGCGCTCGCGAGCATCACGCAGCCAACTCGTGGTGTTCATGAACTTCGTCATTTCCTCGGTGATGCTGATGGTTCTGGCGGCCGGCGTCGCGGTCTATTTCGGCAAGCAGGAATTCACCGAACCCGGCCCCTCGGCCAATGGCGACACCTTCCTGGTCAAGCCGAACACCGGTGTCCAGGACATCGCCGACCAACTCGAACGCCGCGGACTGGTCAGCGACGCTCGGATCTTCCGCCTTGGCGTGCGCGCCTTCGGCAATGATTCCGCGCTGAAGGCCGGCGAGTACGAGATCAAGCCCAGGGCTTCCATGCGCGACATCATGGAGCTTTTGAAGAGCGGCAAGTCGGTGATGTATTCGCTAACCGTTCCAGAGGGGCTGACGGTCGAGCAGGCGCTGCAGCGCATCGCCGACGAGACTGCCTTGAGTGGCGATATGCCGGCGACCATTCCTTCGGAGGGCAGCCTCGCCACCGACACGCTGCGATTCACGCGCGGCGCGACACGCCAGCAGATGATCGACAAGCTGCTGGCCGATCAAAAGAAGCTGGTTGATGATGTCTGGCAGCGGCGCGCGCCGGATCTGCCGCTGGCCAACGTCGAAGAGTTTGTGACCCTGGCTTCGATCGTTGAGAAGGAGACTGGCAAAGGTGACGAGCGTTCACGGGTTGCCGCCGTCTTCCTGAACAGGCTTGCCAAGGGCATGCGCCTGCAATCCGATCCAACCATCATCTATGGTCTGTTCGGCGGCAAGGGCAAGCCGGCGGACCGTCCGATCTACCAGTCCGACATCCAGAAGCAGACGCCCTACAACACCTACTTGATCAACGGCTTGCCGCCGACGCCGATCGCCAATCCCGGTCGCGCGGCGCTGGAGGCGGTAGCCAATCCGTCGAAAACGGACGACCTCTATTTCGTCGCCGATGGTAACGGCGGGCACGTCTTTGCCGCGACGCTGGAAGAGCACAATGAGAATGTCGCCCGCTATCGCGCCTTGCAGAAGAAGCAGGCAGATGAGGCTGCCAAGACCATCAACACCAGTGGCGCCGGGGACGGCAATGTCGACAAGCCCGCTGACGCTGGGGCCGCTGGGCCGGCTGACGA
Organism: Mesorhizobium sp. M0047; assembly: GCF_040323315.1. Taxonomy (NCBI): domain Bacteria; kingdom Pseudomonadati; phylum Pseudomonadota; class Alphaproteobacteria; order Hyphomicrobiales; family Phyllobacteriaceae; genus Mesorhizobium; species Mesorhizobium sp. M0047. The sequence goes on along the minus strand of NZ_JAMYUW010000001.1, from coordinate 215,046 downwards.
TGGCGACGACAACGGCGGTGACGCGGGCGCTGCCCAGTAGAATAAAGAAGGGCCTTGCCCACTAGGCGACGCCCTGACATTTGCAAAAGCGCCGCGCGTCCTATTTTGAGGCGTCTGCGGCGCAGTCATTTTCAAGCCGCACTTGCTCCTCGCCGTAAAGCCGGTTTCGGGGTGTGCGCCAGGGACGTGTGGGCGATATGAATTTGCAGAGCATGACCGGATTTGCACGTGCCGTCGCCGAGCATGAAGGCACCTCGATTGCCTGGGAGGTCAAGTCCGTCAACGGCAAGAGCGTCGAGATACGGCTGCGATTGCCGCCAGGCTTCGAGCGGCTGGAACCAGCCGTCAGGCAGACACTTCAGAAGCGTTTTGCACGCGGCAATTTCCAGGCGACGCTGACCATCGGTCGCGCCGCCGGCGCGCTGGCGCAACCGGTCGTCAATGAAGCCTTCCTGAAGGATCTGGCAGGGCTCGCCAAGCGGCTGCAGGAGCAATTCGGCTTTGCTCCCGCGACATCAGACGGATTGCTTTCGCTGCGCGGCGTCCTCGACATTCCCGAAACTGTCGAAACCGAAGAGGCGAGGGCTGCGCTCGATGCCGCAATCATGGCCGCGCTCGAGGTGGCCCTGAAAGGGCTCGAACAGGCGCGACAAAGCGAGGGTGCCGCGCTGGCTTTTCTGTTGTCGGGCCATATCGACATAATCGAGGTGCTGACGCTGCGGGCCGAGGCGGATCCGTCGCGCGAGACGGCGGTGATCCGCGAACGCATTGCCGAGCAGGTCAGGCTGCTGATGGACGCTTCCGCCAATCTGGACGCGACCCGGCTGTACATGGAGGCGGCGTTCCTCGCCACCAAAGCCGATATTCGCGAAGAGATCGACCGGCTGAAGACGCATATCGCATCAGGTCGGGCACTGCTCGAAGGCGGCGGCGCAATCGGCCGCAAGCTCGATTTTCTGGCACAGGAATTTAACCGCGAATCGAATACGCTATGTTCGAAGTCGAATGCCGCTGCCGTTACCGCGATCGGGTTGGAGCTGAAGGCGGTGGTCGACCAGTTTCGTGAACAGATCCAGAATCTGGAGTAGCCGATGGTTGCCAAGGATTTGGGGTCCCGCATTCGCCGCCGGGGCCTGATGCTCGTCCTGTCGTCGCCGTCTGGCGCCGGCAAGTCGACGATCGCGCGCAATCTTCTGGAAAGCGATTCCAGTCTCGAACTGTCGGTCTCCGTCACCACCAGACCGCGCCGCGGCAGCGAGATCGAGGGCGTCCACTATCATTTCCGGACGATGCGCGAGTTCGAGCGGCTGCGCGATTCCGACGCGCTGCTGGAATGGGCCGAGGTTCACGGCAATTGCTACGCGACCCCGCGTGAGCCAGCCGAACTGGCGCTGTCTGAAGGACGCGACATGCTGTTCGACATCGACTGGCAAGGTGCCCAGCAACTCAAGGAGAAGATGCGCGCCGACATTGTCTCGATCTTCATCCTGCCGCCATCGATGAAGGAATTGAAGGCGCGGCTGAAGCGCCGCGCCGAAGACCAGGAGGCGGTGATCGAGACGCGGTTGAAAAACGCCCGCAACGAGATCGAGCACTGGAAGGAATATGATTTCGTCATCGTCAATGACGACCTCGACCGCGCCTTCGCCGAAGTGCGCGGCATCGTCGTCGCCGAGCGGCTAAGGCGCGATCGCCGGCCAGGCCTGTTCGACTTCGTCTCGGGACTGTTGGACGAGAAGACGGGCTGACCGGCTTCAGGGCGCTATGCCATCGACCAGGATCAGGTTGCGGCTGAGCGCTGCATCGCGCACGTCCAGTGCCGACGCGTACTCGGCGGAGGCGTACCAACGCCTGGCCCGTTCCATGTCGGGAAATTCGACGACGATCAGCGGTCCGGGATGCCACATGCCTTCCAGTGTCTCTACCCGTCCGCCACGCACCAGATAGCGCCCGCCATGCTGGGCGATAGAGGTCGCCGCGCGGGATCGGTAGGTCTCGATGGCCTCTTCGTCGCGGATCGTGACATCGGAAATGACATAGGCGGGCATTTTGGTCCTCCGGCGTGTCCGCCAGATTATCTATGCCTCGAGCAAAACGCTTCCAGACCCGCCGGCACTACACCGCATTGGTCAGCCGCACGAATTCCTCGACGCTGAGCGTCTCGGCACGGCGTGTCGGATCGATGCCTGCACGGGTGAGCAGCGCCTCGCCCCCCAAGCTTTTCACGCTCTGCCGCAGCATCTTGCGGCGTTGGCCGAAGGCGGCTTCGGTGACGCGGCCGAGTTTTTTCACCTCGGCGGCCAGCGGAGCCAGGCGCGGCACCAGATGCACCACCGAGGAGGTGACCTTCGGCGGCGGCGTGAATGCCTGTGGCGGCACGTCGAAGGCGATCCTCGCCTCCGTCCGCCAGCCGGCAAGAACCCCGAGCCGGCCATAGCTGTCGCTGCCGGCGGGCGCGACGATGCGCTCGGCGACCTCGCGCTGGAACATCAACGTCATCGAGGTATAGAAGGGCGGCCAATCGCTGACCGTCAACCAGCGCACCAGCAGCTCGGTGCCGATATTGTAGGGCAGGTTGGCCACAATCTTTACCGGGCCACCGCCCCCGGCCGCGCGACTGGCTAGTGCCGCGAAATCGGTCTTCAGCGCATCGCCGGACACAATCTCAAGCCGGTCGGGATAATGGTCGGACACTTCGGCAAGCGCTGCCAGGCAGCGTTCGTCACGCTCGATGGCAATGACGTGGCGCGCTCCGTTGGAGAGCAAGGCGCGGGTCAACCCGCCAGGACCGGGACCGACCTCGATCACGGTTGCATCGGACAAGTCGCCGGCGGTGCGTGCGATCTTGCCCGTGAGGTTCAGGTCGAGCAGGAAATTCTGGCCGAGCGCCTTCCTTGCCTGCAGCCCATGACGCTCGATCACCTCGCGCAGCGGCGGCAGCCCGTCGACGCTCATGCCTTCGATCTCATGCGGCAACCGGTCCCGTGTTCGTGTCGGCCAATTGCCGGGCAAGCTTCAATGCCGCCATCAGGCTGTCGGGCCGCGCCACGCCCTTGCCGGCGATGTCGAAGGCGGTGCCGTGGTCGGGCGAAGTGCGGATGAAGGGCAGGCCGAGCGTGACATTGACCGCCTCGTCGAAGGCCAGCGCCTTGGCCGGGATCAGCGCCTGGTCGTGATACATGCAAAGGGCGACGTCGTAGCCGGCCCGCGCCCGGGCATGGAACAACGTATCGGCGGGCAGGGGACCGAAAGCATCGATGCCCTCGGCACGCAGGATTTCGATTGCCGGACGCACGATCTGCTCGTCCTCGAGGCCCATGGCGCCGCCTTCACCGGCATGCGGATTGAGCCCGGCAACGGCCAGCCGTGGCTTTGCGATGCCGAAGCGGCGAGCGAGGTCGGCGGCGGTGATGCGCGCGGTGGCGACGATCAGTTCGGTGGTCAGGGCCTTCGGTACTTCGGCCAGCGCAATGTGGATGGTAACGGGGACGGTGCGCAGGTCGGGGCCTGCCAGCATCATCACCGGCATCGCCTCGACGCCGCTGTGCCGGGCCGTCAGATGCGCCAGATATTCGGTGTGGCCGGGGAAGCGGAAGCCGGCATCGTAGAGCGGCTTCTTGGCGATGGGGCAGGTGACGACCGCCAAAGCTTCGCCGGCAAGGCAGTCGGCGACGGCACGGTCGATGGCCTCGATGGTTGCTGCGGCATTGGCCGGGTCGGGCCGGCCAGGGCTGTCGATACTGTGGGCAGTCAGCGGCACGATCGGCAGGGCGCCGGCAAAGACTTGCGCCGCTTGTGATGGTGTCGTTTCGACGATCGGCAGCGAAATGCCGAGGAGGCGCGCCCGCGACACGATCAGCGCCGGATCGGCGAGCAGATAGAAGGGAGGCAGGGCGGCGGCCTCGCGCGCCATGAAAGCAGCGATGGCGATCTCCGGCCCGATGCCGGACGGATCGCCGGCGCTCAACGCGAGCGCAATCATTGGGCTGCCCACGTCAGCGCTTGACGATGCGGGCTTTCGCCTTCAGCTCGTCGACATATTTCTTGCTGAGTTCGTCGGCGTTCTTGTCGCCGGAGCCTTCGTTCTCAAACACCATCTGGGCGACCTTGTCGTCTGACACTTCGCGCGACGAGCAGATACCGATGAATTCGACGCCGCGTTCGGTCGCGCGTGTGACGGTGGCGCCACCGACCTTGGTAGCCTTGATCTGCTCGGCCCAGTCCGGCGGCAGCTGCGGTGCCAGCACCCGGCCCAGATCGCGAACGGTAACGTCGATCAGACCCTTGGCGAATTCGCGGGTCGTGTTGCAGCCGCTGAAGCGGGCACGCATTGCGTCGGCCTCGCGCTTGCGCTTAGCCAGCGTTGCGCTGCGTTCGGCCGCCGGCACCACGAAGATGACCTGCTGCAGCATGTACTCGGTAGCGCTCGGCTTGGCGCCGCCTTTTTCGAGCATCTTCCTGACAAGATCCTGTTCGCTAACGGCACCGGTACCATCGCCGGAACGGTAGCGCGCGCTCAAGGCCTGGTTCCAGGCCATTTGGGCGCGAATGAATTCCTTGAAGTGGCTCTTGCCGACGCCTGACTTCTCCATGACGCCGTCGAGCTGGCTGAGCTGCATCTTGTTGCTCGAAGCAAAGCGTTGATATGCCGCCTCGACCTGCGCGTCGCTGATGCGGATACCAAGCCGCTTTGCTTCGGCCATGCGCAGCGTCTGGTCGATCATTTCCTGGCCGGCGTCACCCTTCTTGCGCTGCAGCTTCAGAAAAGCGGCGCGATGGGCGATGTCGCCGGTGGTGACCGGAATGTCGTTGACGACGTATTTGATCTCGCTGGCGAAAGCCGGTGGCGTCATCACGGTAAGCGACAGGGACGTCGCTGCCACCAGCAACGCGAAACCTGCTGAAAAGAGGTATTTCCTCATCGTTGGTATCCCAATTCTATCCCGGCTCCGCCCAATTTCAGCTTTTCCAGGTGCGCGAAATCCGTGCCAGCCCTATGCGGCGAAACGATGTCGCCGACTGTTACTGGATCGTGTCGACGCCGTTGGTCGACGAGCCGAAATCGCCGAGGGTGCGGAACGACAGATTGAAGCCGATGCTCTGCGAGACTTCCCTGGTGTTCAGGTCGCGCGACTGCGAGTAGGTCATCAGATAGGTGAAGCAGGAATCGTTGTAGGCGAAGCCGACACCATCCCTGACCAACAGGTTTTCCTGAAGGTCGTAAGTTCCGGTACCGAAGACGCGCCAGTTCTCGGCAAGATGCGTCGATGCGCCAAGCGTGACCTCGTGACGATCGGTCGTGAAACCGTACAGGGGCTGGGCCTGGATGAAGGCGTATTTGGCGCTCAGTGACACGGGCAGGCCGGAATAGGCGGCTTTCACCTCGGTGCGGCGGTTCTCGAAGGTCTGTTCGTCGAAACGGCCGCTGATCGAGGCAGCGAATCCATTGGGACTGCTGATGCCGAACAGACCGACATAGTCGGACTTGGTCGTGTCGAGGCCGGAATTGGCCCCGACATTGACCAGATCCGGCGCGGCGAAGGAGTTCTCGCCGCCGATCTGGTAGGATTGGCCGAAAATGGCATTGGTGCCCCAGCCATTATTGTAGGAGCCGGAATAGCGGAAGCCGACATTGGCGCGCGAACCGCCTTCGACGCGGTCATAACCGGAGAACTTGTCGCGTTCGAACAAGGTTGTCGCGTCGAAGACCATGCTTTGAGCGTCTTCGTTGGGGACGGCGAGACCGCCGACATACTGCTCGTTCGGGCGCATGAAGACCTGCGCCATCGGCTCGATCACGTGACTGGACCCGCTGGCCAGGGAAAACAACACAGGCCAACGCATCTCGAGGCCTGCGGTTGCCATGAAGCGGGCAAACGACGAGCGCATGTCGTCCTGCTGGCCCAAATTTGTTGCCATGTTGTTGATGGCGTCGAGCGATGCCGACGACGCTTTGAGGTAGTCCACGTCGCCCTGCAGCGCCAGCAACGGCGTCAGCACCAGTCCGTCATCGGTGACGAAGCTCCGCTTCCACTCGGCTTCGGCGGTGAGGCGCCCGGATTCGCCTTCAATACCGGGGACACGCTGCGTGGGGACGAAGAAGGTCTTGTCGAGATCGTCGCGGCTGATGACCCGTGTGTTGGCATTGAGCGACAGCTGGCCGCCGGCCATCGACACGTCGGGAATGTAGGCGTAGTCGAGCGACGGCAGCACCCAGGGCTGCTGGCCGCTTCGCGCCGCGGCATTGCTGCTAAGCGTATCCTCCTGCACATCGAAATGCATGGCGCGCACGTCGAAATAGTTGCGGCCGTTGAGACCCGTCAAGTAGACCGACGACTGGTGGACGGAGGCATTGTACTTGTCGATGTTATAGGTATGCGAGAAGTTCTTGTCGGTCTGCAGCAGCACGTCCCAGCCGAAATTCCAGCGCTGATTGATAGCGAACTGGCCCTGCGTGCCCATCATGCCACGGAATTTGTTGGGATCGCCCGCCGCACCCGTATCGACATTGTGCCCGGCGGTGCTGGGGAAGGCAGCCGTGTCGAGGAAGGCGTTGGGATCCTGCTGATGGATTCCGGCGATCTTCAAGCTGTACTGGCCATTGTTGAAGCGCTGGCGCCACTCAGCCTCACCGAGGAAGCCTTGCTTGGTGTAGCCGGTGCCTGTGACGGTCAGGTCATAGGTCGGCGACAATGCAAAGTAATAGGGAATCTTTACGCCGACGCCGAGATCGTTTTTGTAGACGATGCCGGGTATCAGGAAGCCGCTCTTGCGCTTCACCGTCGGGTCGGCAATCTCGAATGCAGGCAGATAGGCGAGCGGAAAGCCGAAGAACTCGAAATTCGCGTTCTCGAAGCGAACCGTCTTCTTCTCGCCGTTCCAGATGATCTTCCGCGCCTTGACCCGCCAGGTCGGCGCTTTGTCGGGCTTGTCCTCGCACGGTTCGCAGGCGGTGTAGACGCCATTGTGGAACGTGGTCAGGACGCCGCCCATGCGCTCGGCACTTTCGGCGGCGAAATACGCCTTGTCGATGGTTTCGACGCGCAACGCGTTGACGAAGCCGTCGGCGAAGTCATCGGTGATGTCGATATGTTCCGAATTGATCTTGGTGCCGTCGCTGTTGACGACCTCGACATTGCCGCTCGCGACCATCCGCTTGGTGTTGCGGTTGTATTCGACCCGCTGGGCGACAAGGCGATTGCCACCGTAGTCGATCTGCACGCCACCGACGGCGGTCACCGTCTGATTGTCGTTGTTGTAGACCAGCGTATCGGCCGCCAGCAACATCTGCGAGCCGGACGGAACCGTTGTCGCCATGTCGCCAACATCCTGCGCGAAGGCCGGCATCGGGACGGCGCAGGTAAGCAGGCACGCCAAGGCGGTCGCCGCATAGAGGCGCGCCAACCGGGCCTGCCTGTTGCTGGGCAAAAACGCCTCTCTCACTAGCCGTCTTCCTTGTATAACAGGAAAGTCACCCCGAAGAACATAGCCACCACGACGGGCACCCAGGCGGCTACGACAGTCGGCACGAATCCCGCCACGCCGAATGCCTTTACCAGCACCGAAACGACATAAAGCAGAAAGCCAGCGATGATGCCACCCAGAATCATCGTCGCCGACTGCCCCATCCTAGCAAATCGCATTGAAACCGTTGCCGCAATCAGCGTCATGGCGACGAGAAGGAACGGCAACGCCACCAGCGAATCAAACTGCATGGCAAAGGCATTTGCCTTGAGCCCGAAGGAACGGGCAATTTCAATCTTTCCCGGCAGATCGTAGAACGGGATGGTTTCGGGCCGCGCCAGCCGTTCCTGCACGAATTCTGGCTTCAGATTGGTTGGCACGCGATCGTTTGCCGATGCCTGGATCGTGCCGTTCTGCAATGTCTTGACGTCCTGCAATTCCCAATAGCCGTCGCGCAGGAAGGCGCGGGCGGCGTCCTTGCGCTCGACGATGTTGCCTTGCGGGTCGAGAACGAAAAAGACGACATCGGCCATCTCCAGACCCTGGTTCAAGATGGCCCGCGCGCCGATGATAGTGTCCCCCGAACCGGTTTTCTGCCGAATCCAGGGTGCGGCATCGGCCGAAACCTTGTTCGATTTTCCGGAACGCAGCTGGGTTTCGATCTGCTCGGACCAGGAGAATGCATGCGCGGCGAGCGGATTGATGACGCCAACCGACAGGACGCCGAACAGCAAGGCTCCGATGCAGCATGGCAAGAGGAATTGCCAGGCGGAAACGCCTGCGGAACGCGCGATGACCAATTCGTAGCGCCGGTTGAGCGACACCAGCGTCGCCATCGCCGAGAAGAGACCGACGAACGGCACGGTCTGCAGCATGATCATCGGCATTCGGAGGCCTGAGATGGCCACTGCCGTCCCGTAGGTGAAGCCGGGCAGGCCGGTGGTGCGGCCGGACAGCTCGGTGAAATCGATCAGGAACACCAGCGCCAGAAGCCCGATAAAGAACCAGATAGTGATCGTCACATAGCGGAAGAAGAAATAGCGGCCCAGCGTCCAGCCCATCAGCCGACCCCTTGCCCTGAAGTGCCGCGCCCGGACAGCCGCAGTTTGAGAGCGTTCCAGCTGTCACCGATGCGGGTAGCGAAGTTTGTCATCCAGTCCGCCCAGGCCACCGGCAGCTCCATGGTCCGGTTGGAGACGATGAACCAGATCGCCACCGCGGAAGCCACGACCGGTATGCCATAAACCATATAGGCATATTGCGGGATATCGTCGGCCTTGCTGGCGGCAAAAAAGCCCAGCCAGCGCACGAACAGCGATATCCCGATGGCAGTAATCAGCGGATTGACGCGCGCCTCGCGGTGCGAACGCGCATCTCCGGCGACCGCGAGCGCGATGAGCGCGAAGACCATGGAATACATCCATTCCGAAAATCGCTGGTTGACCTCAGCCAAGTATTCATAGGGGTTCTGCTGATAACTTTTGTCGTTGGCGCTTGGGTTGAGCAGGTACTGGGTCGTCTGGTCCTTCGGCAAGAGCGTCACCGTCGAAGCTGACGCCATGAAGGCCGACATGTCGAAGGCATAGGAGGTGAACCGGATGACTGAGAGATCGCCGGTCAGCGTTTTGCGATGGATGACACCGTCATTCATCATCAGCACCTTTTCGCCGCCGCGTTCGACGATGCTGCCGGTCTTGGCGTAGTAGACGAGGTTCACGCCTTCTTCGCGTGAATCGGCGACGAAGATGCCGCCCAGCCGATTGTCGGGAAGTCGCTCGCCGACCTGCAGGAACAGCCCGTCTTCGATCTTGCGGAAGGTGCCTTCCTGGATGATCAGCGACAACAGATCCGCGCGCGACGATGCCACCAGGGCGCGGTTTTTCTGCCGTGCATAGGGGTCGATGCCGTTGTCGACCGCAAAGGAAAAGACGGCTGCCGCGAGCGCCAAAAGCATGATTGGCCGCACGATCGTCCAGCGCGACGCGCCCGCGGCGTTGACGACGGCGAGCTCGGAATCCGAATTCATGACGCTGAGCGTCTGTGCGACCGCCACCACCAGCGCGAAAGGCACCACGACCGGGATGATGGACGGAAGAATGAGGGCGGCGACCTCGAAGAAGGTCAGGGCCGACTGGCCACTGTCGGTGACCAGGTCGATCTTTGCCAGCACTTGCGTCGTCCACACGATGGCCAGCGTCCAGACAAGCGCGGCCATGAAGACCACGAAAGTGCGGCGCATGATGTAGCGTTCAACGACCTTCATGAAGGCTTTTCTCGATCTTTTCGAACGGCATCATGCCACCACACAAGGGTAGCCGTCCGGCAGCGCCTGCACAACTGGCTCCATCAGAGGGTCGATCCGGTTCCCGTCCCAAGTCACCCGCCCCGGCGGGCCGGAGTGTCGGCGGGAATGGATAAGAAAGGGAGAACATCGATGGTTAACAACAGGTTGCGGCGAAAAGCGGTGCCGTGCCGCGAAGAATCACCATCGATTCCGTAGGTCATATGGGATGCGAATTCGGCAAAGTCTTGCCAAATGCCAGAAAACGACCAAATGTCGCGCATCGTCTCGTACCCTTCCCCAAAAGCTGCGCATTCCCTGAAAGCAGGACATTATGAGCCAAAGACCGTCGATCGCCTTCGCCAAATTCTCCGCACCTCAGACCGCGTCGAGCAAAAAAGGCACAGCCTTCGTGCTCTCGGCGGATGAGGGCGGTCTGAGCGATGCAGCGAAGGCTTGCGATCCCGGCAAGACGCTGGAGCGGGCTTTTCCGGTGGCCGAGTTCACAGGCAAGTTCGCCAGCGTGGTGGAAGTTCTGGCGCCGCAGGGGGCCTCGCTCGACAGGCTGGTGGCGATAGGCGCCGGCAAGGTGTCGGGACTGGACGATTATGTGTGGCTGAAGCTTGGCGGCACCATTGCCGCGTCGCTGCGCAAGGCGGCCGAGGTGGCAGTGGTGCTCGACGTCGCCGGCGCGTCGCCAAGTGGCAAGGATGCGGCAAGCCTTGCGGCGGGCATTCTCCTGCGCAGCTATTCCTTCGACAAGTACAAGACCAGGAAGGACAAGGACGACGGCAAGGCCGAGCCAAAAAAGCCGGTCAAGGTGACCATCCACACTGCCGATCCGGCTGCGGCAAAAAAAGCCTTCACCGATGCCGAGGCGGTGATCAACGGCGTCCTGCTGGCGCGCGACCTCGTCAACGAACCGGCAAACGTACTCGGGCCGGTCGAGTTCGCCGCCCGCGCCACGGAACTCGAGGCGCTCGGCGTCAAGGTTGAGATCCTGGCTGAGAAAGAGATGAAGAAGCTCGGCATGGGCGCGCTGCTCGGCGTCGCGCAGGGCTCGCCGCGCGGCGCTCGCATGGCGGTCATGCAGTGGAACGGCGGCAAGCCAAAGGACAATCCGATTGCCTTCATCGGCAAGGGCGTCACCTTCGACACCGGCGGCAATTCGATAAAGCCGGCGTCCGGCATGGAGGACATGAAGGGCGATATGGGCGGTGCCGCCGCTGTTACCGGCCTGATGCATGCGCTGGCCGCGCGCAAGGCGAAGGCCAACGTGGTCTGCGTCATAGGCCTGGTCGAAAACTCCGTCGACGGCCATGCTCAGCGTCCCGGCGACATCGTCACCTCGATGTCGGGCCAGACCATCGAGGTGCTCAACACCGACGCGGAGGGCCGCCTCGTGTTGGCCGATGCGATGTGGTACTGCAACGACCGCTTTCAGCCGAAATTCATGGTCAACCTGGCGACGCTGACGGGCGCCGTCATGGTCGCGCTCGGCCAGCACTATGCCGGGCTGTTTTCCAACAATGACCAACTGTCCGAAAGGCTGACGGCCGCGGGGCACGCTACACAGGAGCGGCTGTGGCGCATGCCGCTCGGCGCCGAATACGACAAGCTGATCGATTCCAAGAACGCCGACATGAAGAACATCGGCGGCCGCTATGGCGGCGCCATCATCGCTGCGCAGTTCCTGCAGCGCTTCGTCAAGGACACGCCCTGGGCGCATCTCGACATTGCCGGCACGGCAATGGGCTCGCCGTCGAACGAGATCAACCAGTCCTGGGGGTCTGGCTTCGGCGTCCGGTTGCTGGATCGGTTGGTGCGCGACAATTATGAGCAGTGATCCGATTCAATCACTATAGAACGAAGCGATGGCCGACGTCCTGTTCTATCACCTGACCGAATCGACGCTGGAGGATGCGCTGCCGGGCCTCCTGGAGCGCAGCGTCGATCGTGGCTGGCGCGCCGTGGTGCAGACCGGCACCGAGGAACGCCGTGATGCGCTCGACCAGCATCTTTGGACCTTCCGCGACGATTCGTTCCTCGCCCACGCGACCGATCGTGAGGCATATCCCGGCGAGCAGCCGATCCTGCTGACCACCGGAGACGGCAATCCCAACCAGGCCAAGGTAAGGTTCCTCGTTGACGGCGCGGTGCCGCCTGACCTTGGTGGCTACGAGCGCGCGGTGTTCTTGTTCGACGGCCACGATGCCACCCAGCTCGAAGCGGCGCGGGGACACTGGAAGGTGATGAAGGACGCCGGCCATGCCGTCACTTACTGGCAACAGACGCCAGACCGTCGTTGGGAGCGCAAGGCTTAATGCATGTCGCCCAAAGTATCCTCGGTTTTGGGAGAGCGACAGGCTTAAAACAGCGGCCTAAAACAGGTCGCCTGAACCGTTCAGCCGATCTGCTTTAGACCAGTGGCTCGTCGCAGAAGACAGTATCTACTGCTTTGCCTTGATCAGGTTCATTTTCTTGGTGACGTAGTCTCCGTATTTCAATTTCATGGATTCGTCCGACCGGTTGCGATGCGAACTCCTGAAAACATACCACTCGCCATCAGGTGATTTACGCTTGTAGATCACCTTGCCTGCCTGGCGATGCTCGAAGCAGGTCATCGAGCCCTTCACACCCCAGGAGCCATGCCATTGCGCACGGTAGCACAACTTGCCGCCGCCGGGGATAAACCACATGCCGTCGCCATAGCCCGGATTGCCTTTGTCGTAGGTCCAGGCGTCGAATTGCCGCTGCTTGACGGCAAAGAACCCGGCGCCCTTCTTGGCCCACAGCCACGAATGGTTCTGGTAGATCCGGTAGACGCCATCGTCAGGAATAACGGTGGCCTTTTGCGCCTGCTCGGCGATTGTCGTCGCCGCGTCGGCTGTCGAAGGGATATGGAAGGCAAGAACCACAACGGAGCAGGCGAATGCCGCTCCGCGACAATTTCCCAGTATTCGTTTCATCAAACTCCCCCACGGACTGATTTATGCCATGCCTCAACCATCTTCCCGAACCGCTGGTTCTGGAAGGAGATGGATCGGCATGATGCGCTTACGGCAGGACGTGCTGCGTCACTCTCCAGTCCGGCAGCCCATAGCCATCCAACCACGGCCACACTTCCTTCTGGTTGAAGTAGACGACCGAAGTCAGCGCCGGGAACTCCGCATAGGATTTACGGGTATCTTCCTGCCACTTCGAGACATAGTCCTGCTTTCCGACATAGCCGAGTTCCGCAACCACGACCGGTTTGTTGAACCTTGCCACGCGGTCATAGCCGGGCTTCAGCATCTCGGCGAACGTACGGTCATGACCGGCCTCGTTAATGTCCTTCTTCTGCAGACCGAATACCGACAGGCCGATGACATCGACATAGTCATCGCCAGGGTAATATTTTTCCAAGCCCTCTTCGCCTTTGGGCGACCACATATACTTGGCGGCGGGGGCAGCCTTGCGGCAAAGATCGACTTCGCGCTTGTAAGCGGAGATCCAATCCTTGGGAGCCCAGTTGGCCCAGGTGAAGCGGCCGTTCGTGTCCTCCATTTCCTGCGCCCAGCGAATGGTCACCGGGCTCTTCATTTGTCCCACCAGGTCGCAGATAGCCTGCATGTTGGCGTCATATTTGCCGCCCAATATGCCGTCGCGCAATTCGGGTGGGGTGATGCGCCAGTCCTTCGACCAGGTCCACGGCTCAATAGTGATAAGCAGCGAACGGCCGCGTTGCAGCGCATACGTATCGGCCAGTGGCAGCGTCGCCAGATCGACGTCCTCCCAAGGCAGGAACAGTTCTTCGATGCTGGCGCTCTTGTCGGCGCTGAAGTCGCCATAGGGATCGTAGGATCCGAATGCCGAAGCGGCGCTGCTCGTCTGAACGGGGTCTGTCCCGGCGACGGAGCCGGCGCCGCCTGCAGTGGGGAATGCGGCGCTCCCGCCCAATGCAAGCGCGATTGCAAGTGCATTTGCTGCAGAACGTTTCATGCCTGACCTCCATAGCTTTAACTTCCCGCGGAAGTTAAAGCTTCGCCCATGCGTATCGATGATTGATCGACACGACTGTCCAAAACCAATCGGTCCAATTGGCTGAATCTGCGGGATTTCGGAGCGACCATTGGCGGGCGTGCGAGCCTTCGCACCGAGCCACCCAAAAACTATCTCTCGCTGCACCAAACCTAGGAGCTACAGAGAGAAGTTCGCCGCGATACTCACAAATTCGCGTCAATATCCCGATATATCATCCCTAGCTAATTTAAGAGCCGGTCAGGGCCAAGAGTCAAGCACAATTAATGGTTGCTTAACCATGGCATTGGCACCATGGATGACGCCGCCCTCTGGCCGGATCCCCTCCGAACGGCCTTGATCCTGTCGGTGGATTTCCAGCGCCGAAGAGTTTGCCGGCTCACCCGCTACAAGCCGCTCGATGGCGCTATTCCTCTCCCAAGGCCTTCCAAGCGTAGGCTCACCAGATCTCAAGAAAAATACTTACCTAATATCTAATTTAGTTGACACTAAGAAAGTGTGGGCCGATTCTGTTGCCCGGGTTTTGCGAGCTTCAGCCACTTGTCGGCGGAAGCCCAAAGTGGCGGCGGGTAATTGTATGGGTGCTTCCGTACAAGCTGGCATCATTGGCCGTGCGAGCAGACGGGCAGCGCATCGCTCTAAGACGGCTCTGGCCGCCACTGCGCGTAAAGGGCCTTTTTTGGTGCCCGTGCTGTCGGTCACTCAGCAATGGACCCTGAGACTGGCGCTGGCTTTCTGGTTCGTCACGCTCGGATTTTTCTGGATCTGGTGGCTAAAGCCCGAGCATGTCGAGCATGCCGGGCCATACGCATTCGCGACACTCGTTCTGGTGTGGCTCACGCTCATGCCTTTGTACTTTCTCCTGAACGTGCATGCGTCGAAAAAGCCGTCCAAGCTTCACACGATCCCGAAGCGCTCGCGGGTCGCCATGGTGGTGACCAAGGCCCCATCCGAACCCTTTGCCGTGGTTGCCCGCACGTTGGAGGCAATGCTTGCGCAGGACTATCCACATGACACTTGGCTGGCGGATGAGGATCCTTCCGAGGAGACGGAGCACTGGTGCAAGGCTCGCGGCGTGCTGATTTCGACGCGGCGCGGCAGGGAAGACTATCACCGCACGACATGGCCGCGCCGCACCCGCTGCAAGGAAGGCAACCTGGCGTTCTTCTACGACCACTATGGCTATGAGTATTACGATTTCGTCGCCCAGATGGACGCCGACCATGTGCCGACGCCGACCTATCTCAGGGAAGTCCTCTATCCCTTCGCCGATCCCGCGGTCGGTTATGTGTCGGCGCCGAGCATCTGCGACAACAATGCCGCCGAAAGTTGGGCGGCGCGCGGCAGGCTGTTTCCGGAAGGGATGTTTCACGGACCTCTGCAGTCCGGCCATACGGGCGGTGGAGCTCCGCTCTGCATTGGCTCGCACTATGCCGTGCGGACCAAGGCGCTGAAGCAGGCTGGCGGTCTGGGTCCGGAACTGGCGGAGGATCACTCCACTTCGATGCTGATCAACGCGGCCGGATGGCGCGGGGTGCACGCGCTCGACGCCATCGCCCATGGCGACGGCCCACAGACCTTCGCCGACCTCGTCACCCAGGAGTTCCAGTGGTCGCGCAGCCTGATGACGATCCTGCTCGAATATTCGCCGAGCTATCTCCCTAAGCTGTCACCGCGGATGAGGTTCCAGTTCCTCTTTTGCCAACTCTGGTATCCGCTGTTCGCCGTCTTTGCGTTGCTGATGTACGTCATGCCGATCTATGCGCTGTCGACCGGACGCAACTTCGCCAATGTCATGTATGTCGACTTCCTCTTCTACTATCTGCCGAACGCCGTCGCCCTGGTTGGCTTGGTTATGATGCTGAAGGCGTTCGGCTTCTCGCGCCCGATGACGGCCAAGACGATCAGCTGGGAAGGCACGCTGTTCCTCTTCTTCGCGCGCTGGCCCTGGGTGCTCGCCGGCACGCTGTCGTCGATCCGCGACTATCTGACCAAATCGTTCGTCGATTTTCGGGTCACCCCAAAGGGCAGCGGCCCAAAGAACCTTCTGCCGGCCCGCGCCCTCGCTCCTTATGTGGCGCTGGCGATCGGCGCGGCGCTGCCCGTGCTGCTCGTGGATCACCCCTTCGACGCCACCGGCTTCTACTGGTTCGCCGCCTTCAACGCCTTCCTCTATGGGCTTCTGGTGGTGGTCATCGTCGCAAGACACGTCATCGAGAACAGGATCCCGTTGCGTGCCAATGCCGCGAAATTCGCCTTGCAGGCGTCGCTTGCCACGCTGGCGCTCGCCGTTCCGGCCGTGGGCTTCTACGATCGCGGTCTGGAAGGCGTCTATGGCCTGCAGCAGGGCGCCGGCGGCCTCCGCATCGTACGCATCGCCTATGTGGTTTCCGGCGCCGGCCAGGGCAACATCGGTGCCCGCAATTTTTACTTCGATCCCGGCTGGGTATCACCGCGCTGACGCCGTGAGGCGTACGCGCGCAAACAGTTCCCTGAACTGCATTTGGCTTGATAGCAGGCCAGCGACCGCAGCAGTGGCGGCGCGCTCAAAAGATCAAATTTTAATAAAATCTTATTGAGCGCCGAAAGACCGCGCTCATCATGTCGTTTGCCTGAATCTTAATAAGCTTCCTCTAATATGTGGCCACGATGTGAGTGGCGATAGGCTGCTCACGTGGCGCGGAGACATAATAAGAGAAATAGATCTCAGCGCTCCAGCGACTTGTATTTGTGGCAGGGGATGCGATGAAGAAATTTATGGTAAGCGGGGCAAGGATCGGCAAGAAATACGCCTGTGCATTTACCGCTGTTGCATTGATCTCGATGGCGTCCGGTTGCCAGAGCATGGATGCGAACAAGACCAGCTCGATCGGCACCAAGCCCGTGATTTATACGCTCGGCAAGAAGCAGCACTCCGTCGAGAACAAGCCGCTGCATCTGATCAATCGCAAACCGCTGACACGGATGACGACCGTGACGCGTACGAGGCAGGAGATCTATGCGGCTCTCGTGCGGCCGCAGCAGGTCGGCGGGCCGGCGCCGGTGAAGGTTTCCTATAGTCCAGGCAATGGCGGCCCGTTCCTGGGTCATTCGCCCTGGATTTGCAGCCCGAGCGGCTTCGGCCAACGCGCCAGCTGCCGTTCGCGTTACTGATTCTAGTTTAGAACATCAGACGCAAAAGCGGCGGCGCGGTTTGAGTGAAGAGCCGGCCGCTCTGGTCTTCGCCGGGGGGCGAGAGTCAAGGGCAAGAGGTTGGCGCAGGCGTTGCGCCTTACCTCTTGCCCTTCGATCATCATTCTGGCGACACGGTTCGGCAAACCAGTCCTTGCTCGATCCGCACCTTCCTGGCGGCAAGCCGGCTGCGCCTTGCCACCTTCAGTGCCGGATTGCACCAGGCGTTCATGTTGCCGACGACTTCGTCGATCCGCAAGCCGCCGGCAGACATGCCCGCCGCTCCGGTCACCACGATCGGCATGGAACCTCTAGGGTGTTCCAATCGGGTCACGATGACCGGCCAGGGCGGTGCCAACCGTCATTGTTGTCGGAAGCCGGCTGCGGCCGCGCGACATAGGCCGATGCTCCGTTCGCCTCGTGATAGACGCGTGCCAGCATCTCGGCCAGCACGCCCGACGTCACCATCTGCACCCCCGCGATAAGCAGGAAGAAGCCGGTGAACAGCATCGGGCGTGTTCCGATGTCCTGCGCGAAAAACAACTTCAGGCAAAGCAGGTACGCAAGGATCAACGATCCCAGCGCGCCAAGCACGATGCCGATGCCGCCGAAGAAATGTCCGGGACGTGTGCGATAGCGCATGAAGAAATACATGAACACCAGATCGAGAACGACCCTGAAGGTGCGCGAAATGCCATATTTGGACTCGCCGTGGATGCGGGCATGATGCGTCACCACCTCCTGTGCGATGCGTCTGGGGGTCGTCACCGTGGCCAGCCAAGCCGGGATGAAGCGGTGCATCTCGCCATAGAGCTTGACGCTGCGGATGACATTGCCGCGATAAACCTTGAGGCTGCAGCCATAGTCCTTGAGACGAACGCCGGTGACACGCGCGATCAGTGCGTTGGCGATACGCGAGGGGAGTCTGCGCATGAAAAAGCCTTCCTGGCGGTCCTTGCGCCAGCCGACCACCAGGTCGAGATCCTCGCTCAGCAGGCGGTAAACCATGCGCGGAATGTCGAAGGGATCATTTTGCAGGTCGCCGTCGATCGTGGCGATGACGTCGCCGCGTGCTGCGTCGATGCCGGCCTGCATCGCGGCGGTCTGCTTGTAGTTGCGCACCAGCTCGACCGCGTGAACATGCGGGCCGTAATGCGCTGCCCGGCGCCTGATCTCGCTCACCGTCGCGTCGGTGCTGCCGTCATCGACCAGCACGACCTCCCACCGCCGGCCGTAGTCTTCCATCGCCTGGTGAATTCGTGCCAGCAGTGGCTCGACGTTCTCGGCCTCGTTGTACATGGGTACGACGATGGACAGCGTATGGTCCGGCATCACTGCGCCGTCAGGCAGTCCCGAAGCAGGGATGGGCAATATGTTCATTGTGATGGCTTCCTTGCAGGTCCGACAGCCGGGTTCCCCGGCAGCGTCGATTTCGAGGGAAACAGCCAGGCGATCGCGCCCGTGACGATAGCCGAGCAGAAGATGAATAGGTGCAGCGCCAGCGCCGCCTGCAGGCCGCTCTTCATCGCGATTCCGGAGGTGAGCAGCGCCGCCGCCGCACCCGCCTCATAGGTACCGAAGCCGGCGACGCCTTGCACTGGCAGTATGGCGGCGCCTTCGGCTCCGACGACGCCGGGAAATGCGGTGGTGAACGATGTCCCCAATACCAGCGCCAGCAGCCATCCCTGCACGGTGAGCTTCAGAGACCAGTTGGCGATTGTCCACCACCAGCCGTAGCGGGAGCGCCCGGTCGCCTCGGTGAAGGTGTCGCGAAGCAGGCCGAGCTTGGCAACGATCCTGCCGCGCCCAGCCCAGTCATGCGGCGCGCGTGCCCAGCGCGGCAGGTACCAGGCGGCGGCGATCAAGGCGGTCACGCCGGCGATCCTTGTCGCCGGATGCAGACGCGGCCAAACCGCCAGGGCCAGCACGCCGACGACGAAGGCGTCCTGCAGCCTGAACCACAGCAGCGAGGCGCTGGCGCGCATGATCGGTACGCCGAAGACCTGGCGCAGCAGCAGCGGGAAGGCCGTCTCGCCGCCACGGAAGGGGACGACGTTGATCATCGCATTGTGGATCAGGATAATGCGCAGGCAGGCGCCGAAACGGCCATTCACCTCGTCGCGGAACTCGTCGCAGACGCGCAGCGCACGCAAGACATAGGTGACGAAAAACGCGATCGTCGCCACAGCGAACGTGCCGGGCGTAATGCGATCGAAGGCGTCGCCGACCATGCGCCAGCGCGAGTCGCTGGCCAGCCAGGCCAGCAGGGCCAGCGTCACGACTATCGAGATTGCTCTTTTCAACCAATTCTCCGCCGGTTTTCTCCGCCGAGTTCCAGCGGCAGCGTCGGTGCGCCCGAATATCCCTGGCGTCATCAGGGATCGCTTCGCCTGGTCCGTCGCCTTGCCTTCCGCAGGCGAATGCGGGGCCGCAGAACCGTCGGACCGCTTCTTGTCGAAGGCTCACAGCCCCGGACCGTCGCAGTTCTCATGGACGGGTGATCCTATAGACCAGCAAATCATCCGAATCCACAAGCTTGGTTCCGGTCTTGTCCAGATAGTCGATGACCCCGTCATGATGCTCGACGAACAACCGATCTTGCTTGTCGGCGGCGTTCTTGGCCGTGCCGAACAGGTCCGCGCCCTGCGCGCGCAACTCCTCGAGCTGCGCGATCGCAGTGGCGTCGTCCGCGACGAATTTCGACCATTCGACATCGCCTCCGCCAGGCGGAAACACCCAGCCGCGCGCCCTGCTGTAATAGACTGCGACGGGATCGCCGGCCTCGGGCGCGATAGCGACGACGAGGTCGCCCGGGCGCGCCAACCGCGCCAATTCCTCGCCGAGCAGTTTGCCGTTCATGGCGATTGGCGCCTTCATCGTCCTGATGAGGGGAAAGGTCGACCACACGAGTGTGACGACCGCGATGCAGATCGAGCGCAGCACGACCGCCGGCGACAGGGCGGTTCCCGATGCAAGCGTCGCCAGCAGAAGCGCGCCGCGGCCGCAGAACATCGCGAACGGCACATGGAAGATGTGGTAATTCCAGGGATTGCTGGTGATCTCGCGCGCCGCCGCCAGATAGACGACCATGGCCGCGGCCAGCCAAACATAGGGAATGGCCGAAAGAGCGCGTTGCTTCGGGTCTTTGGTGGGTCTGGGCGGCATCCAGAAGCCGACCGCCATCAGCACCATGAACGGATAGCCGTAGAACCACCAGACTGAGGTGTTCCACACGGACTTGAAGTAGAAGCTGTTCCTGAAGAATGTCCAGAAGCCGGAATCCCAGATATAGCCGCTACCCGCGACATGAAACGGCGGATAGCTATGGCCGAGATAGATGGCCCAGCTGAAATAGGCGCCGATAATAGCTAGGCTCAAAAGCCCCGACAGCAAGACCCTGGTCGCCGGCTTCCATTTCTTCTCCAGCAACCAGCAAACCATCAGGTAGAAGATGACGGCGCCGGCGGCGAGGCCCGGCGGCTTTGACAGCACGCCGAGCGAGAAGCTGACCGTGGCGAGCGGCAACAGCCGGCCGTTGCCGCCGGCCCAGTATTTCGCGAAAAGCCAGACGCCGAGCGTCACCAGGGCCAGCATCGAGGGATCGGGAAGAAACGAACTGTCGATCATGATCGCCGCCGGCATCAGCGCATAGGCAAGGGCTGCCGCATGGGCGTGCGTCTCGCCCCAGCATAGCGCCGTTAATCTGTGCAGCGAAAACACCGTCACCAGGCCGAAGAAGGCCGCAATCATCCGGCCGAACCAGTCGTGCCAGCCGAAGAGTTGATAGAGCAGGGCGGTGAGATAGCTGACGATCTGGAATTCGCGGCCTTGGTAACTTGGCCCGGGCCCTGTCCAGCTGACCTCCGGGAAGAAGATATTCCAGCTACGCTGCTGGAAATTGTCTGCCATCATTGCTGTGCTCGTCTCGCGCCAGCTGAAGGCATCGACCAGCGGCAAGGTTATGTCGTGGAACCTGAATACGACCGCAATGAACAGGATCCCCAGCAAGATCGCCGTGTTGGGGACCAGATAGCTACGAGCAGCCGTGTCCCAGCCGGTCGACTGCGGCAGGTATTGCCGAACCTCAGCCTGATTCAATTCCGGGTCGTCTGTCATTTGAAACCGCGTCCCCTCTGACGTCCGCGGGTTTGCTCTTGCGTGCGATTGTCAAAGATGCGGAAGTATACGACGCAATCCTTAATTTGACGACGGCGGTCTATGCGTGTCTCGAATAAGTGCTGTCCTTTGGCCTCGCGAACGTTGACATCGCGGTTCTCGCGGCTGTTAAATAGTTTGCATGGCTGTCGCGCCGATAGCGCTGCCCTTGGTCAAGCAGTCATGCGAATGTCAACGGTGCAGATAGCTCCGACCAGATCGCCGCCAGGTGTCGACCGTCGGCGGCACAACGACCGTCGTCGGTTCGCAAGTTGCACGCAACTTCTGTTTTTCCTGGCCGTCTTCGGCCAGGCGGCCCTTTCTGGAACGGCTTACGCAGCCAAGGACAGCGCAGCTGCGCAAGCGAATAGCGCAACTGTTCCAACTCCTTACGAACTGCAGCTTATGTATGCCGGCCGCACATGGGTATGGAAGAACGGAGCGGCCTATTTCGCTCAGGGCGACCGACACCTCAAGGCCTGGACGTCCGGGCAGGACACGGCATCAGTCGCGGAGGGCAGATGGCTGGTGACCAGCGGCGGCAAGATGTGCATGGAACTCGCCTGGCGGTCGAAGAGCTACGCCGGCAAGCAGCATCGCACCTGCTACAGCCACCGAATCCAGGGCGGGAACGTCGAGAAACGCAAGGACCCGGATGGGGAATGGTACAGTTTCAAGCGATCTCCCGAGGGTATTTCCGACGAACACCGGAAGTTCGAAACAGGCGACACAAAGGGCGCGCAGTTCGAAGAGGCCCGGAAGCTGGTCGATTCCAAGAATTAGGCCGTGTTCAGCCGCACTGAGGCACAAGCGGACTCGCGCCAGAGGGCGCCCGGTCTTGGTTTCTGGTGGTACCGTTCGGCATGGCCGGCATGAGCCATGACACAGCCGATGATTTTCGCAATCCGCTCCCGACCCATCGTGATGGGTTGAACAATCTCCAAATCCATCCCTGTTCTGAGAGCAGGCTGCACTTTGCCGGGCGCCTGTCCAGGAAGCGGCGAATCGCTTATGGTCAAGCATCAAGCCGTTCGGCACGTGCGGTCGGCGCCCCTACCGCTGCATGATAGCATTCAATTCTATGTGACAGAACGACAAGATGGTGGGCCTACCACACGGGTTTGATGAAATTTAATAATTAGTGATGTCTAATGTTCACGCGTGATGTGCGAATGGTCACTCATCCGGCGTGAAAGCGGCGAAGGCATGGTATGTCGCAACGCGCCCTTGGATTATACTTGGTAGCAAGGGATAAATGATGGACAGCGACGCAAAGGGTGCATTTCGCCCAAGTAATACTTTCGTATCTATTGCCGCGGCGGTGGGAATGAGTCTTCTGGTTGCAGGTTGTCAGGGTATGGACGCGACTGAGACCGATTCGATCCTTATCCAGCCTGTGGTCCACGCGGCCCGCAGCCAGGCTGTACAGCCGGTCCAAGCTGGATTCTTTGTGCGTTCGCTCAGAGTTGAGCCTCCGATCCTGACGACAAGCACGATTCGGACGACTGAAAGAACCTACGCTTTTGCATCGCCGCAGCGGCTCGAAGTCCGCACACCGGCGCCGGTGAAGGTCTCGTTCACTCCGGGCGGTGGTGGCACGTTCCTGGGCGGTTCGCCTTATATCTGCAGCCCTAGCGGATTTGGCCAACGCGCGAGCTGCCGCCCCCGCTATCTCTGATCTGTCGAGCAGCGGCTGACGCTGCCGCCTCCTTCATCGGTTTTGTGTCCAGCCCAAAAAATGGGGCAGCCGTTCTGATGATCGTGTCGATGTCGGAGAGCTCCGGCACAAAGCCAAGACGTTCGCGTGCGCTTCCGGGGTCGGCGTAAAGCTCCGCCGGATCTCCCGGCCGCCGATTCCTGAAGACGGCCGGAACAGATCTTGACGTCATCCGGCCGACCGCCTGGACAATCTCCTTGATGGATATGCCCCGCCCAGTGCCGAGGTTGACGGCCAGGCTTGGTCCGCCACCCTCGAGATGCATGAGGGCTTTCAGATGGGCACGGGCCAGATCGCTGACGTGGATATAGTCGCGTACGCAGGTGCCGTCCGACGTGTCGTAGTCAGTGCCGAAAACCTCGATCTCGTCGATGAGTCCTGATGCAGCCATTAGCACCCTGGGAACCAGATGCGTTTCCGGCGAGTGCCACTCACCAAGTTCGCCATCGGGATCGGCGCCACAAGCGTTGAAATAGCGCAGGATCGCGAATTTCATTCCGTATGCGGAGGCATAGTCGCCGATGATCTGTTCTCCCATCAGCTTGGTGCGCCCGTATGGGTTGATCGGATTTTGCGCGGACGTCTCGCGAACGGGCAACGCTTCCGGCACGCCGTAGGTCGCGCAACTGCTGGAGAAGATGATGTTCTCGATTGAGTTCGCACGCGCCGCATCGAGCACCGCGACGGTGCCTGTCACATTGGTCGAATAGTATTCGGCCGGCTGGTGAACGGATTCTCCGATATAGGCCAGCGCCGCAAAGTGGATGACCGCCGTCGGCCGATACGTCTTCATCGCCGCCTGCAGCGCGGTCTGGCTGCGGATGTCGCCGACGACAAGCGGACCCCAGGCAACGGATTTCTCGTTGCCGCGGCTTAGATTGTCGAAAACCACCGGCAGATAGCCGGCGGAGGCCAACAGCTTGCAGGTGTGGCTGCCAATGAACCCGGCTCCGCCAGTCACCAGAATTGCCGGCCGGGTCATGAAGCCGTGGCTCCTTTGGCCAGTTGGCCTCCGTAAAGCAGGGTGTCAAAATACTCGACGGTACGCGCGAGCCCCTGGCGCAGCCCGACTTTCGGCTCCCAGCCGAGATTGGCCCTGGCAAAGGAAATGTCCGGCTTGCGCTGCCTGGGATCGTCGATCGGTAGTGGCCGATGCACGATCTTCGATCGGGAGTTGGTGTAATCGATGACCAGTGTCGCCAGTTCCATGATCGTGAATTCGCTGGGGTTGCCGAGGTTGACTGGATGCGCGGGTGCATTCGGCGCATTCATCAGCCGGACAAAGCCCTCGATCAGATCGTCGGCATAGCAGAACGAACGCGTCTGCAGGCCATGGCCATAGACGGTCAGGTCTTTGCCCTGCAGCGCCTGGACGATGAAGTTCGAAACCACGCGCCCGTCATCGGGCTGCATGCGGCGGCCATAGGTGTTGAAAATGCGGGCGACGCGGATATTGAGGCCATACGTTCTCGAATAGTCGAAGAACAAGGTTTCGGCCGAGCGCTTGCCTTCGTCGTAACAGGACCGCGGTCCGTGCGTATTGACGTTGCCGAAGTAACTCTCGGGCTGTGGATGCACAAAAGGGTCGCCATAGATTTCGGAGGTCGAGGCCTGGAATATCTTGGCATTGTTCTGGAGCGCGAGCTCCAGGAGGTTCAGCGAACCGAGCACGCTTGTCTTGAAGGTATGGATCGGGTCGGCCTGGTAGTGCGGCGGAGAGGCAGGGCAAGCGAGATTGTAGATCTCATCGAACCGAAGACCCGAAGGCAGTGCATTGACGATATCGTGCTCGATGCACATGAATCTCGGATTGCGCAGAAGGGCATTGAGATTGTTTTTTTTGCCGGTATGGAAATTGTCCAGGGCGACAACGTCGTATCCGTCCCGCAGAAGGCGTTCGCACAGATGCGAACCTAAAAATCCAGCACCTCCGGCGACCAGGGCGCGGCTTCGGTTTTGGTTGGCGCCCCTTTGGCAGTCGGATTCCAGTTTAAGGACCTTGATAAGCTTACTCATGGTTTCCTCTTACCCACAGCACACGCTATTGCCTGGCCGGACAAAGCATTGCCCGGCCACGTCCATGAGAACGTGGCAAACCCTCCGCATCTGCGGAGTCGCCATCGCTGATGTGCGTTAACTGTTCTTTGGGGTTCGCGAAGCTGGTTCCGCTACACGATCTATGTGTTGCCGCTCAGCGTTCTCTGTGCCCCGAAATCGCGATCACACGTCTGGTGCCATCATCGTCGATTGCTCGCCCAAATTGCACATCCCAACATATCAAAAATATACCTGTGGAAATCATAGTCAACTAAATTAGCAATTCCTTAATCATATCTGTTTGCGAATGGTTCATACGGCCGGGTGCCGGCTTCTCGAGCCCGAGTCATAGGCGCCCAAGGCCGATCCTCATTATGAATCAGTGTATTGGCTCGCTCGTGGAAAAAATGCGGGCGGACGCGGCATCTCGTTTTAAGGCAGAATGAGAGCTGGGCAGCGAGGAATTCCAACAAAGAACAGGTGAAGCAATTTGAGGCGCGCGCCCGGGCCAGTGGTCCCCATCTTGCCGGAAAGCGTACACGCGCATTCATTTCGTCGAGGGAATGCCAGTCATTATCGCAATTGCGTTTGAGCGCATAGGTAGAAGCTTGCCTGCCTTGCCGTGCCGCCGCCGATCTGGTTGCTGCCCCGAGTGATCCCGCTCCAGCGGCCCGAAAGCTGCAACACCTGGCCATCGCCTTTTGGCCGTCGGGGCGCTATTGGCAAGGTCACGATAGCCTGTGGTGATGTGAATGCGCTTTGTGTTTGTCCTGATCCTGCTCGCCGGCACCGGCATCGGTGTCATCTATCCCTGGGCGATGAGCAATTTCTCCGGCCATGAGATCGGCACCTGGCGGGTCTATGAGCAGGGCCGCTTCAAGCCCCTGACGGTGCCGCTCGGCAGTCGCGACGCGCGGGTGCGGGTGCTGGTCGACCTGACCGCAAGAGCCGAGCGCATCGTCTCGCAGCAGCGCACCGTGCTGACGCTGACCGCAGCCAGCGGTGGCCGCACGGTGCTCGCCTCGACCCTGCAGTTCAACCATTCCGACAATCCGCGCCAGGCCAGCCCCCAGCTGCCGGACAAGATCTTTCGCGACCAGGCCGGAGTGATCGAGAACGTCAACCCAGGTCCTTATGTCTTCACCGTCGGACAGGGTGATGCCGACGACATACCGATGCGAGCGGTCGATCTGATCCTGCGCTCGGGTGTCGGCGAGATCGACAGCCGTGCGCGGCCGGTCGGCTTCTCGCTGATGACGGTCGGCTTGATCGGGTTTTTGCTGACTTTGCGTACTCATGGCGGCCGGCCGGAAAATCCGAACTCGCAGCCACCGCCTCGCTGGGGCAGGGGCTGATGCATGTCGCCCACAAGTGTGCAGCGGTTTTGGGACAACGACATGCATAACGGCACCGAACCATGAACTACCGCCACGCCTATCACGCCGGAAATTTCGCCGACGTCGTCAAGCATGTCGTGCTGACGCGGTTGCTCGAGTATCTGAAGCAGAAGGACAAGGCGTTTCGGGTCATCGACACCCATGCCGGCATCGGCCGCTACGACCTGTCCTCGGTCGAAGCGCAGAAGACCGGTGAGTGGCAGGGCGGCATCGGCAGGCTGATCGATGCCCAGCTTGCAGCGCCGGTAGCAGCACTGCTTGCGCCTTATCTGGAGACGGTGCGGTCGCTCAACCCGGAGGGTGGCATCCAGAAATATCCGGGCTCGCCGCTGATCGCGCGTCATCTCCTGCGCAAGCAGGACCGGCTGACGGCGATCGAGCTGCACCCCAAGGATGTGGCGAAGCTGAGGACGCTTTTTGCCGGCGATTTCCAGGCCCGGATAATCGAGCTCGATGGCTGGCTGGCGCTCGGCGCGCATCTGCCGCCGAAGGAAAAGCGCGGCCTGGTTCTCATCGATCCGCCCTTCGAGGAAACGGGTGAGTTCGAGCGCCTCGTCGACGGGCTCATAAGGGCGCACAAGCGGTGGCCCGGCGGCATCTATGCGCTGTGGTATCCGATCAAGGACCGCAAGGCGATAATTGCCTTCAGGAAGGCGCTCAAGCAATCCGGCATCCCGAAGCTGCTCGACATAGAATTCGAGATCAGGCCGGCCTCTTCGGAGCCCAGCCTAGACGGCAGCGGCCTGCTGGTAGTCAACCCGCCTTTCACGCTGGAGGGCGAACTGCGGATGCTGCTGCCGGCCTTGCACCGGCTGCTTGCGGTAGGGAGGCCGGCGCACTGGTCGCTGGAATGGCTGGCAGGCGAGCAGGGTTGACGGCGAAGGGCTTCGGATATCGCCGTTCGGCGCCAGGAGGGCGGAACTCTTTTACGACCCAGGGCCCGCGCTCTCTCGGGCCGGCTATCAACGGGCCGCGGTGATTCCGATCCACGCAAGTCCGGCTCTGGCCAACGCTGTTTCAACCTGGGAAACCATTGTTTGCACAACCGCTTGACCGCTGCCAAGCGAATCCGCACAGTGCGCGCAATCGACCTTGAGAGGCTGTCATGACTCGCTTCGCCAAATCCGCACTCGCCGCCCTGATTTCGCTCTGCACCCCGCTTGCCGCGCCTCTGGGCGTCACCCAGGCCGTGCAGGCGGCCGATCTCACGGTCTATTCCGATGAGGACAGCGGCGTCTGTGGCGAAGCCTGGGTGCTGAACAAGATCACCAGCCGCTTCTCCTACCAGGTACATCACGTGCCGCATCTGCCGGTCGTTCAGATCACTGATTTTCAGCGCATCCACCAGCACCGCTATCTGCCAGCCAACGACACCTGGCCGATCGGCCGCCGCTACTGCGGCGCCACCGTCAGTCTCTCCGATGGCCGTGACCGCACGATCTGGTACTTGATCGAGGAAGGCCAGGGCTTCGCCTCGATCGGCGATAACGTCGAATTCTGCGTCTCGGGCTTCGACCGCTGGATGGTCTACAACGGCCGCTGCCGCGTCCTGCGCTAAGATCGCTTTCCCGTTTCGATCCTTTTTCGCGCCTGCGGCTTGATCGGCTGCGGGCAAGCGCGTCCACGCACCGGCGTCGACCGGATCATCGCCGAGGCGGATGTGGCCAAGATGGCCCTGTATCGTCGCGCCGAAGATCGTGCCGGGTGAACCGCGCGGCAGGTGTGACGATCGGTGCCGGCGCCGCCATGGTCGCCGCGCGTGGAGATACGCGTGATCGCCGCGCTATTTCCTGCGCGGCGCGGCCTGGGCATGATCGAGGATTTTGTGTAGGAAAGCGGCGTGGCCGCGGAACGCGCGCCGTCCGCTCGTCGTCGCCCTGACGCGCGTCTGCGGCCGGCGTCCGACGAACAGCTTTTCGATGTCGACATAGCCGGCCCTGGCCAGCGTATCGAGATGCGCGCCGAGATTGCCGTCGGTGACGTCCAGGATGGCCTTCAATTGGCTGAAGTCCAACGTTTCCCGCCTTTCCAGCATGTTCAAGGTGGCCATGATCCTGAGCCGAGTGCTTTGGTGGATGATTTCGTCGGCACTCATCAGTCAGCTCCAATGCGGCGACGCCGGAGACCACCAACGGTGCGGCCGCCAGGAGGCGCCGTCGCGCCAATCTCGAACAGCGACACCGCCCCTTGCGCCTGTGTGATCAACATTGAAGCACTCGCATAGCTCGCGCAGAATACTCTGTGAGGTAGAGTGATCTGTCAACTGACCTAAGAGCGAACGCTGATATCATGCTTGACAAGGTGACGCGTCGATTGGCCATCATGATCCGTGTAGATCGCCAGCTTGCACGAGATGATCGCGCCGTTGAAGCAGCAGGTCATCGTACCGGGGCCGGAGATCGGCGCGCAAAGCTGGAGGCTGATCTTCACAGCTCCACGGTTGCAGCGTGTGGAGAGTGTCAGCCGTACACTTTGGGCAATGGTCGAAGATCAACAGCGGATTTCTACGATGATCAGCACGATCATGTGCCAACCGTAACCAAAATTTAAGCTGCGAAAATCAGTCTATTGCTTCGCTGGCTAGCAAGCCGCGAGTCAGATATGCATGAGCGCGCCGGGTCATTACGGCCGTCGGCACAACGGAAGGGGCATCGCATGGCTAAGCAGTCATCCAAAGCGCCGGCGTCCAAGGCACCGGCAAAGAAAGCACCCGTAAAAACGGCGACGGCGAAGGTCGCAACTGCAGTCAAGAAAGCAGCACCTGCTGCCAAGCCGAAGGCGGCCGCGCCCAAGGCAAAG
Organism: Mesorhizobium sp. M0047; assembly: GCF_040323315.1. NCBI lineage: Bacteria > Pseudomonadati > Pseudomonadota > Alphaproteobacteria > Hyphomicrobiales > Phyllobacteriaceae > Mesorhizobium > Mesorhizobium sp. M0047. The sequence goes on along the minus strand of NZ_JAMYUW010000001.1, from coordinate 186,005 downwards.
GCAGCGCCGGCCAAGAAGCCGGCGGCAAAGGCAGCGGCAAAACCTGCAGTGAAGAAGGCAGCTCCTGCCAAGGCAGCGGCTAAGCCGGCTGCGAAGGCGGCGCCGGCCAAGAAGCCGGCTGCAAAGGCTGCGGCAAAACCCGCTGTGAAGAAGGCAGCACCTGCCAAGAAGCCGGCTGCAAAGGCAGCACCTGCCAAGAAACCGGCAGCCAAGGCTCCGCCGGCAAAGAAGGCGGCGGCAGCGAAATCTTCAGCGCCGGTGAAGAAAGCGGCACCCGCGGCTAAGCCGAAGGCAGCACCCGCGAAGTCCGGCAAGAAGTAATCGCGTCTCCCTCGCCGGGGGCAGTATCGAGACAGTCAAGGGTGGGTGCCCGACAGGCGCCCCGCTCGTTGCTTCGGCACTCGGAAGGCGAGAACAGAGGCAGACGGAGGATAACTTTTCGCAGCTCCCAGGACTTCGCCGTAGGGCGGAGTCCGGTGGAGCTTTCTCTGTGTCAACGATGCGCATCAAAGGTTGCCGTGAGGCTTTTCGGTCTTGCCGCCCGCCGCCGGGTTTTCCGCTTTGGGTCATTGCTCGATCGCGCCTGATCGGTCAACACTGCCCGCCGCAAAACAGGAAACCGATTCATGCCGAAGCTGCTCTACGCGTCGTCTTCCCCCTACAGTTCCAAGGTGCGAATGGCAGCAGCCTATGCCGGCATCGCCGTCGATCTGGTGCCGATCAAGACTGAGGAGAAGCCAGCCGACTTGATGATCGCCAACCCGCTCGGCAAGATTCCGGTTCTGGTGCTCGATGACGGCCGCTCCATCCATGACAGCCGCGCCATCATCCAGCACCTCAACCGTTTGTCGAAGAGCGCGCTTTTTCCGCGCAATCCCGACAAGCGGCTCGAGGCGGAAGTGCTGGAGGCATTGGCGGACGGCATTTGCGACTGTGCGCTGTCGATGGTCTATGAGCGGCGCACGCGGCCTGACGAGATGGTCTACCAGCCCTGGCTCGACCGCCAATGGGGAAAGATCACGGCAGCACTCGATTTGCTCAACGCCAACCCGCCGAAGCTGCCGAAGAAAATCACTGCCGGCCAAATGGCGCTGCGCGCCTGTCTTGGCTATCTGTCTCTGCGCTTCGCCGGAAAATGGGAAAAGGGCCGCGCCCGGCTGACGCGCTGGGCAGCGCGTTTCGACGAGAAATTTCCAGAACTGAAGCCCTGCATTCCCGGGTGATCCGCTCAATCAACCCGGTGATCCGCTTGATCACCCCGGGTGATCGCCCCGATTTCCCCGGTGAAATCGCCTCGGCTCCCGCGGGATCATTCCGGCACAAAAAAAGCCGGGCGCGAGGCCCGGCTTTTTCGTGTCGTGGCTTGAACGACTTAGAACTTCATACCAACGCCGAAGGTGACGCGGTTGTCGGTGGCCTTGACATTGCCAATGCCGCCGCCGAAGTCCTTGCTTCCGAAGTCGGTGTAACGATATTCGACGCGGCCGAACACATTGTCGGTCAGCTTGATGTCTGTACCGAGGCCGGCGGTCCAGCCGAGCATGGTTGCGGTGTCGCTGGTGCCAAGCACGGTGTCTTCCACCTTCAGGCTTCTGCCGGCGAGGCCGCCGGTGCCATAGAGCAGGATTTCCGGGGTCACAGCGTAGCCGAGACGGGCACGCAGCGAGCCTTCGAAGCCAGCCTTGGAGTCGATGCCGTTATCGTCACCCTTCACGCCGTTGTAGCCGAGTTCGGCTTCGGCACCGTAAACGAAGTTCTCCTGCTGCCACTGGTAGCCGCCGAAGACGCTGCCGACGAAACCCTTGGTATCGGTCTCAACGCCGAAATCCTTTTCCTTCGTACGGCCGCTGAAGCCATAGCCGACGTTGAGACCGGCATAGGGGCCGGCCCACGAAGCGACCGGAAGTTCGGCGACCGGCGCGGGTGCCGGCGGCTCTTCCTGGACGACGTCCGCGGCATAGGCAGTTCCGCTGAGGGCGAAGAGCCCGAGCGCCACGGCCAGCGGCCGTGCGAATTTGAAATTGGCTTGCATTGTTCTTTACTCCTTAAGCCACAGGACACAGGCTTGTTTCTCACGACCGCCATCTACCCGTCCGGGGGGTGAAACGGATCTGGCGTTCGCCGGTTCCAAATGTCGTGTCAAAATGCGGCTGAACCGAACCTGAACTTGGGTCATTCCCCGGCACGAATGAGGCAGAAACTTGACGTTGCATCTTCGCAACAGCGAAATGGCAGGAGCCGTCCCGTGCTGCGCTGCACACCGCTTGGTGCAAGGAGTCCAGCGCCCTATATTCCGGTCGGGCGGATCCGAGTTCAAGCGAGTCGAGACGCCGAAAAGGCCGTTTCGCCACAATGCTGCCCAAGGTGCGAACGCCATTTAACGCATGCCGGGCCATATTTCGCCGGCACCGTTTTTCGGGCCGAAATTGAGGATTGACACTATATGAGCAAAGCCACGGCCACGGCGCTGGTGACGGGTGGGGCCAAACGGATTGGTAAGGCAATTATCGAGGATCTCGCCGCCCACGGGTTTGCCGTCGCCATCCATTGTAACCGCTCGCGTACCGAAGCCGATGCGTTGGCTGCCGGAATCAATGCCAGGGGTGGCCGCGCCGTCGTGATCGCCGCCGACCTGACCGATATGGACGCCGTCGGCGACCTCGTCGGCCAGGCGCAAGCAGCGCTCGGGCCGATCTCGCTGCTGGTCAACAATGCGTCGCTGTTCGTCGACGATTCGGTTCTGGATTTCGACTGGCGGGCCTGGGATCGGCACTTTGCAGTGCATGTGAAGGCACCCGCGCTGCTGGCGCAGAACTTCGCCCGGGCGTTGCCTGAGGGGCAGGAGGGGCTGATCGTCAACATCATCGACCAGCGCGTCTGGCGGCCGACGCCGCGCTATTTCTCCTATGCCCTGTCCAAGTCGACGCTGTGGGCGGCAACGCAGATGATGGCACAGGCGCTCGGTCCCCGCATCCGTGTCAACGCCATCGGTCCGGGGCCGACCTTGAAGAACACACGCCAGGACGACGGCGATTTTGCCGCGCAAGTCGACGGCTTGATCCTCAAGCGCGGCCCGGAATTGCCGGAATTCGGCGCCACAATCCGTTATCTCTGGGCCGCGCGCTCGGTCACCGGCCAGATGATTGCGCTCGATGGCGGCCAGCATCTTGCATGGCAGACGCCCGATGTGACAGGCATGATGGAATGAGTCCTTTGGATCACAAGAACAAGCCGCGCGGCGGCGCCGATGATCTGCCCCCCGATATCGACCTCGAGGACGAGGCGGTCGAGGAGATCGTCGAACCTGCGGGTCCCGATGTCGCCTTCACCGCCATCGACTGGACGCCTCATGCAGGCGACGCCGAAGGCATGGTCGGCGCCGAGGTGATCCAGACGCTGGTCAAGCGGCTGCCCAACGCGCCCGGCGTCTACCGCATGATGAACGCCGCCGGCGACGTGCTCTATGTCGGCAAGGCGCGCAGCCTGAAGAAGCGCGTCACCAGCTACGCGCAAGGCCGCTTTCACACCACCCGCATCGGCCGCATGGTGCGCGAGACATCGACGATGGAGTTCGTCGTCACCCGCACCGAGATCGAAGCGCTGCTGCTCGAAGCCAATCTTATCAAGCGCTTGCGGCCGCGATTCAACGTGTTGATGCGCGACGACAAGTCGTTTCCTTATATCCTGTTGACCGGTGACCATATCTCGCCCGGCATCTACAAACATCGCGGCGCACGTTCGCGCAAAGGCGACTATTTCGGCCCCTTCGCCTCCGCCGGCGCCGTCGGTCGCACGATCAACTCTCTGCAGCGCGCCTTTTTGCTGCGCAGCTGCACCAACTCTTTCTATGAGAACCGCACGCGGCCGTGCCTGCTTTATCAGATCAAGCGCTGCGCCGGCCCCTGCACCGGAGAGATCTCGCACCAGGACTATGCGAAGCTTGTCGCCGAAGCGAAGGACTTCCTGTCCGGCCGCAGCCAGAAGGTGAAGACGGAAATCTCGGCCGCCATGCAGCAAGCGTCCGAAGCTCTCGATTTCGAGCGCGCCGCGATCTATCGTGATCGATTGGCCGCCCTGTCGCATGTGCAGAGCCACCAAGGCATCAATCCGGCGACCGTCGACGAGGCCGACGTCTTCGCGATCCATCAGGAAGGCGGCCAGGTCTGCATCCAGGTGTTCTTCTTTCGCACCGGCCAGAATTGGGGCAACCGCGCCTATTTCCCCAAGGCCGATCCGGCGCTGGAAGGATCGGAGGTGCTGGGCTCTTTCCTGGCGCAATTTTATGACGACAAGCCGACGCCGCGGAACATTCTTCTGTCGCATCGTGTCCAGGAGCAGGAATTGCTGGCCGAGGCGCTCTCCACCCGCGCCGGTCGCAAGGTCGCGATCTCTGTGCCGCAGCGCGGCGAGAAGAAGGATCTGACTGACAACGCGCTGCAGAATGCCCGCGAGGCGCTTGGCAGGCGGCTGGCCGAAACCTCCACACAGGGACGCCTGCTTGCCGGTTTCGCCGAAACCTTCGGCCTGGCCAAGCCGCCGGTGCGCATCGAAGTCTACGACAATTCGCACATCATGGGCACCAATGCGGTCGGTGCCATGGTGGTCGCCGGGCCGGAAGGTTTTGTGAAGAACCAATACAGAAAATTCAACATCCGCTCGACCGACATCACTCCTGGCGACGATTTCGGCATGATGCGCGAGGTGATGGAGCGGCGGTTTTCGCGGCTGCTCAAGGAACATGGCGATGTTGCCGTTGCCGGCGATGCGGGCGGGGCGGGCGACGATATCGAGGATGATATCTCCGGCAGCTTCCCAGCCTGGCCAGATGTCATCCTGATCGACGGCGGCCAGGGCCAGATGACGGCGGTGCGCAAGATCCTTTCGGATCTCGGCATCGAAGATCGCGTGGTGGCGATCGGCATCGCCAAGGGCCAGGATCGCGACGCCGGCCGCGAGCGCTTCTTCGTCAGGGGCAGGGACTCATTTTCGCTGCCGGTACGCGATCCCGTCCTTTATTTTGTCCAGCGCTTGCGCGACGAGGTCCACCGTTTCGCCATCGGTTCGCACCGCGCACGCCGCAAGAAGGAGATGGTCAAGAGCCCGCTCGACGAGATCAGCGGCATCGGCCCCGGCCGCAAGCGCGCCCTGCTGCTGGCCTTCGGAACCGCCAAGGCGGTCAGCCGCGCCGCGATCGAGGACCTGCGCAAAGTCGACGGTATTTCCGAGCGGGTGGCGAAACTGGTCTACAATCATTTCCACGAGAGCTGACGGCCAGGGTCCTATTTTTGTCTGGCCAATCGATTGTCGCCTGTTGACCCCCTACATTGGCATCTGATTTGAGTAGGCAGGCAGAAAGAGTTTTCCCAGATATGGCCCAGCGCGCATTCAACCTGCCCAATATGCTTACCTACGCCCGCATTGTCGCGGTGCCGCTGGTGGTGCTGTGCTTTTTTCTTGAAGGACATCTGAAGTCGAGCGAGTTCGCCCGCTGGTCGGCGCTGGCAATCTTCCTGCTCGCCTCGATCACCGATTATCTGGATGGCTACCTGGCGCGCGCCTGGCAGCAGACCTCCAATATCGGCAAGATGCTTGATCCGATCGCGGACAAACTGTTGGTCGCCACCTGCCTGCTGCTGCTGGCCGCCGACACCGATCGCCATGCGGGCATTGCCGGTTGGTCACTGTGGGCAGCGATCATCATCCTGTGCCGCGAAATCCTCGTCTCGGGCCTGCGCGAGTATCTGGCGGCGCTCAAGGTCTCGGTGCCGGTGACGCAGCTGGCAAAATGGAAGACCGCCATCCAGATGGTCGCCATCGCCTTCCTGCTGGCCGGGCCGGCCGGCGACAAGATCTTCCCGCTGACCACCCAGACCGGGCTGGTGCTGCTGTGGATCGCGGCCTTGGTCACGCTCTACACTGGCTACGATTATTTCCGCGCCGGCCTCAAACACATCATGGACGAGTGAGATGACGACCCGGCTCATTTATTTTGCCTGGGTGCGCGAACGCATCGGCGTGCCCGAGGAAGACGTCGACTTGCCTGCTGACATCGAGACGGTCGCAGACCTCCTGCGCTGGCTGAAATCGCGCGGCGAAAGCTACGAGCACGCGCTGCAATATCCCGACGTGATCCGCGTCGCCATCAACCAGGAACATGTCGAGCACCGCGAGAAGATATCAGGCGCGCGCGAGATTGCGCTGTTCCCGCCGATGACCGGGGGCTGAGATGACCGGCGCGGTCGTACCTGTCGTGCGCATTCAGGCGCAGGATTTTGACGTCGCCGCCGAGATCGCCAGACTGACGCAAGGCCGCGCCGATATCGGCGCCGTCGTCACCTTCTCCGGTCTTTGCCGCGACGAGCAGGGCACGCTCTCAGCGCTCGAGCTCGAACACTATCCCGGCATGGCGGAAGCCGAGATCAGCCGCATTGCCGCTGAAGCGGTTCAGCGGTGGCCGCTGCAGGGTCTCACCGCGATCCACCGCCACGGCAAGATCGCGCCCGGCGACAACATCGTGCTGGTGGTGGCCGCCTCGGCGCATCGCCAAGCGGCATTCGAGGCGGCGAATTTTCTCATGGACTATTTGAAATCGCGTGCGCCGTTCTGGAAGAAAGAGCATCGCGCCGATGGTTCCGAGGGTGGCTGGGTCGAGGCCAAGGAAGCCGACGCCAGCGCGGCACAACGCTGGAAACCGTCCGAATAAATCCCGCCGCAGCCATGTATTGACCGCAATCCTTTGGCCAATTGACCGCAAGGGGAGATGGTCATGCTGGACAGGATCGCGGAGTTCTTCGTCTTCGGCTTCGTGCCTCTGGTCGTCGGCATGTTGGCCGTGCCGGAACCGTCTGCTGCCGCTGGAAAGTCCGTGAGAGGCGAAGTGATCTATCGCGAGCGCATCGCCTTGCCGCCGAGTGCCGTACTCTCCGTACAACTTGCCGACGTGTCGCGAGCCGATGCGCCGGCCACTATCATCGGCGAGCAGAAAGTCAGGCCGGCCGGCCAGGTGCCGATCAGCTTCGAGATTAAATTCGACCCTTCCGTCATCCGATCGCAGATGACTTATGCGTTGCAAGCCCGCATTACCGCAGACGACAAGCTCCTGTTCATCTCCGATGTCCGTCATCAGGTCGACCCGCTGACCGACGTGCCGCAGACGATCATGCTGAAGATGGTCACGCCGAGCGCCGAGCCAACGGGTTCCGTCTTTGACCAGCTCTGGCTGGTCGACTATGTCGACGGCATCGGCGCCAGCACCGCGCCGCAGGCGACGTTCAGCGTCAGCGAGGCTGGCAAGGCAGGCGGCAAGGGCCCCTGCAACACCTATTTCGCCACCGCCAAGATCGATGGCCGGACGATCGCGATCAGCCATATCGGCTCGACCTACAAGGCCTGCGCGCCCGAGGTGATGGCTGAGGAAAAGGCGTTGTTCGATGCGTTGGCCAAGGCTGCGTCATACAATGTCGCTGCTGGCAAGCTCATCATTGCCGACAAGGATGGCCGCAAGATCCTGCGCTTCAGCGCCGCAAGCTAGCGCAAATCTCATTGCCAAAACTTTTTCGGAATAATTTGCGCAAGAGAAGCGTTTCTCTCCCAGACATGGCGGGCAAGGCAAAGGGGATATTTCGAATATCCCTTGGTTGAAGCCGCCAGACCTGCTGCGGCTCGTTCTGGCTTAACTCAAAGGAGTCCAGAGATGAAAACGCACACGCTTATCCTCGCTGCCGCAGGCGTATCGCTTCTTGCTCTTACCGGCCTTGCGTCGGCGGACGATCATCTGTTCAACGCCCTTCAGCATGGTCTCAGCGCCGATGGCCAGGCGTTCCACACCAACAAGGCCGGCCACAGCGGCGATCTCGCGCCTGGGCAGGGTAGTCCATTTGCGGGTGCCGATACCCAGACACCGGCCACCGATACGGAGGCAGCGAACGCCCATGCGAACGTGAAAGATCGCCAGCCGAAGTGACGAGAACCCGCCGTGGCGGCGGCGGGCCTCTCAAGCCGTCGTTTGTTCGAATACTGCGCCATAGTGATAGGGCGGCACCTCGACCAGGTTGGCAAGCCTGAGTCCACCCGCCTCGGCGGCCGCCACGCTCTGTTCCGGAGACAGCCTCAATTCGGTCCTCGGTCCGCGGCCATGTCTCATCCAAGTACATGCAGTTCGCACGCAGGGCTGACTGTTCGGCCATGAAAAAAGGCCGGCGAAACGCCAGCCTTTTTACGTGATCACGCTTTGGACTATCGGCTCAGCCGACGATCTCGGTATCCGAGAACCAGTACTTGATCTCTTCCGCCGCGGTCTCTGGCGCATCGGAGCCGTGCACCGAGTTTTCGCCGATCGACAGCGCATGCACCTTGCGGATCGTGCCTTCGGCGGCATTGGCCGGGTTGGTGGCGCCCATCACTTCGCGGTTCCGGGCAATGGCGTTTTCGCCTTCCAGCACCTGCACGACGGTCGGTGCCGACGACATGAATTCAACCAATTCGCCGAAGAACGGGCGGTCCTTGTGCACGGCGTAAAAGCCTTCCGCCTCACGGCGGCTCATCCAGACCCGGCGCGAGGCGATGACGCGCAGGCCAGCCTCTTCCAGCATCTTGGTGATGGCGCCGGTGAGGTTGCGCCGGGTTGCGTCCGGCTTGATCATGGAAAATGTGCGTTCGAGCGCCATGGGTCGTCCTTGTCTGAGAATGGAATTGAGGGTGGCGGGCTCTATACAAGCCGTCCGGCCCATTGCCAAGGGGCGAGACCGACTTGTGCCGTAGGCAGACAAAGTTGTCCGGATTAGGCAGCAGATGAGTTGTCCAGTTTCATCGCGAGCCACTGGAGGTTGGGGGCGAGGCCAAAGCGGGGCGCCGATGGGCAGGCCGGAGGCGAGATCGGATGGCTGCACAGCAACGCTTTGCTTGCTATAGTCACCTGTCGGCGCCGCGTTGAAGTCGGCCCGCATGGAGATAACACGACCATGGCAGACGATCGTCAGGAACGCATTCGCAACCGCGCGCATCAGATCTGGCTGCAAGAGGGACAGCCGGCTGGACACCATGAGCGCCATTGGCGTCAGGCGACGGCCGATGTCGACCAGGAGGATGCCGCGGGGGCGTCGACGGCCAAAAAGCCAACCAGGAAGGCAGCTGGCGCCGCCAAGGCAAAGGCCGCCCCCAAGGAAGCAAAGGCTGCCACCAAGGCCAGCAAGCCAAAGAAGGCGTCGGCCAAGTAAAGCTCTCCTCGCTACCGAGCTTTTCTGCCGGACATCGGCGGCCTTCGTGCTGTCTTGCAGCAGGCGTTCGGCGTCACGCTGCCGCGGCCACCTTTCGTCCCAGCCCGCCATGCAGGTCGAGGCAGCGGGCGAACCATTGCGCCACCACGTCGCCGTCGTCGAGCAGTTGGTAGGGTGAGGCTATGCGCGCCCATTGCAGCGCGCCGAAGACGATATAGTCTGCAAACAGCGGCGATGCACCGCCGATGAAAGGCTGATAGCCGAGCAATGAACGCAAGGGTTCCAGCGAGGCCCTGAAGTTGCCGAGCCCGGCCTCCCGGGCTGCCATCACATCTTCCAGCCGCTTGCCGAGACGCTGCTCCCTGCTCCGGCGGAAATAGGCGGCGTTCTCCGCGTCCTGCATGGCATGCAGGTCGACGATCGCCGCGGTGGTCACATAGGGATGAATGGTCAGTTGCGACCAGCGTTCGATGAAACGCGCCATCGCCTTGCCGCCTTCACCGCCAAACAGCGTCGGCCGGTTCGGATAGGCTTCATCCAGATAAAGAGCGATTGCGAAGGAATCCGAAACGACCGTCTCGCCGTCGCGGATCACCGGAACGGTTTTCGAAACGCCGCCCTCGACAGCGGGCACCTCGAGAAAGCGCGTCGGCGCGGTTGCTGTGTCGAGCCCCTTATGGGCAAGCGCCATCGCCACCTTCCAGCAATGCGGGCTGAACGGACGTGCGGTGTCGCGTCCGACGAGGTCATAGAGCAGAATGGTCATTGGCGGCAGCCCTCTCGCGGGTTAGGTAGGCCTCCTTGTCGACGCGAGCCGAAGGGAAGCCATGAGACAGCATTTCATGATGTTTGCGGCCTATAATCAATGGGCCAACAACCGCATCTATGATGCCGCCGCGGAGCTCGACGAAGAGGAATTCAACCGCAATGTCGGCGCCTTCTTCGGCTCGATGATGGGCACGCTCAACCACTTGCTGACAGCCGACCGCATCTGGATGAAGCGCTTCACCGGTGAGGGCGACGCGCCGACGACGCTGGACGCCATCCTGCATCGGGGCTTGCCCGGTCTGCGGATGGCGCGTGAAGCCGAGGACAGGAGGATCATCGATTGGGTCGGCGGCCTCAATGACAAGGCTTTGACGGGCCGCTTCACCTACATGACAGTCTCGGACATGCGCACGGTCTCGCAAAGGCTGGCGCCGGCGCTGGACCATGTCTTCAATCATCAGACTCACCATCGCGGCCAAGCGCATGCAATTCTGACCATCCTGGGACGGCCAAGCCTGGGGTTGGACCTGATGCTCTTCCAGCGAAGTGAGGAAGGCAGGGCTTTCGCCTGATCCTGGCGATGTTTGGCGGTTGTGAGTCCGAAGCCTGAGGGCCCTCGCTTGCTATCGCTGCATTTTGTGCTGCAGCATCGTCCTTACGTCAGGCCACTAACCAGTGGCTCTCAACGGACTCTTGCTGGTCGGATCTCATCGGCAGACAACGAAATGGTGTCAGACAGCCATCGCGGCCTCGCCGCTGGTTTCGCTGTCGAGCTGGCGCTGCGTCAGAGCCGCTTCCGCCATCACCCATTGCTTGAAAAGCACAACCTTGCGTGTGGCAAGGCGTTGTGGGGGAGAGACAAAATACCAGCCGGCCGTGTTCGGATGATGGACGGCGAACGGAGCCACAAGCCTTTCGGCACGGATATCGCTGGCCATATAGGCACGGTTGGCCACCGCAAAACCCATCCCGGAATTCGCTGCCTCGTAGGACATCATGCACGAGTCGAAATAGATGCTTTTGGCCTTGCTGAGCACGAAGCTGGCGCCGGCGAAACCAAGCCAGGATTGCCAGTTCTGGGTGCAGGTATCGGAATGCAGCAGCGTGAAGTGCCTGAGATCGTCCGGTGTCACCTTCGACAACTGCTTGTCGCCGAGAACTTCATGGAACAGCTTGCGGCTGCACACCGGTGTCAGGTCTTCCCGAAACAGCAGATCCGATTGCAGCCCGTGAAAATGATCGTCGCCATAGCGGATTTCAAGATCGAACTCGGAGGTCGTGAACTCATGCGTCGCATAGGAGGTCGAGACCCGCATCACGATATCGGGATATTGCTGCTGGAACAGCGGCAGGCGCGGAAACAGCCAGCGTGCCGCAAAGGTCGGCAGCACTGATATCTTCAACACATGTTCCTGGGATTGCCCCGTCGCTTCCATGCTGGCAGCGACGATTCGCTCCAGCGCCTCGCGGACGCGCGAGACATAGGTCTCGCCCTCCGGCGTCAGCGACACCGCATTGCCGCCGCGCTGGAAGATCTTGAATCGCAGCTGATCCTCCAGGCTTTTGACGCGCTGGCTGACCGCTGAAGCGGTGATAAACTGTTCTTCGCCGGCGCGCGTGAAATTTCCGTGCCTCGCAGCACTTTCCACGATTTTCAGCGAATTGAGGTTGACCTGACTGAGCAGACGCACGGTTTCGACCTTAAGCTGAGCTTACACTAGCACCAGCATTCCTAATTTTACAGGGGGTGCTAATTTAATCGACTGCTAACTAAGTGATTACCCTCACTTGGAGAAGTACAATGAACGCCCATACCATACCCGAATTGCGCTATGCGATGAGCCGCGAGGCCATCATCGGTCACGAAACCGCCTGGAAAGTGTCGAATTTCGGCGTCGCGCAATATCTGCATGGTTACGATCCGGCACTGCTTGCCGCGATCGAGGAGGCTGCTCTGAAGCTCAAGGCCAGCCATGCCGTGCACAAGCACCTCGATCTGACCTTCATCACCGGGGCAGACCGTTTCATCCCCGAGATCAAGGAACTGCTGCATGACAAGCTGCGCCTGGAGCGGCTGTCGGACATGATGGGCACCAAGCTGGAGCCCTATCCGCTGTCGATCGTCGGCTCGACGGTTACTTTCATGAATCCCAAGGACGGCGCCGTGGAATGGCATTGTGATGGCGTTCCTGTCACCGAACTCATTCCACTGTCGATCAGCAATCCGCTGGTCGGCGGCCATCTCGAAATCTACTGCGACGACTCCGAAACCGGCCGCGCTATCCTCGAATCCGGCCGCGAGATTCCCCGCAACCGTGTCATGCGCATCGATCACAAGATGAACTACGCGACGCTGGGGCAGTTCCTGGGCGTACTGCATCGCACCGCCCCGATCCGGTTCGGCGAGCGCGTCACGCTGGTGCTCAACCAGCGCTCGGTGGCCAAACCCTATGTCGACGATAACCGAATGTTCTATCTCGCCGCCGACAACGACCACGACCGTGAGTGGGTCGGCGAACTGGCCGAAGATGTCTGGACCAACCAGCTGCCGGCCTATCGCCGGTTCGAGGCAGAGCATCCCGTGCCTGCCGCTGTCGACGCGCCGGTTCCGGGTGGAGCCAGGGAATCATGGTGATGAGCCATGATTCTGAAAAATGGGAACCGGTTTTCGGGCAGGACCATGGTCGAACATAGCGCTCGATGCCGATTGTTCAGGCATGGATCGGGCTCGATATCCGCGCTGGTTTTCGCTGCCGGCGCGGTAGCGTTATGGTCGACCAATGCGCTGGTCGGCAAATCCCTGCTGGCCAGCCACCCAGTGTCGCAGGTGCAGTTCCTGCAGTTTGCAGGCGCCGCAATCGTCTTTGCCGCCATCCGGTTGATGAGCCGGAAAAACGCCGCGCCGGTCGCGGCAGGAGCCGTACCCATGGCTCTCGCGGTCGGCTTCATCGGCCTGGTCGGCACCATGGTGCTGCAATACATAGCCTTCTCGTCGATGCCGGTGATCGAGGCCAATCTGCTGGCCTACACCTGGCCGTTGATGGTCGCGGCGGCGGTGATCATTTTGCAAAATCCGCGGCGCCCGGCTCTGCTTGGCGTTGCCGCGGTGGTGGGTTTCATTGGCGTTGCGCTGGTGATTTCGGGAGGGCTCAACCAACCCTGGCTCCAGGGCGATCTCGTCGGCTATCTCACCGCATTCGGATCCGCACTGTGCATGGCATTCTATTCGATCATGGTGGGGCGGGTTGCCACCTCACCGGATCGTCTGTTGCTGCCATCGGCGCTGATCGGCGTCGTCTTGACGTTTCTGTGGTGTGTTCGCGACGGTTTCACCTGGCCCTTCGGTACGGACCTGGCCCTCGGCCTCTATCTGGGCGCCGGCCCGATGGGGTTGGGCTACTATTTCTGGTCGCGCGCCCTGAAGCTCGAAGGTAGCGGCAAGGTCGCGGTCGTCGCTTATCTCACGCCGGTCGCTTCGACCCTGCTGCTGACGCTGTCTGGTGAACGGCTGACGATGACGGCCATTGTCGGAGCCGTCCTGGTCATGGGCAGCTGCGTCATGGTCGGCGTGGAACGATCGGAGGCCGAAAACCATGTTTGACGAAAATGAACGCCTGGCCGTTCAGGAAGCGCTTTGGCTGATCAAGGAATTCGGCGCGGAGGCGCCGCTCTATGCCGCGATGAAGGCCGAAAAGGCGATAGAACAGAAGGATTTCAGGCGTTGCGCACTCTGGAGGCGTATTTTAGAGATATTGGCCGATGGCCCCGCCGTGAAATCTGCTGGTTCGAAGTATTAGATTTTCTAAGTTGCGTGACGTCGATTTCGGATGAAAGCTACTTTTGCCGATTCTTTGCTCCTTGTTGAGATTGGCGGTCCGTTGGGGGACGCGGTTAAAGAGATACATCGACGTAAGTCTTCGCTGGGGTGGAGGATTTTGTCGCAAATAGGATGAAAGAATTGTCAAATATCGATGATAAGACCGTTATCGAGCTAACGGCCGATATTGTCTCGGCCTATGTAGGCAACAATCCACTTCCGGCTTCTGGCTTGCCTGAGTTGATTGCTAGCGTCAGTGCTTCGGTTCGCAAGCTCGCCGGTGCAGTTGTCACGGAAACGCCAAATCTTGTTCCGGCAGTGAATCCGAAGAAGTCGGTGTTTCCCGACTACATCATCTGTCTTGAGGACGGGAAGAAGTTCAAGTCTCTCAAGCGGCATCTGCGGACCGACCACGGCCTGAGCCCGGACGACTACCGCGCCAAATGGGGTCTGCCGCCGGACTATCCGATGGTTGCGCCAAACTACTCGGCGACGCGGTCGGCGCTGGCAAAGTCGACGGGACTTGGCCGCAAGCCGGCAGCAGCGCCGGCCGCAGCGGCCAAGGCGACGAAGCGCAAGGCGACTGTCTGAATCCTGCCTGGCCGGTAGGCGAGTCGTGATCGACTGCTTCGACGACGCCCTTGCGGGCGTCGTTTCCAGGCCGTGTGCGGCCAACTGGCCCGCAAGGCCTTGCGAAGCGTTGGTGTCCGGTGCAAAAGCGCGGCCATGCTGATCATCAACGACCTTTCGCTCCGGATGGCCGGACGCCTGCTTCTTGACCATGCCTCGCTGACCTTGCCGGCCGGCACCAAGGCCGGCCTTGTCGGCCGCAACGGCACCGGCAAGACGACGCTGTTCAAAGCTATCACCGGGGATTTTCCCTCGGAGACAGGCTCGATCGGTCTGCCGAAGAGCACCCGCATCGGCCAGGTGGCGCAGGAAGCTCCCGGTACCGAGGACGCGCTGATCGAGATCGTGCTCAAGGCCGATCTCGAACGCACGGCGCTGCTCGAAGAGGAAAAGACGGCAACCGATCCCCACCGTATCGCCGACATCCACATGCGGCTGGCTGACATCGACGCGCATTCCGCCGAATCGCGCGCCGCCACCATTCTTGCCGGTCTTGGCTTCGATGACGCCGCGCAGCGGCGACCGGCCTCGTCCTTTTCCGGCGGCTGGCGCATGCGCGTGGCACTCGCCGCCGTGCTGTTTGCCGAACCCGACCTTCTGCTGCTCGACGAGCCGACCAACTATCTCGACCTCGAAGGCACGCTGTGGCTGGAAAACTATGTGTCGAAATATCCGCACACAGTCCTCTTGATCTCGCACGATCGCGACCTGCTCAACCGCGCCGTCAACTCGATCGTTCACCTCGACCAGAAGAAGCTGACCTTCTGGCGCGGCGGCTACGACCAGTTCGAGCGCCAGTACACCGAGCAGAAGGAGTTGCAGGAGAAGGGCCGCGTCAAGCAGGAGGCCGCCCGCAAGCACATGGAATCCTTCGTTGAACGCTTCCGCGCCAAGGCCTCCAAGGCGAGGCAGGCACAGTCGCGCATCAAGGCACTGGAGAAGATGAAGCCGATCGCGGCAATCGTGAACGATTCGGTGCGACCATTCTCATTCCCCGAACCGGTGAAGACGGTGGCCTCGCCAATCGTGGCGCTCAACAACGTCAATGTCGGCTACACCGAGGGGCAGCCGATCCTGAAGAAGATGACGTTGCGCATCGACGCCGACGACCGCATCGCACTGCTTGGCGCCAATGGCAACGGCAAGTCGACCTTCGCCAAATTGCTGTCCGGCCGGCTGAAGCAGGAGAGCGGCACCATGACGGTGGCGCCCGGCCTGAAGGTGGCGATCTTTGCCCAGCATCAACTCGACGACCTCCGACCGGATGAGAACGCCTACGAGCATGTCCGCCGGCTGATGCCGGAGGCCCCGGAATCGAAGGTGCGCGGTCGGGTCGCGCAGTTCGGCCTCACCACCGAGAAGATGAACACCGCAGCCAAGGATCTGTCCGGCGGCGAGAAGGCGCGGCTGTTGATGGGGCTGTCGGCCTTCGAAGGCCCCAACCTGTTCATCCTCGACGAACCGACCAACCATCTCGACATCGACAGCCGCGAATCGCTGATCCATGCGCTGAACGAGTTTCCCGGCGCCGTCATTCTGATCTCGCACGACCGGCATCTGCTGGAAGCGACCGCCGACCGGCTGTGGCTGGTCAAGGACGGCGCGGTCAACCCGTATGATGGCGACCTGGAAGACTACAAGACGCTGGTCACCGGCGTATCAGGCGACCGCCGCGGCAAGCGTGAGGCCGACAAGGCGTCAAAAGCCGATCGCCGCCGCGATGCGGCAGCGCGCCGCGCCGCTTTTGAACCGCTGGCGAAGGAGATCCGCGCCACCGAGGCGCTGATGGACCGCATCCGAAAGCGCATCGACGGCATCGAGGACGAGCTGTCCAATCCGGCTGTCTACGAGAAGGATCCGTCGACAGCGACCCGACTGGCCAAGGAGCGCTCGCAACTCGCCCAGACGCTGGCCGGCCATGAGGAGAAATGGCTGACCATGTCGGCCGAATATGAGGAAGGCACGGCCGAGTGATTTACCCTCCCCCTTGTGGGGAGGGTCGATCCGCGAAGCGGAGCGGGGTGGGGGCAGCGCGGCAGTTCACCCCACCCCGGCGCTGCGCGCCGACCCTCCCCATCAAGGGGAGGGTGAACCACCGCCGCACCATATCAGGTGGAAAAGACATCTCCCAAAGGCAGCTTATGGGCAAATCTGGCCCTACACGCTACGTCTGGAACCGGCTAACCTCAGTTCATGAACCAGAACGCCAACCTCCGCATCGGCCATTCGGCCTGTCCGCATGATTGCCCGTCGACCTGCGCGCTCGAAGTCGAACTGCTCGACGGCAACCGCATCGGCCGCGTCCATGGCGCCAAGTCCAACAGCTATACGGCAGGTGTCGTCTGCGCCAAGGTCGCGCGCTATGCCGACCGCGTCCATCATCCCGACCGGCTTCTGAAGCCGCTGATCCGCGCCGGTGCCAAGGGCGATGGCGCCTGGAAAGAAGCGAGCTGGGAGGCCGCGCTCGATCTGGTCGCCGAGAAGTTCATCGCATCTGAGGAAAAATTCGGCTCGGAGACGGTCTGGCCTTATTACTATGCCGGCACGATGGGACTGGTGCAGCGCGACGGCATCGACCGGCTGCGCCATGCCAAGAAATATTCCGGCTTCTTCGGTTCGATCTGCACCAATCTGGCCTGGACCGGCTGGATGATGGGGGCAGGCGCGCTGCGTGGTCCCGATCCGCGCGAGATGGCGAAATCCGACTGCGTGGTGATCTGGGGCACCAATGCAGTGGTGACCCAAGTCAACGTCATGACCCACGCCATCAAGGCGCGCAAGGAGCGCGGCGCCAAGATCGTCGTCATAGATGTCTACGAGAACGCGACGATGAAGCAGGCCGATCTCGGCCTGGTGCTGAAGCCGGGCACCGATGGCGCGCTGGCCTGCGCGATCATGCATGTGCTGTTCCGCGACGGCCTCGCTGACCGGGCCTATCTCGAAAAATACACCGACAACCCGAAAGGGCTTGAGGCCCATCTGCGGACGCGCACGCCGGAGTGGGCGTCTGATATCACAGGTTTGACGGTCGCCGAGATCGAGGCCTTCGCCCGGCTCGTCGGCACGACCAAGAAAACCTATTTCCGCCTCGGTTATGGCTTCGCGCGTCAGCGCAATGGCGCCGTCAACATGCATGCCGCATCTTGCATCGCGGCTGTCACCGGCAGCTGGCAATATGAGGGCGGCGGCGCCTTCCATTCCAATTCCGGCATCTTCAAGCTCAACCAGGACGTGCTTGAAGGCACGAAGATGCGCGACCCCTCGATCCGCCATCTCGACCATTCACGCATCGGCCCGGTGTTGACCGGCGCCAGCGATGCGCTTTATGGCGGCCCGCCGGTAACGGCCATGCTGATCCAGAACACCAATCCGGTGAATGTCGCGCCCGAGCAGCGGCTGGTGAAGCAGGGCTTCCTGCGCGACGACCTGTTCACCTGCGTGCATGAGCAATTCATGACCGACACGGCCAAGCTCGCCGATGTCGTGCTGCCGGCGACGATGTTTCTGGAACATGACGACGTCTACAAGGGCGGCGGCAACCAGCACATCACGCTTGGCCCCAAATTGATCGAGCCACCGGAAGGGCCGCACACCAACCATCACGTCATCGAGGAATTGGCTGAGCGCCTCGGGGTCGCCGACCGTCCGGGTTTTGGTCTCACCGAGCAGCAGCATATCGACATCATCCTGGGCAAGCGCGGGCTGGGCAGCTTCGACAGCTTGAAGCAAGACAAATGGGTCGACCTGCAGCCGGATTTCGACACGGCGCATTTCATCAAGGGGTTTGGCCATGCCGATGGAAAATTCCGCTTCCGCGCCGACTGGACCGGGCAGGCGGCACCCAACCGACCGCCGAAAAGCATGGGCCTGTTCGGCCCAGTGGCGCGACTGCCAGAATTTCCCGACCATGTCGACTTGATCGAGGTCGCCGACGAGGCGCATCCGTTCCGGCTGGCGACGTCGCCGGCGCGCAACTTCCTCAACTCCACATTCTCGGAGACGCCGGTGTCGAAGGCCAGGGAAGGCCGGCCGGAACTCTTGTTGCATCCCGACGATGCCGCGGAACATGGGCTGGCCGACGGCGATCGCGTCGAAGTCGGCAATCAGCGTGGAGAAGTCGTGCTGCACGCAAAACTCTTCGAGGGCATCAAGCGAGGCGTGGTCATCGCCGAAGGCATCTGGCCAAACAGCGCGCACGAGCGTGGCGAAGGCATCAATGTGCTGACCGGCGCCGATGCGCCGGCACCCTATGGCGGTGCTGCCTTCCACGACAACAAGGTCTGGCTGCGCGCGGCAGGCTGAGAACTCAGTTCCTCACGCGTCAAATCATACCGGCAGGATTTCAGCCGCCTTCCTTCGGTTTCGTCGGTAGCTGATGTCGTCGGCGATCTGCTCTGCCTCGATCGAGATTTCGCGCAGCAGTCCGGTGACAGGATTGTGAAAGCCGATGAGATAAAGGCCGAGCTCCGAAGCCCTCGCATTGAGGGCGCTGCGGCCCGGCTGGATGCCCGGCTGCAACAATCTGGCATAGCCCGGCCGGAAGCCTGTGGCGAAGATGATCGCATCGAACTCGCAATGCTTGCCGTCGGTAAAAACGGGCGCCTTGGTTGTTGGTACGCTTTTAACGAAGACAATCCCCCGATGACGCTGGGGAAAGACTCAGCTACCTTCTGCTGCGCGGCGGACCTCATTATCCGCTTGGCCGGCGCTCCCTTCCTCCCAAGCGGCGCCGGCCTTCTTCCTCAAGAGCCTGCCGAACTGGAGCGCGAGCTGATGACGACCTCAGCTCCGAGGCCACAGGCGGCATGAGGCAGGACACGAATTTCGCTACGCCAAGTTCCGCCTGCAGTGCTTCGAGAAATGCATCGGAAAGCGCCAGCGAAGCCATCGCCGCCTTCGATCGTTGATCGCGCGTGGATGATCGGCAGGGAACCAAATGCCGTCTCCTCGGTTGGTCCTGCTCCAAAGGAGTGTTGCAACCATGTTCCGTCTGCTTGTTGCCGGCACCTTGGTCTATGTCGCCTATCGCATCGTCAGGAAGATGGTCGAAGACGTGCCCAATACAGTCGACCCGCTGCTGTTGCCGCCGTTGAAATATGATCGCGAGACCTTGCGCCGACAGTCAGCCGCCATGGGCGTCGATCCCCAGCGCTAGCGGTGACACGTTTCCTCGCTCCGTTAGGCTATGTCTGCTTCGCATCAACGTTGCGAACAAAGCAGAAACGATGCTTGATGGGCGATGAACCTCGCCACCGCTGATTCGACCTTCCGGGAACCGACCGTCCAGCCTGCCTATCTCGCCCGGCTGAACGATGCCCAACGCCTGGCCGTCGAGCATGGCGACGGCAAGATCGCCGGCCCGCTGCTGGTCATCGCCGGCGCCGGTTCGGGCAAGACCAACACGCTGGCGCATCGCGTCGCTCATCTGATCGTCAAGGGTGCCGACCCGCGCCGCATCCTGCTGATGACCTTCTCGCGCCGCGCCGCGTCCGAAATGGCCAAGCGCGTCGAACGCATTGCCGGCGAAGTGCTCGGCCGCGATGCCGCGGTCATCACCGATGCGCTGACCTGGGCCGGCACCTTTCACGGCATCGGTGCGCGGCTGCTACGCGACTATGCGCTCGAGATCGGCCTCGACCCAGCCTTCACCATCCATGACCGCGAGGATTCCGCCGACCTGATGAATCTGGTCCGCCACGAACTGGGTTTCTCGAAGACGGAAGCGCGTTTCCCCACCAAGGGCACCTGCCTTGCCATCTATTCCCGTGCCGTCAATGCGCAGGCGCCGCTCAACGAGGTATTGGGGTCTGCCTTTCCCTGGTGCGCCGGCTGGGCGGAGCAACTGAAGCAATTGTTCGCCGGTTATGTCGAGGCCAAGCAGGCGCAGAACGTGCTCGATTACGACGATTTGCTGCTCTACTGGGCGCAGATGGCGGCCGAGCCTGAAATAGCGGCGCATCTGAGCGGACGTTTCGATCATGTGCTGGTCGATGAGTATCAGGACACCAATCGCTTGCAGTCCTCCATCCTGCTGGCGCTGAAACCCGACGGCGCCGGGCTGACGGTGGTGGGCGACGATGCCCAGTCGATCTACTCGTTCCGTGCCGCCGAGGTGCGTAACATCCTCGACTTCCCCAAACAGTTCGCGCAGGCCGCCGACGTGGTGATGCTGGAGCGCAACTACCGCTCGACCGAAACCATTCTCGCCGCAGCCAATGCTGTGATCGGCGAGGCCTCGGAGCGCTTCACCAAAAACCTATGGTCGGAGCGCAAGTCGACCGACAGACCGAGGCTGGTGACCGTGCGCGACGAGGTCGAGCAGGCTAATTTCGTCTGCGATACGATCCTGGCCGAGCGCGAGGCCGGCACGGCGTTGAAATCCCAGGCGGTGCTGTTTCGCACCTCGCATCACAGCGGGCCGCTGGAAATCGAGCTGACCCGTCGCAACATTCCCTTCGTCAAGTTCGGCGGCCTGAAGTTCCTCGATGCCGCTCACGTCAAGGACGTGCTGGCGGTGTTGCGCTTCGCCGAAAATCCGCGCGACCGCGTCGCCGGCTTCCGCGTGCTGCAACTGATGCCGGGCATCGGCCCTTCGGCCGCCGCGCAGATAGTCGAGACAATGACGACGGCGCTCGACGAAGCGATGGGCCTGGCCGGTTGGCGCCCGCCGCAACGCGCGGCCGATGCCTGGCCGGGCTTCGTCTCGCTCTATTCCGGCCTGCGGGCCGGCGAAAAATGGCCGGCCGATCTCGAACAGATCAGGTTGTGGTACGAGCCCCATCTGGAGCGCATCCACGAAGATGCGACGACCAGGCGCGCCGACCTGTTGCAGCTTGAGCAGATCGGTTCGGGCTATGTCTCGCGCGAACGCTTTCTCACCGAACTGACGCTCGACCCGCCCGATGCGACCAGCGACCAGGCCGGCCCGCCGCATCGCGACGAGGACTATCTGATCCTCTCGACCATCCACTCGGCCAAGGGCCAGGAATGGAAGAATGTCTTCGTCCTGAACACGGTCGACGGCTGCATCCCGGCCGATCTCGGCGTCGGCACCAAGGAAGATATCGATGAGGAGCGCCGGCTGCTCTACGTGGCGATGACACGCGCCAAGGACAATCTCAACCTGGTCATGCCGCAACGCTTCTTTCCGCACGGCCAGGCGGCGCGCGGCGACCGCCATCTCTATGCCTCGCGCACGCGCTTCATCCCGGCTTCGATCCTTGCGGCATTCCAACAAGTATCTTGGCCGAGCGCGCAGGCGGCACAGGGCAGGGCGGCCCGGCCGGAGGTCCGCGTCGACATCGGTGCGCGCATGCGGGGCATGTGGAAATAGTCGCGGCAATGCTCCAGCCACCGATCAGGATAGCCCTCGCCGGCGCGCTGGGCCGCATGGGTCGGCAGATGACGGAAGCGGCGCAGGCAGATGCGCGGCTGGCGCTTGCCGCCCGATTCCACCGGCCGGGCATGGTCGGCGAAGGTCTGGTGAGCCGCGACGAGGCGCTTGCCATGGCCGATGTGGTGATCGATTTCACCACGCCGGCTGCGTCCGCCGCGCTCGCCGAAGCCTGCGCCGCGCGTAGCGGGCCAGCACTTGTGATCGGTTCGACCGGGTTCCACGCCGCCGAGCTTGCCGTTATTGCGGCCGCCGCGAAGAGCGTCGCCATCGTGCGCTCCGGCAGCTACTCGCTTGGGCTCAACATGCTGGCCGGATTGGTCGAGCAGGCGGCGAAAGCGCTCGATCCCGACTACTGGGATGTCGAGATTGTCGAGGCGCATCATCGCCACAAGATCGATGCGCCCTCGGGCACCGCCCTGATGCTGGGGCAAGCCGCAGCCGGCGGACGCGGTGTCGATCTGGAGACGGTCGCAAGGCGGGTCCGCAATGGCGTCGTCGGCCCGCGCCCAGCCGGCGAGATCGGCTTTGCGGCGATGCGCGGCGGCAGCATCATTGGCGAACACAGCGTCGGCTTCTGCGCCGAGGGCGAGACCGTGACCCTGTCGCATGCGGCCGGCGACCGCGTCATGTTCGCGCGCGGCGCCATCGCCGCCGCACTCTGGGTGGCGGGGCGCCCACCCGGCGAATATGACATGCGCGACGTGCTGGGACTGGGCGCCCCGGGACGGCATTGCGGCTAATCTTTTTCGCCCAGTGGCTGAAAGCCAGCTGAAAGCTTGGGCGTGCCATGACAGGGTCGCGGTGTCACCGCATGACCGGTCCTCAAGCGGCCGGCGAGGAGGAGAATGCGGCGCAGCTTCACGGCGCGTCGCCCAAGTGGAGGAAGTTTCGTGACCGGTTTCATCTCGAAGTGCGCCTTGCGCACAGCGGCGCTAACCCTTGTCATCGCTGCGACAGGCGCCACGGCGGCATCAGCGGCCGACAAGATCACCATCATCGTCGGCGGTATGGAGAAGCAAATCTATCTGCCGGCCGTGCTCACCCAACAGCTCGGCTACTTCAAGGACCAGGGACTCGATGTCGAACTGGTCAACTCGCGCGCCGGCGTCGAGGCTGAGAACGAACTACTGGCCGGCGCCGTGCAGGGCGTCGTTGGCTTCTACGACCACACCGTCGACCTGCAGTCGAAGGGCAAATACATCCAGTCGATCGTCCAGTTCAGCCAGGCGCCGGGCGAGGTCGAGCTGGTCTCCGCCAAGCATCCCGAAATCAAATCGCCGGCCGACTTCAAGGGCGCCACGCTCGGCGTCACCGGCCTCGGCTCGTCGACCGATTTCCTCAGTCAGTATCTGGCCGTGCGCAACGGCCTGAAGCCCGGCGACTATACGCTGCTGCCAGTCGGCGCCGGCAACACCTTCATTGCCGCCGTCAAGCAGGATCAGATCCAGGCCGGCATGACCACCGAGCCGACGATTGGCCGATTGCTGAAGACCGGTGAGGCCAGTGTCCTGGTCGACATGCGTACCCCTGAAAAGACCAAGGAAGCGCTGGGCGGCCCCTATCCGGCGGCGTCCTTCTACGTCCAGTCCGCCTGGCTCGAAGACCACAAGGATGAGGCACAGAAACTCGCCAATGCCTTCGTCATGACGATGAAGTTCATCGCCACGCATTCGGCCGAGGAGATCGCCGACAAGATGCCGAAGGACTACTACGCTGGCAACAGGGACCTCTACGTGCAGGGGCTGGCCGGCGGCAAGGCGATGTTCACGCCGGACGGCCGCATGCCGGCCGACGGCCCGCCAACCGTGCTCAAGGTCCTCTCGACATTCTCCAAGAGTCTGCAGGGCAAGCAGATCGACCTGTCGAAGACCTATACGACGACGTTCGTCGACGCCGCCAAGTAGCGTCGCCCGACGGGCACGGCTTCCCGTCTCCGCTCGTTGAAGAACAACGGCTTGCGCCGCTTGCTTGAATCTAGCCGGCAGCGGCACGGCCCTTGCCGGACCACCAGGAGACCCGCGGCAGCGTTGCGGGCTCCCTTGCCCATCGCGACAGGAGTGTGTCATGCAACTGCAACCCATGGCGGCCGAGAAGCTGTCTCAGGCCGCACTGCCAGCCGATGCGGCGATCGCCATCGACGACGTGACGTTGCGCTTCGTCACGCCGGACGGCCACATGATGACGGCGATCCGCGATTTCACCATGACGGTGGCGCGCGGCGAATTCGCTTGCGTCGTCGGGCCGACCGGCTGCGGCAAGTCGACGACGCTCAATCTCGTCACCGGGCTGCTGCGGCCGACGACTGGCAATGTCCGTGTCATGGGCAGCCCTGTCACCGATATCAGCCGCGACATCGGCTTCGTCTTCCAGGCTGACGCGCTGTTTCCCTGGCGCAGTGTCATCGACAATGTCGCCGCCGGCCCGCTCTATCGCGGCATGCCAAAGGCGCAGGCCTATGAGCTGGCGCGTGACTGGATCGCCCGTGTCGGCCTCGGCCGCTTCGAAAAGCACTATCCGCACCAGCTGTCCGGCGGCATGCGCAAGCGCGTCGCGCTCGCTCAGACCTTCATCAACCAGCCCAAGATCCTGCTGATGGACGAGCCGTTCAGCGCGCTCGACATGCAGACGCGCACCGCCATGCAGGACGAGCTGCTGGGTCTGTGGTCGCAGCAGAAGTCTTCCGTCGTGTTCGTCACTCACGACCTGGAGGAGGCAGTGGCACTGGCTGACAAGGTTTATGTGCTGACGGCCGGGCCGGGCACGGTCAAGAGCGTCTACCGCATCGACCTGCCGCGTCCGCGCGTCATGGCCGACATTCGCTACGACCCGAAATTCGTCGAGATCGCCAAAGTGATCTGGAACGACCTGCGCGAGGAAGTGCAACTCGGCCAGAGCCGCACCTTGCAAACCGGCCATTAAAGCGGGTCGCCGACCCGCTCTAATGGTTTTGTTTTTCGCAATTCCGGACGGAAAACCGCTTGGCACTTTTCCTGGAATTGCTCTGAGAGGAGACGCTGCCATGACCGCCATATCTCCCACCACTTCCCAAGCCGCCGTCCGCGATGCCTCCATTGCCGTTGCCGAAGGCCGGGCGAAGGCGCGGCTCCGCCGCCGGCATGCGCTGGTCATCGGCCTACGCCTGGCTATCCTGGTCGTCTTCCTCGGCCTATGGGAACTCGGTGCCGACCACAACATCATCGATCCGTTCTTCTTCGCCAGCCCGTCCGGTATCTGGGACCAGATCTGGGTGTGGGTCACCGAGGGCACGTCGCAAGGTCCGCTCTGGGTGCAAATTTATGTGACACTCGAGGAAACCTTCCTCGGCTTCGTCATAGGCGCCGTCGGAGGCATCGCCGCGGGCATCATCCTCGGCCGCAACCGGCTGCTGGCGGACGTCTTTTCGATCTACATCAAGATCGCCAACTCGGTGCCGCGCGTCGTGCTGGGCTCGGTGTTCATCATCGCGCTCGGCCTTGGCATGGCCTCCAAGGTGGCGCTCGCCGTGGTAATGGTGTTCTTCGTCGTTTTCGCCAACGCCTTCCAGGGCGTGCGCGAGGCCGACCGGGCGATGATCGCCAACGCCCAGATCCTCGGCGCTTCGCCGTTCCAGATCACCCGCACCGTCATCATCCCGTCGGCGATGAGCTGGATCCTGGCCAGCCTGCATGTCAGCTTCGGCTTTGCCCTGGTCGGCGCGGTGGTCGGCGAATTCCTCGGCGCCAAGCAAGGCATGGGGCTGCTGATCTCGACGGCGCAGGGCGCCTTCAACGCCAATGGTGTCTTTGCCGCCATGATCATCCTGGCGGTGATGGCGCTGGTGGTGGAGTTCATCATCACCCGCTTCGAGAACTATGTCGTCAAATGGCGGCCGGCGCCGTTCAACGAGCAGGGGACCTGATCCACTTCGGCATGCCGCGATCAGGCCAACGGCAATCTTACCTCAACCACCAGGCCACCGGTCGCGCCATCTCCAAGGGTGACGCGGCCGCCGGCATTTTCGATGACCTCGCGCACGATGGCGAGGCCAAGCCCACTGCCTTCCTCGGTTGAACCGGCAATGCGGTAGAAGCGTTCGAACACATGGTCTCGCTCGTCCGCCGGAATGCCGGGCCCATCATCGGCGACCGTCAGCACCGCTTCGCCGTCTGTGGCCGCCAGTTTCACCGTGACGCTGCCGCCGGCCGCCGAATAGCGAAGCGCATTGTCGACAAGATTGACGATCATCTCGCGCAGCATGGTGCCGTCGCCGATGACCGGTACGGGGCCAGCCTCCTCGAAGCCGAGATCGATCCTGCGAGCGATCGCCGCCGGCGCCTGGGTTTCCAGCACGTGCCGGGCGGCGTCGGTCAGGTCGATGCGGTCGGCGCGCGGCCGCCGGCTACCGGGTTCGGCTCGCGATAAGGTCAGCAACTGTTCGGCCAGCCGCGCCAGCTTGCCGGAGCTTGCCTGCAGCGCCACCAGGGCTTCCTGGCGCGCCTCCGTAGCACTTTCGCGAAGCGCGTAGCTTGCCTGTGTCGACAGCAGCGCCAGCGGTGTGCGCAACTGGTGCGCCGCATTGGCGATGAAGCGGCGTTGGGCCGCCATCTGCGCGCGCACCCGCTCCATGTAGGCGTTCAACGCATCGATCAGCGGCTGAATCTCGCTTTGCGCCCCCGGCACTTCGATCGGATCAAGCTTGCTGCGGCCTGGCGAGCGCACCGCGTCGCGCAACCGGATCAGCGGCGCCAGACCGCGACGCAGCCCGAGCAGCACGAAGATGCCGGCAATGGCCACCAGCGCCAGTTGCTGGGCAAAGGCGCTGAGCCACAGCCGTTTGACCATCGCATCATGCCCGGCCAGCGTGACACCAACGGTGACGGATATTGGCGAGTCAGCGCCGGCGCCGACCACCGCATGATTGAATGTCAGCAGCCGCAGCGCGTGGCCGCGATAGACCCCTTCTGTGCTGGGCTGCCTCGGACCTTCGGGCAGGTCGGGGTAGCCGGTCAGCAAACGCCCGCCAGCCGTCTCGACACGATAATAGACGCTGTCGCGATCGCCGGTGTCGAACATCTCGATCGCCGCCGGCGGCACCGTGGCGTCGAGCACGCCGTCGACGATGGCGACCTGCTCGGCGATGGCGCGTGCGGAACCCAACAGCATCCGGTCCGTGACCAGATCGGCGGTCGCCTGCGCGCCGCGGTGGCTTGTCCACAGGTTAATGGTGGCGAGCCCGGCGAGCGGCAACACCACCCAGGCCAGCAACTGCAAACGGAGGCTGCTAATCCTCATGGCGCCAAATCATCATGACGCAAGAGATAGCCGAGGCCACGCAAGGTGGCGATCTGGACACGAGATCCTTCTAGCTTCTTGCGTACACGGTGCACATAGATCTCGATGGCGCTGGGGTCGGCGTCGGTCTCGAAATCATAGATCGCGGCCAACAACGCCGCCTTGCTCACTGTGCGTCCGGCCTTGACCATCAATTGCTCCAGCACTGCGTGTTCGCGCGGCGTCAGCGCCAATGTCTCGCCAGCGAGCGAAAACAGCCGGGTATTGGTGTCGAAGACGAGATCGCCGCAGGCAACGACAGGCGCGGTGCGGTCATTGGCGCGGCGCAGCTGCACGCGGATGCGAGCCTCCAGCTCCTCGATCTGGAACGGCTTTGCCAGATAGTCGTCGGCGCCTTCATTGAGGCCCTTGACGCGGCCGTCGAGGCTGGCATTGGCGGTCAGCACGATCACCGGCACTCGGTTGCCGCGCGCCCGCAGCATGCGCAGCACTTCCAGCCCACCCATGCGCGGCAGCGCCAAGTCCAGGATGACAAGCGCGTGGTC
Source organism: Mesorhizobium sp. M0047 (assembly GCF_040323315.1). NCBI lineage: Bacteria > Pseudomonadati > Pseudomonadota > Alphaproteobacteria > Hyphomicrobiales > Phyllobacteriaceae > Mesorhizobium > Mesorhizobium sp. M0047. The sequence continues at coordinate 158,363 of NZ_JAMYUW010000001.1, read as the reverse complement.
GCCGGCGGCCAGCGCGTGCTCGACATCCTCGCCGTCATGAACGATGTCGACGACATAATTCGCCTGACGCAGAGTCTTGCCCAGCCAGTCAGCCAGTTCGCGATTGTCCTCGACGAGCAGCAGCCGCATTTCTATCGCTTTCCTGGAAAGCAGGTCACCCGGAATTCCGCCCGTTCTTCGACCGGCACAGCCAAGGTCGCGTCCGATTGATGGTCGTGCACAAGCGATAATATCGATCTGACGCCAAGGCAAATGCACGGCCGACGGGCACCGTGAACCTCAGCCTCCGAACCGACAGATTGGAAGCCGCGAAAACACAGCCGGCTGTCATCCGGCGTAGGTCAGGCCACACAATTGGAACCCTTTCGGCGCTCGGAAGAGAAAGCTTGAACCAGTCGATCCAGACAAATCGAACCGATCGGTTCGTTTTCCGTTGACGGACCGTGCAGCCCTTGGTGAACGACCGGCTCGCTGCACGGTCGCGCCTGCGGTGGTGACGTCTGTTAACAACTTGATTTTGAACGATAAAATTATGATTGCCAAGGCCATTTGTCGAGTTTCAAGGGCCGAAATCTCACAATCTTTGGAACATCTTCGTGATTGGAATCCGCGGCAGGGCAAACCCATCTCGGGGAGGTCCGAGCGACGCGAAATTCCTCCCAAGGGCACGCATTAGACGGACAGAACAGAGAACCATTGGAGTAAATAAGATGACCAAGATCGCACTCACCGCCGCCGCCATTCTCGTTGCCACGGGCACCGCTTTCGCCGGCAGCGACAATTACGGCTCTTACAACGCCAACCAGCCGGTTCCCAACCAGTCGACTTCGAGCCAGTCGATTTCGGGCCAGTCGACTTTCAACATCGACACCACGCGCACCGGCTCGATCCTGAAGCCCTCGAAGGCACAGGGCGACGCCAACGCCAAGGTGCCGGGTGAGTCTGGCCGGGGCATCTGGGGCCGCTAATCCAGGCAAGTCTTGACTACCAAGTCTTGACTACAAAGAGCGGTGGGCTTGGCCCGCCGCTCTTGTTTCTTGCGCAGAGTAGCACCAGTCGGGGGCGCTGCCCCAAGCGGCCAATTTTCGCTGTCGGCAACAAACAGTTCTCGGCCAAAAATAAAATCGGATTGACCGGGGTCCGCTGCATGGCAGGCTTGGTCTGGCGCGCCTGGATTCTAGTCCAGATCCTTCGGCCGCAGACAATGTGTCAGCCGGGCGCAAGACAAGGCCGACCAGTCGCCCTCGAAAACGAAGCGCACGACGGCTGCCGTCGGGAATTTTTCAGCGAGCTTCTTGCGCGCCTTGGCCTCCGACCCTGGCCCGGCAAGCTGGTTGGCCAGATCTTCCAGCCCCGGATTGTGTCCCACCACAAGCACGCTGCCGTCCGACGGATCGACCTGACGAATCTGGCTTAGGATATCCGCCGCCGAAGCATCGTAGAGCGCCTTGGCAAATGCGACCTTGGGATGCGCAGGCAGTTCCGCCGCCACCAGCCGCCAGGTGTCGCGGGTGCGCAAGGCCGGCGACACCAGCGCCAGTTCCGGCAGCCAGTCGCGCGACGCAAGCTCACGGCCCATCAAATGTGCTGCCTTCAATCCGCGGTCGGTGAGTGGACGGTCGAAATCATCGAGATCAGGGTCGTCCCAGCTCGATTTGGCGTGGCGAAGCAGGAGAAGCTGTTTCATCGCCACGCTCTCGACACTCACGGCGTGATGCGCGCCAGATGCTCGAGATCGGCTTCCTCGCGCAGCGGGTCGGGGGCCATCACCACCGAGGTGCTGTTGTCGGCATCGTCGGCAAAGTGGGCAAGCACGGTGCGGCCGGCCTCCATGCGCGCCTTGCCCTCGGCGACCAGCCCCAGCGCCAGCGGATAGAGCCGGTGCTCGGCCTTCAGCACACGGGCAGCCAGCGCGTCCGCGCTGTCGCCGACCATCACCGGCACGGCCGCCTGCGCGATGATCGGGCCGTCATCCATCTCGGAGGTGACGAAATGCACGGTGCAGCCATGGATGCGCATGCCGGCGGCGAGTGCACGCGCATGAGTATCGAGCCCCTTGAAAGCAGGCAGCAGGGCTGGATGGATGTTGATCATGCGGCCCTGCCATTTCTGGACGAAGCCGGGGGTGAGAATGCGCATGTAGCCGGCCAGCGCCACGATCTCGGCGTTGAATGCCGCGAGCGCTGCGTCGATGGCGGCGTCATGCGCCTGCTTGCTGCCATGATCGGCACGCGGAATGACCTGCGTGGCGATGCCGCGCGCCCTGGCGATGCCGAGGCCGGCAGCGTCGGCCTTGTCGGAAATGACGCCGACGATCTCGGCCGGGAAGGCCGGGTCGCTGGCTGCCGCTATCAGCGCGGTCATGTTGGAGCCGCGCCCCGAGATCAGGACGACGGTGCGTTTCCTCTGCGCGCTCATAGGCCGATCGAGCCCCGATAGATGACGCCGGCATCTCGGCGCGGCACGATGCGGCCGATCGGCGTCACCGTCTCGCCGGCCTCCTGCAGCACGGCGGCGACCTGCGCCGCCTGGCCGGACGCGACCGCCAAAATCATGCCGATGCCGCAATTGAAGGTGCGCATCATCTCTTCCGGCGCCACGCCGCCGGTCCTGGCCAGCCACGAGAACACTGGAGGGACGTCGATCGCCTCGAGGTCGAGCTCGGCCGAAAAATCCTTGGGCAGCACGCGCGGAATGTTTTCCGGGAAGCCGCCGCCGGTGATGTGCGCGAGCGCCTTGATGCCATGCGTGTTGCGGATAGCCTTGAGGATCGACTTGACGTAGATGCGGGTCGGCTCAAGCAGCGCCTCTGCAAGCGTGGCTTCGTCGTTGAATGGCGCCGGATCGCCCCACGCCAGGCCGCTGATGGCGACGATGCGGCGCACCAGCGAATATCCATTCGAATGCAGGCCCGAGGAGGCCAGGCCCAGCAGCACGTCGCCTTCGACGATATCGTCGGTGGGCAAGAGCTGGCCGCGTTCTGCCGCGCCCACCGCAAAGCCGGCAAGGTCGTAGTCGTTGCCGTGATACATGCCTGGCATCTCGGCCGTCTCGCCGCCGATCAGCGCGCAGCCGGCCTGGCGGCAGCCCTCGGCAATGCCGCCGACGATCGCGGCGCCCTGATCGGGATCGAGCTTGCCGGTGGCGAAATAGTCGAGGAAGAATAGGGGTTCGGCACCTTGCACGACGATGTCGTTGACGCACATGGCGACCAGATCGATACCGATCGTATCGTGCTTGCCGGCATCGATGGCGATCTTGAGCTTGGTGCCGACGCCGTCATTGGCCGCCACCAGCACCGGATCGATGAAGCCGGCGGCCTTGAGGTCGAACAGGCCGCCAAAACCGCCGATCTCGCCATCGGCGCCCGGCCGGCGCGTAGCGCGCACCAGCGGCTTGATCTTCTCGACCATGAGATTGCCCGCGTCGATATCGACGCCGGCCTCGGCATAGGTGAGCCCGTTGGTGAGCCCGTTCCTGCGCTTGCTCGTTTTGGGCTGGCCCGTTTTGGGCTGGCTTGTGTCGCGCTTGCTCATCGCAATTTTCCTGCTCGTTTGCGGGCTCTTCGCATGAACGGCTGCGCCTCGCAAGGATGACGACAGAATGGTTGGCTTTTGCCCCCGATAAAAGCGAGGCGATGGCGCCCTTGTGCAAAATCTCCTCCACCCTCGTTTCTCATCGGAGGCAAAACCTCGCGTCGCCATTTCGCCTCACCCCTTTGCATCCTTGTAAGTAGTTGTTGTTGGTGCTCTGTTGCCAGGCATCAGGCACCGGGGAACAAGCCATGCTCAATCCTTCGCAACAGATCATGAGGCTAGGCCTCGGATTCGCCGTGTCACAGGCGCTGCGCGTCATTATCGAACTCGGCATCCCCGATCTCCTGGCTGCCAGCGAGCGGTCGGTAGATGAACTGGCGGCTGCCACTCAATCCGATGCTGACTCGCTTTATCGTGTAATGCGACTTCTGGCGCCTGAAGGCGTGTTTAGCGAAGTGCTGCCCCGTCATTTCGAGTTGACGGAGGTTGGTGCGGTGCTGCGCTCCGATCGGCCGGGTCCCCGCGACTTCGTCCGTATGATCAACAGCGAAGCCTATCTTGCCTTCGAGCAGCTCCTGCATTCTGTTCGCACCGGAAAGCCGGCCTTCGACAAGGTTTTCGGGAGCCCAAGGTTTGACTGGCTGTCGGAACATCCGGAGCAGGCTGCCTTGTTTCAGCGTGCCATGGTGGCCTTGAGCCAAGGCAGTAACGAGGCCGTTGCCGAAGCCTATGATTTCAAGCCGTTCACGCGGATCGTCGACGTTGGCGGCGGACATGGCCAGCTTCTCTCGGCGATCCTGGCGCGCAACCCTCACCTGGACGGCGTGCTCTTCGATCTGCCTTCGGGCGTCGCGGCAGCACGCCAGGGTGCCGGAGGCGACCTGCCGCGCACCGAATTTGTCGCCGGTAATTTCTTTGAAAGCGTTCCCACCGGTGACGTCTACATCATCAAGAAGGTCGTTCACGATTGGGATGATGGGCGTGCCGCGGAGATCCTGCGAAATTGCCGCAAGGCAATGCTGCCGAACGGGAAGGTGCTTGTGGCCGAGACGCTCGTGCCGCCAGGTGACGAACCGAACCAGATCAAGGGTATCGACGTGGTCATGCTCGCCGTCACTGGCGGCCTGGAGAGAACGCGGACCCAATATGCAAGCTTGTTCGACGCCGCCGGGCTACGCCTTGAACGAGTGATCCAGACCCGAGGACCCATTTCCATCCTCGAGGCGTCTGCGGTCTGATCAAGCAAAGTGTCGCCGCACCTTTTCCGTGAAGGTTAGGGACATCGCATACGCGAGACTGTCGAGATGGCCGACCGGCAGGCGCAGGGGTGGTTCACACACAGACCTTTGCCATGTCTGGCGCGCTGCTCCCTTGCGATCCTCCTCCGTCTCCATCATGTATCAGAAGCAAACCCGGCAGGCACGCTTTGACCATCCCCAATCTGATCACCATCCTGCGCTTTGTTCTGGTGCCGGCGGTGGTGCTGGCAATGCTGCAGGCAAGCTGGGACTGGGCCTTTGCCGGGTTTCTCGTTGCCGGCATTTCCGACGGCGTCGACGGTTTTATCGCCCGCCGGTTCAACCAGCAGTCAAGGCTCGGCGCCTATCTCGACCCGATGGCCGACAAGCTGCTGCTGGTTTCGGTCTTCGTCGTCATGGGCTTTATCGGGCAATTGCCGCTGTGGCTGGTCATCACCATGGTGTCGCGCGATGCGTTGATCGTCTGCGCGGTCCTATTGTCCTCCGTCATGGCTCATCCGGTCGAGATGAAGCCGCTTTTCGTGTCGAAGGCCAACACCGCCATCCAGATCGTGCTGGCCTCGGTGGTGCTCGGCGAACTTGCCCTGTCGGTTCACCTCGACCCGCTAAGGCCAGTCCTCATATTGCTGTCCGGGGTCTTGACCGTGGCTTCGGCCGCGGCCTATCTCGTGGCTTGGCTGAGGCATATGAGCGGCTATGGCGAAGGCTCCAAACCGGACACCTGACCAGGAATCAATCGAAGCGGCCGCCGAGGCTGCGGCGGCAGGCGAAACTGCGTCTCTGGCGTTTCGCCGCCAGATCCGCTTCTGGTTGATCAGCGCCGTCCTGCTGGCCGTCTTCCTCTACGTCTTCTCAGGCATCCTTTTGCCGTTCGTCGCCGGCATGGTCCTGGCCTACTTCCTCGATCCGGTCGCTGACCGGCTGCAGCGGCTCGGCCTGTCCCGCTTCATGGCGACGGTGGTCATCCTCATCGCCTTCCTCATCGTGCTGGTGCTGGCCTTCGTCATCCTTATTCCGGTGCTGGCGACGCAGATGGCCGATTTCGCCGGCAAATTGCCGGAATACCTGACCCGGCTGCAGAGCCTGATCACGTCTTTCGATCCGAAATGGCTGGAACAAAAATTCGGTGTCAACGCTAATGGCCTGCGCGACGGGCTGAATTCGCTGCTGACCTCCGGCTTCGGCCTGCTCACCACGGTCTTCACCTCGATCTGGAGTTCCGGCGTGGCGCTGGTTTCGGTGGTCAGCCTGTTCGTGGTGACGCCGGTGGTCGCCTTCTACATGCTGCTCGACTGGGACCGCATGGTGGCGGTCATCGACAGCTGGGTGCCGCGCGACAATGTGGCGACGGTGCGCGCCATCGCCAAGGACATCAACACCGCTACCGCCGGCTTCGTGCGCGGCCAGGGCACGCTGTGCCTCGTGCTGGGCGCCATGTATGCCACCGGGCTGACGCTGACCGGGCTGAATTTCGGCATTCTCATCGGTCTGTTCGCCGGGCTGATCTCCTTCATTCCCTATGTCGGGTCGCTCACCGGACTGGTGCTCGCCGTCGGCGTAGCCTTCGTCCAGTTCTGGCCGGACTGGACGATGATCGTCGCCGTCGCGGTGGTGTTCTTCATCGGCCAGTTCATCGAAGGCAACATCCTGCAGCCGCGACTGGTCGGCAAAAGCGTCGGCCTGCATCCGGTGTGGTTGATGTTTTCGCTGTTTGCGTTCGGCGCGCTGTTCGGCTTCGTCGGCTTGTTGATCGCGGTGCCGGCTTCTGCTGCCGTTGCCGTGCTGGTGCGGTTTGCCATCGCCCGCTATCTCGAATCGCCGCTTTACAAGGGCCACGGCGCGGCGCCTGTGCCGAGGCTTCCGGCCGATCGCGGCGGCGGCCACCGCACGCAACCGCGTCGCTGAAGTGACTGCCCCGCCAACCGACCCGCCGCGCCAGTTGCCGCTCGATCTCGGCCATGGCACCGGCTACACGCGCGACGAGCTCGTCGTCTCCGGCACCAACAACCAGGCTGTAGCCTTGGTCGATCGCTGGCCGGACTGGCCTTCGCAGGTGGTGGTGCTGGCCGGTCCCGCCGGTTCGGGCAAGACACATCTGGCCTCCATATGGCGCAAACGCGCCAACGCGGTGGCGGTCGACGCCAAGCGTATCGGTGACAGCATCGCCAATCTCGGCGCCCGCGCGGCACTGATCGACGATGTCGATAAAGGAGCGATTGACGAACAAGGCTTGTTCCATCTGATCAACGCGGTGCGCGGTGCCGGCTCGACACTGCTCCTGACGGCGCGCCGCTTTCCGTCGGCCTGGGGTGTCAGGCTGCCTGACCTTTCCTCACGATTGAAGGCGGCGGCGACGGTCGAGATCCATGAGCCCGACGATCTCTTGCTCGCCGGCGTCATCACCAAGCTGTTCGCCGACCGCCAGGTCCAAGTCGAACCGAATGTCGTGCAGTATCTGGTGCGCCGCATCGAGCGCTCGCTGGCGACAGCGATGCGCGTGGTGGAAAGGCTGGACCGCACCGCGCTCGAGCGCAAGACGCCGATCACGCGCACGCTCGCCGCAGAAACCGTCAATGCCATGGATGAAGGGCAGGGCGAGTTCGAGATTTAGGCTTTTGGGAGGCTGATCTCACAGCATAGGCAAAGTAGGCCGGTCCAACAGCGACACCCAAGCATCGATCCCAAGCATCTGAAATTCCCTGTTTGCCGAAGTTCGATCGGGCAATGGCACCCGCATTGCTGCCCTCAGACTTGCACCGGCAACCTGTTGCGACAAGGCCGACTGCCGGAGTCGGCGTCGGGTGAACACGCATTTGCGCGCGGGGCATTTGCAATTTTTCAGGGAGTGGTCGGAGTGGAGAGATTCGAACTCCCGACCCTCTGGTCCCAAACCAGATGCGCTACCAGGCTGCGCTACACTCCGAACGGTCTGTTGCCTATTCATTTCAGTGCAGCATGGCAAGTGCAAAAACCTTGCCGCCATGCGCATTGCGCAGTAATGACGGTCGAAGGGCGGCGATGCTGCCTTGCACAATAACGAGGTGGCCATGTCCGCGCGCATTTTCAGCCCTGCCAAAACCGCGATGCAGTCCGGCACGGCCAAGACCGGCTACTGGGTGCTGGAATTCGACCCCGAGACGCGCAAGAAGATCGACCCGCTGATGGGCTATACGACGTCGCGAGACATGAGAAGCCAGATCAGGCTCACCTTCGATACGCGCGAAGAGGCGGTGGCTTATGCCGAAAAGGAAGGGCTCGCCTACCGCGTCGAGGAGCCGAAAGAGACCAAGCGCCGCCAGATTTCCTATGCGGAGAATTTCCGCTATGACCGCAGGACGCCCTGGACGCATTGAACGGCAGCCAGGGTCAAGTATCCAGCCGGCCCAACGGCCGGCCAGCGGTCCCGTAGCTCAGCTGGATAGAGCACCGGCCTTCTAAGCCGATGGTCACAGGTTCGAATCCTGTCGGGATCGCCAATAATTTCAAAGACTTGTGCCGGTGATCTGATCTACGCCGCAAGTCCTGTCATCCAGCGACTGCCAGCGCCGCACTCCATGCGGCAGGGAGCCTAGTCTGGGCTTGCAGCCGATTTGGCGCGGCGATGCGGAATTATTTCGTGATCTGGCGGGATTGGAACCTTAGCTCCCATAACGCGTTCGGGGCCTTGTATTCGCGGTGCCTCATAAAAAGGCAATGTGCGGGCCGGCGAATGGGCTGGGGCAAAACGAGCGCGGGTTGGGGTAGGAGAATCCAGGTTATGTCGAAACGTGAAATTGGAACGTCCCCTTCGTTGGGGCGGCGTATCGCTGAACTCAAGGCGAGAATGCGGGATGCGGAAATTTCCGACCATGAGATGAAAACGTTTCACAAGGTCGCCGCCATCATGGGGCCTGGCGACGGCTCCCTACGGCTGGATGCCGACGATCTAATCGCGGCATCCTTCGTCCTCGAGACGCTGGGCGAACAGGCCTCCAACCGCTGACATTTCCCTGCACCAGCCCAAAATTCTTATCGTGAGAGCGAGCGCGGCCGCCGTCGGCGGCCGTTGCCGCCCCGGTATTCAATTGGAGGGAAAGTCTTATCAATTTGTTTGCGTTGGTCCGTCATAGTCGCGTCGACTAACGGAGTTGAACGCGATGAGGATCGATCTGTCGCCGACGAGTTGGGGCAGGGTGATCGCTGTGACCACGGCCGGTACGGCATTCTTCATTGCCGTGGCGTTCTTCGTCGATTCCTTCAATTTCCGCTATCTGTCGCGCGAAGCCGTGTGGCGGGCACAGATGACGGACCTGCTGCTGCCTTTGGTGCTGGGCGGATCCTTCCTGTTTTTCCTCATGTGGAAGATACGCCAGCTGGCTATCGCGCAGCGCGACCTGAGCGTCATTGCCGCGACCGACAGCCTGACGGCGGTGCTGAACCGTGGTGCCTTCTCGATGCTGGTCGAGGCCTATTTGGAGCAGACCCGCAAGGAGGAGCAGACCCGTTCGGGGGCACTGCTGATCATCGACGCCGATCATTTCAAGTTGATCAATGATCGCCTGGGCCACGACTGCGGCGACCAAGCGCTCAAGCTGATAGCGCAAGCGATCAAGGGACAATTGCGTGGCGGCGATATTGTCGGCCGCATCGGCGGCGAAGAGTTCGGCGTGTTTCTTCCCGGCGTGGATCCCTCGCAATCCTGGATGGTTGCCGAAAGCATCCGCCGGCGTATCAGGGAGATGGACTTTTCGCCCGGTGGCAGACCTTGCCCGCTTTCCGTCAGCATCGGCGGCGCGAGTTTCACCGGCCCGATCACCTATGAGGAAATTTTCTCCGCCGCCGACAGAAGGCTTTACACGGCCAAGTCGAACGGGCGCGATCAGGTCAGCTTCGATCCGGCGGGGACCGCTCCGGTGCCTCAACCCAGCGTCACCACCGTGCATTGAGATTAGCCCAATTATGGGTGGTCATCGCAACCTGGAAACCGTCGCGTCGTGTCACAATTGTGGACAAGAACCTCGGACACCCCACTGATTTGTGAAGGCTTCGACGTAGACAGCGCTTTCGCTTTGCCGACATCGCGCTAAAAATAGTGTCCGCAGCCCTGCTGGGGCTGGACGAATCGAGCAGGGCCTCCTTCGCATGACATTGATGAGCGCGGCGGCTCTGCTGATCCTTGTCCTGACTTACGCCGGTGTCGCCGTTGGCCGTATCCCCGGCCTGCGTCTCGACCGTGCGGGGATCGCGTTGCTCGGCGGGGCCGCGATGATCGCCATCGGCGCGCTCAGCATGGAGGACGCCTACCGGGCGATCAATTTCGACACCATCACGCTTCTGCTCGGCATGATGATCGTGGTCGCGCATCTGAAGGTGTCGGGCGCCTTTCGCGGTCTTGGCGCCATCGCCATCGAGCATGCGCATGCGCCCTTCATGCTTTTGGTGATGGTGACGCTGCTGACCGGCGTGCTGTCGGCCTTCCTGGTCAACGACGCCATCTGCCTCGTCATGGCGCCGATCGTCGTCCACGTCACCCGCATCATCAAGCGCAACCCGATCCCCTATCTGATCGCCACCGCCACCGCGTCGAATTGCGGCAGCGTCGCCACCATCACCGGCAATCCGCAAAACATGGTCATCGGCGCGCTGTCGGGCATTTCCTATCCGGCCTTTTCGGCGGCACTCGCTCCGGTCGCCCTGTTCGGCCTCGTCGCGGTGGTTGTCATCATCCGCATCGTCTACCGGGCCGAATTCGCCCGCACGGTCCAACTGGCGCCCGAGGTCTCGCGCGGCCGCATGCATAAGCGGCAGGTGCTGAAGGCGGTGGTGGTCTGCATCGGACTGGCGATTGCCTTCTTCGCCGGCGTGCCCGTCGCCAAGGCCGCGCTCGTCGGCGGCGCCATCCTCTTGCTCACCCGCGCCATCAAGCCGGAACGCATCTACCGCGAGATCGACGGTCCGCTGCTGTTCATGTTCGCCGGCCTGTTCATTGTCGTCGCCGGCGCCGAAAAGACGCTTCTTACCTCAGATATGATTGCCTCGGCGAAGAACCTCGGTCTCGACGATGTCTGGCGCCTGTCCGGTTTCACCGCGGTGCTCTCCAACATCATGAGCAATGTCCCGGCCGTGCTGGCGCTCCGGCCATTCATACCCGGCCTCGCAAATCCCGAGCGCGCCTGGCTGGTTGTCGCCATGAGTTCGACGCTGGCCGGCAATTTCACGCTGCTTGGTTCGGTCGCCAATCTGATCGTCGCCGAACAGGCACGGGCCGCCGGCACGCCGCTGTCGTTCGGCGCCTTCTTCAAGATCGGCTTGCCGCTGACGCTGGTCACGCTTCTGGCTGGAACGGCATGGCTTGCATTGCGTTAAGGCGCCCCTTTCCCGATGCACAATAGGCTTTCCATACCGGAATTTCCGCTTCGACCTTGGGCGTCGCCTTTTCGAGCGCAACAGCCGATGAGGTTGGCCGGCAATCCGAGCCGCAATCGTATGCCCAAAAAGCAAACGCAGGTATATGCTCCGCAAGGCTGGCAGGGCTATCCTGGGGACTAGCTCTCACGCCGTATCCATCCATCCTTGGCAAGGGGGCCCCCAACGGATCGCCTGGTCATCTTGTCCAGCAGCAGATAGATCACCGGCGTCGTGAAAAGCGTCAACACCTGGCTGCCGACAAGGCCGCCGACGATGGCATAGCCTAGCGGCTGGCGCAGCTCCGACCCGGCCCCATGTCCGAGCATCAACGGAACGCCGCCGAGGATCGCCGCCATCGTGGTCATCAGGATTGGCCGGAATCTGAGCAACGCCGCCTGCCGGATGGCGTCTTCCCCCGATAGCCCTTGTTCGGCCTCCGCCTTGATGGCGAAGTCGACCAGCATGATGCCGTTTTTCTTGACGATGCCGATCAGCAGGATGACGCCGATCATCGCCACCAGCCCGAAATCGAAGCCGGCCACCATCAACGTGGCGAGAGCGCCAAGCGCTGCCGAGGGCAGTGTCGACAGGATCGTGATCGGGTGGATGAAGCTTTCGTAGAGAACGCCGAGGATGAGGTAGACGACGACCAGCGAGGCGCCGATCAGCAGCGGTACGGTCGAGAGGGACTCCTCGAACGCCTTGGCGCTGCCCGCAAAGCTTCCCTCCAACGAAGCCGGCGGCTTCAGCGCGGCCATGGCATTTCGCACCGCGGTCGTGGCAGTGCCGAGAGATGCACCAGTCGCAAGATTGAACGACATCGTCACCGCCGGAAACTGGCCTTGATGGTTGATGGAGACAGGCGCCACGCCGCGCGTCGTCCAGTGCGCGACATTGGCCAGCGGCACCAGGGTTCCCGACTGCGATTTGACGGAGAGGCGCTCCAGGGTCTCGACGTCCTGCTGCAGGTTTGGCAGCACCTCGAGAACGACATGGAACGTGTCGGTCTGCGTCGTGTACTGGCCGACCTGCCGCTGGCCAAAGGCGTCGTAGAGCGTTTCGTCGATAGTCTGCGGCAACACGCCGAACAGGGAGGCCGCTGCGCGGTCGACGGTCAGTGTCAGGGTCGGCGCCTGCTGTTGCTGGTCGCTGCCGACATCGGCAAGCTCGGGCAAGCCCTTGAAGGCCGCCAGCACCTTTGGCGCCCAGACGTTCAGTTCTTCGATATCGTTGTCCTCAAGCGTGTACTGGTACTGCGTCTTGGCCGGGCGTGCGCCGATGTTGATATCCTGAGCCGCCTGCATGAACAGGCGAATACCCTGCAGTTTGGCGACCTCCGGCCCGAGGCGGGCGATGACCTGCTGCGCCGAGACATCGCGCTGGCTCCTTGGCTTCAGCGTGATGTTGACATGACCCTGGCTGAGCGCGTTACCGCCATTGCCACCGCCTATGTCCATGAAAACGCTGTAGACGGCAGGATCCTTCATCACGACCGCGCTGACCTGTTCCTGCAATCTGGCCATCTCCGCGTAGGACACATCGGGCGCGGCTTGCGACAGGCCGCCGATAAAGCCCGTATCCTGCTCCGGAAAGAAGCCCTTGGGGATGATGATGAACAGATAGGCGGTTGCGGCCAGCGTCGCGAAGAAGACCGTCAGCGTCGCCCAGGGATGGCGAAGCACGACATCGAGACCTCGTCCATAGGGGGCCCGCAGCGCCTCGAAGGCGCGCTCGCTCCACTTGTAAAGCCGCCCGTGGCGGACGGCCCCGGCTGGCTTGAGCAGCTTTGACGCCATCATCGGCGTCATTGTCAGCGAGACGATTGTCGAAATGGCAATCGCGATGGTGAGCGTCAGGGCGAACTCGCGAAAGAGCCTGCCAACGATGCCGCCCATCGCCAGAACCGGAATAAGCACGGCGACGAGCGACAGGCTGATCGACACGATGGTGAAGCCGACTTCTTTCGACCCCTTGAGCGCTGCCTGGATCGGGCTCTCGCCCGCCTCGATGTGCCGGCTGATGTTTTCCAGCATGACGATGGCGTCGTCGACGACAAAACCGACAGCGACGACCAGCGCCATCAGTGACAGATTGTCGAGGCTGAAGCCGAACAGCCACATCGGCGCCAGCGCACCCAGCAGCGCCAGCGGCAGCGTCGCAGCCGGGATAAGCGTCGCCCGCACATTGCGCAGAAAGACGAATATCACCATGACCACCAGCAGGATGGTGATCAACAGCGTGAACTGGACATCAGACACCGCGGCCCGGATCGTGGTCGTGCGGTCCGTCACCAGCGCCAGCTTGATCGAGGGCGGCAACCCTGCCTGGAGTCGAGGCAGTTCAGCCTTGATGCGTTCCACCACCTGGATGACATTGGCGCCGGGCTGGCGGAAGACATCGACGGCGATGCCGCGTTTGCCGTTCGTCCAATGCGCCATCTTGGCATCCTCGGGACCATCGACGGCCTGGCCAATGTCGCGGATCCTGACCGGGCCGCCGTTGCGATAGGCAACGACCGCATCGCTCCAACCGGCGGCATCGGTGATCTGGTCGTTGTTGTAGATCGGGAAGGTTCGCTTGCCCTCATCGAGATTGCCCTTCGGACCGCTGACGCTCAGGCCCTCAATGGCGGTGCGCACATCCTCGAGCGTTACGCCCGCTGCCCCCAAGCGTCCCGGATCGACGGAAATACGGATCGCCGGCTTCTGCCGGCCACCGATATTGACCTGGGCGACGCCGCTGATCTGGCTGATGCGCTGGGCGACCCGGGTTTCGATGAACTCATCGACGTCCATCAGGGACAAGGTATCGGAGGTGGCAGACAGTTGGAGAACCGGCGCGTCGGCCGGATTGACCTTATGGAACGAAGGCGGCGAAGGCAGATCCTTTGGCAATTGTCCGCTTGCCGCGCTGATCGCCGTCTGGACATCGCTGGCCGCCGCGTCGATATCGCGATCGAGGTCGAACTGAATGGTGATCTGGGTCGTGCCCAGCGAACTCGACGAGGTCATCTCGGTGACGCCGCTGACCTTGGAGAGCTGCGTCTCCAAAGGCTGCGCCACCGACGAGGCCATAGTCTCCGGAGCCCCTCCTGGGAGATTTGCCGAGACCTGGATCGTCGGGAACGCAATCTCTGGTAGCGCCGAGACCGGAAGCCTCGGATAAGCGAAGAGGCCGATCAGCAGGATCCCGGCCATGCCGAGTGTCGTGGCGACCGGATGGCGAACGAAGTGGTCGGAGGGCCCCGCGCTCATGGCGCGGCTGTCGTCGCAACAGGGGTGCCACCACCGATGGCGTTGGCGGGTTGCTTTACGCCACCCGGATTGGCCAGATCCGGATTTGCGGAAACGGCCACCGCCGTCCCATCGCCAACCTGATCGCGTCCGTCAGAGACAATCTTGTCGCCCGCCGCAATCCCCCTGGTCACAAGCGCCATGCCGTCGGTCTCGACGCCGGATTCGACCAGACGCCGGCTGGCCTTGCCATCAGTGCCAACAACATAGGCATAAAGTCCGCCAACGCCGCGCGAAAGCACTTCGTCGGGAACGACAACACCATGCAGCACCGCCGTGGTCAGCCGGGTTGCGACGGGCAGACCGGGCCAGAGTTTTCCGTCCTGATTGTCGAAAGTGGCGCGCAATTTTATCGAGCCGTTGGCGGAATCGACATTGTTGTCCATCAACGTCAGTTTGCCGCGGGCGAGAACCGTTCGCGTGTCCGTAGATAGCGCCTCCACCGTAGCGACGTTGTCCTTCATCGCTTGGCGGATTTCGCCGAAGCGGTCCCCCGGCGCGACGAACACGACGCCAATCGGGTCGAATTGGGTAATCGTTACGATGCCTGTCGAGGAAGCAGTGCTGACTATGCCGCCGATATCGACGGACCGGAAGCCGGTCCGTCCCGTGATGGGCGCCCTGATCGTGGCATAGCCGAGTTGCGTAAGGGCGCTGCTCGCCGCCGCTTCGTCGGATTTTACAGCGGCGTTCAATTGCTCGACCGCCGCCGCCTTCTGGTCCAGCGTCTCGGCGGCGACAATATCTTTCTTGGCAAGCGCCGAATAGCGGGCAAGGTCGTTGCGCGCATTGTCGAGTTGAGACATGTCCTGCGTCTCCTTGGCCTCCGCCACCGCCAGCGCCGCCTGCAACTGTCGGGGGTCGATCTGCACGAGCACGTCGCCCTGGTGGACGACATCGCCTTCGGTAAAAGGCATGCTCAGGATTTCTCCGTCGATCTGGGTTCGAACTGTCACGGTTTGCAGCGGCGCGACTGTGCCGATACCCGCGATGACCTTTTGGACAGTGCCCACGGTCGCCGAAACGACGCTGACGTGAATGGCTGTTGGCCCGCTCGAAGCCTGACCGGCGGTCGTGGACGAAGCCCTTGGCTGAACGATGTCCTGGGCGGTCGACCCATGCATGGCGGCTCCTGCGGCTGCCAACAGGCAGGCAAAGCCGGCCCAAGCCACGAGCTTAGTCCGTATCCCCCACTTTATCATTGGATGCCCCTCTCGCGCGCAAGCACGTTCCGGAAACTGGGCTGGATGAGCACCGTGACCTCCATTCATTTCGGGCAGACGGCCGCTGGCTTACCGGCCGTGATGCCAGGCTCAGCCGGGTACGCCCGGCGCGACGATATCGACGTCACGGCCATGCAGGCGATCGAGCAGGCCGCGCGGACCTGGCCGTGGTGGCTTCAGGCTTTCGGCACGGCCGTCGGCATGGACGATGATGTCGCCGTGGATGAAGCCATCGTCGAAATGGCCCTGTACGGTCAGCGCCTCGCCGGCGGTGACGAGCTTGCCACCCTCGCCGCGCCGACCGGTCTCGACCAGCGCACGGCCGCTGCCGTCGTCGATGACGAACTTGTGCCGAAGATTTCGACGACCTTGCCCTTGACGGAAACGACGCTGTAGGGCGCGAGCGACGAAATGGGTATGGGCTGGATGAGCATGGTGGTGTCGCGGGGCGCGTCCACCGCCATGGCGCCGGCGCCGGCAATAACTCCCAGCGCAACCAGGCCGGCGGCGAAGATGCCGGTCAGATAGGGTCGACGAGCGCGCCGGCTATCGGCCGGCTTGCCGGGTCCGGCCGGATTTGAGCTGCTAGCTGTTTCAGTCATGACATTCGTCTTTCCTTGGCTGTGGTTGAATGGGAGACTTTTACCGCAGGTTCCGCGAATCCAGCCTGAACCAGGTCGTTCAGCTTCAGTTAAGCCGGCGGGCGTAGGACCCGATTCTGAGGCAGGCGTAAGGAAGCCGATTCAATGAAGGTGCTGCTCGTCGAGGACGACCTGTCGATCGCCGGCCAGTTGGCAGAAGCGCTGCGCGGCGAAAACTTCGTCGTCGATATCGCCCGCAATGGCGAGGACGGCCAGCATCTCGGCGACACCGGCGCCTATGATGTCGCCGTTCTCGATCTCGGCCTGCCGAAGATCGAGGGCAAGGCCGTGCTCAAGGCATGGCGGGCAGCGGGGCGCAACCTGCCAGTGCTTATCCTGACGGCGCGCGATGGATGGTCGGAAAAGGTCGAGGGTTTCAAGGCCGGCGCCGACGACTATCTGACAAAACCGTTCCGGACTGAGGAACTGATCATGCGGCTGCGCGCGCTGGTGCGGCGCGCTGCCGGTCATGCCCAGACAAAAGTTACCTGCGGCCCGCTCGCCTTCGACGCGCAACTCGGCACTTTCGAGTTCGATGGCCTGCCGCTGAAGCTGACAGCGCTGGAATGGCGCGTGCTGTCCAGCCTGATGCTGCGCAAGGAAGTGGTGGTGACGCGCGCCGACCTTCTGGAGCGGGTCTATGAAGGAGATTCCGATATCGATTCCAATTCGCTCGAGGTGATCGTTGCCAGGCTGCGCCGCAAGATCGGCCACCGACACATCGAAACCATACGTGGCCTCGGCTATCGGCTGACGGCGGGCGAAACATGAGGTTCATCCCGCGTTCGCTCGCCGGCAGGCTGCGGCTTGCAGCGGCTGCCGCTATCATCGTCGCATTGCTTCTGGCCGGCATCGCCATTGCGCTGATCCTGCAGCGCTTCGTCATCGGCCAGATCGACCAGCGGCTCGACGGCCAGGTCTTCGCCATAGCGGCGGCACTGCAGCACGACGGCGATGGGAAGATGACGGTGACGCCAATGCTCAACGGGCCGCCCTTCGATCGCCCGGGATCTGGCTGGGCATGGCAGGTCACAGGATCGGACGGCGAACTGGTGTCGGCCTCGCTGGCCGGCCTGGGCGCTCTACCGCTGCCGCCGGTCCATGGTAGCCGCTTCCACAATTTCCCAGGATTGTCGAAATTGCTCGGGTCGCTCGATACGTTCGGCCGGCCCGCGCCCGCGGACGGGCCGGGACCGGACGGCCAGGCCCTGCACTGGCGCATCCTTGCCGCGCCTTTCGACAAGCAAACTGTGACCGTGGCTGCGGCCGCGCCTTACCGCGCTATCTATGGGCCGCTGCGCGAAGCCCTGGTGCCGCTGGCGCTGGCGTTGATGGCGCTGGGGCTGTTGCTGTTCGGTGCCATGCTGGCGCAGGTGCGTCTCGGCCTGCGACCGCTAGCCGCTCTGCGAGCCGGCCTTGCCGATATCCGCGCCGGCAGGCGCACGTCGATTTCCACCGACCAGCCGAGCGAAATCCTGCCGCTGGTCGAGGAAGTCAACAGCCTGCTCGCCGACAATGCCGAAGGGCTGGCGCGCGCCAGGCGCCATGTCGCCAACCTTGCGCATGGATTGAAGACGCCGCTGGCAGCGCTTGGTCTCGCACTCGAGCGCCAGTCGACCAAGCCCGCCGACGGCATGATGCGCTCCCAACTCGACCTGATGGACCGGCTGATCCGCCACCACCTTTCACGCGCACGCACCGCAGTTCTATCCGGCCCGGCACGCGCCAGCACCAATGTTGCGGAAAGGTTGGCCGATCTCACCGGCATGATAGCCAACGTGCACCGAGAGCGCGGGCTCAGCTTTCATGTCGATGCTGCGACCGATGTTGCGGTTGCCGCCGAAACGCAGGATTTCGACGAAATCCTCGGCAACCTGCTCGACAATGCCTGCAAATGGGCGCGCTCAAGCGTCACCGTCACGGCAAGGGCCGATGCCGGCCACGTCACGATCGACATCGATGACGATGGCACTGGTCTCGACACGGCGGCGATGCCGGAGGTGATGCGGCCGGGGCGGCGCATCGACGAGGCGACATCAGGCTATGGCTTCGGCCTGCCGATCGCCGCTGAACTCGTGGAGCTTTATGGCGGCAGTCTTGAATTGTCGCGGGCAAATAGCGGCGGGCTGCGGGCGCGGGTGATTTTGCCGCAAGCACTCTGATTATTGAGAGCCAGCTTTCGGACCCTTTTTGCCGGCGCCGCGCCAAGGTTTGAAAAACCCCGAACGGGAGGAACCCGATCTGGGGAAAGGAATTTCGAACAGGGACTTTTGCGAATGACATTGATGAGCGCGGCGGCCCTGCTGATCCTTGTCCTGACTTACGCCGGTGTCGCCGTTGGCCGCATCCCCGGCCTGCGCCTCGACCGTGCGGGGATCGCGCTGCTCGGCGGGGCCGCGATGATCGCCATCGGCGCGCTCAGCATGGAGGACGCCTACCGGGCGATCAATTTCGACACCATCACGCTTCTGCTCGGCATGATGATCGTCGTCGCGCATCTGAAGGTGTCAGGCGCCTTTCGCGGTCTTGGCGCCATCGCCATCGAGCATGCGCATGCGCCCTTCATGCTTTTGGTGATGGTGACGCTGCTGACCGGCGTGCTGTCGGCCTTCCTGGTCAACGACGCCATCTGCCTTGTCATGGCGCCGATCGTCGTCCACGTCACCCGCATCATCAAGCGCAACCCGATCCCCTATCTGATCGCCACCGCCACCGCGTCGAATTGCGGCAGCGTCGCCACCATCACGGGCAATCCGCAAAACATGGTCATCGGCGCGCTGTCGGGCATTTCCTATCCGGCCTTTTCGGCGGCACTCGCTCCGGTCGCGTTGTTCGGCCTCGTCGCGGTGGTCGTCATCATCCGCGTCGTCTACAGGGCCGAATTCGCACGCACGGTCCAACTGACGCCCGAGGTCTCGCGCGGCCGCATGCATAAGGGGCAGGTGCTGAAGGCGGTGGTGGTCTGCATCGGACTGGCAATTGCCTTCTTCGCCGGCGTGCCCGTCGCCAAGGCAGCCCTCGTCGGCGGCGCCATCCTCTTGCTCACCCGTGCCATCAAGCCGGAACGCATCTACCGCGAGATCGACGGTCCGCTGCTGTTCATGTTCGCCGGCCTGTTCATTGTCGTTGCCGGCGCCGAAAAGACGCTTCTTACCTCAGATATGATTGCCTCGGCGAAGAACCTCGGTCTCGACGATGTCTGGCGCCTGTCCGGTTTCACCGCGGTGCTCTCCAACATCATGAGCAATGTCCCGGCCGTGCTGGCGCTGCGGCCCTTCATACCCGGCCTCGAAAATCCCGAGCGCGCCTGGCTGGTCGTCGCCATGAGCTCGACGCTGGCCGGCAATTTCACGCTGCTTGGTTCGGTCGCCAATTTGATCGTCGCCGAACAGGCACGGGCCGCCGGCACGCCGCTGTCGTTCGGCGCCTTCTTCAAGATCGGCTTGCCATTGACGCTGGTCACGCTTGGTATGGGCACGGCATGGCTGGCGTTTGGGTTTTAGGGCGAGAGCTTCCAGTGATCGGCACCAGTCAAGGCGATAGCGACAATCTGATCCGGCGGGCTGTGGCCGCGTTCAATGCCGGCGATCACGGCCAGGCTGTGGATTTGTGTGAATTGGGCCTGAAGCAGCACCCGGGCGATCCGGCGCTTTGCCATCTTCTGGCTGCTGTCTTGTTCGCCAAGGCAGACTTGCCGGCGGCCCGTGCGCGTATCGAAGCGAGTCTCGCCGCTCGTCCCGACAACGTGCCGGCCCTGGTTCTGGCAGGCAGGATTGCCCGGGCCGAAGGCCGCCTGGAAGTGGCGCTGCAGCAACTGGACCGCGCGGCAAGGCTGTCATCGCAGGCCGGAATACTCGTCGAGCGAGCGCGCACCCTGGATCAGGCAGGCGACACCTCGGCGGCGGAAGTGTCCTGGACACTTGTCTTGCAAAAAGATTCGAAATCCGCGGAGGCAATGGCGCGCCTTGGGCGCCTTGCGTGGGAACGCGGTGCGACTTCGGACGCGGAAGCCTTCCTCGAGCGCGCCGTCGCCGGCGACCGGCATCCAACCGCCTGGTTCGATCTAGGGCTGGTGCGTCAGGACATGGGCAAGTTCGGCAGCGCCGCACAGGCCTATCGAAAAGTGCTTGAGATGAGCCCCGACGCTGCGGAGGCAGCAGTCAATCTGGGCGTCGTCCTGCAGGAAACCGGCGACCTCGATGGAGCGATGGCGGCCTATTCATTGGCTTATGGTCTGAACCCGACGACGATGGGCGTCATCGCCATGGCACTTACGTCGGCGCCAAATGGCCGGCTATGGCTGGATGAAGAAGCGCTGCGTCGCTCACTTGCCGATAGCGTGGCCCCGCCTAGCGCGAAACCGCTTGCGGTAGACACCGGGCGTTGACAGGACGTCGGCGACCGTCTGCGTGTAGGCGGCCTGCCGTTTCTCGTCGAACACCTCGTATTCGAGCTGTGGCGCGGCCCGCGGAACCGCGAAGCATTGCGCGACTGGCGTTCCTTTCCGGAGCACGCCGGAGAATTCGGGCTTGGTCCAGACTGCCGGAAAATTGATGCCGCCATCGGTGAATCGGTCGGAATCCACCAAGCCGGTCACCAACCTGAAGGGGAGGTCCTCGCGATTGACCGGATGCGTCGCGAACAACGACCAACCCTCCTCGACCTCGATGGTCCAGAAGCTGTTGAATTTGAGGGCGGCCTGGCCTGGGTTGGCCAATGGGCTGCCGGCCAGTTGCCCCTGCACGTGGAAACTCAGCGGGGCCCTGGGATGGTTTTGGGTGACCGGGTCCGGGATTTTCCAATCCCAGGAAAATGCCCCTTCGTCGACCGCAACGTCGCACGGCAACAGCACCATGAAGCCATAGGTCATTGCGTCGACCACCGGCGGGCACTGCTTGAGCGTACGAATGTCGCGGCCATGGATGGCGGAATATGTGGTGGCGGGCATCGCGCGCAGCCAATCCGGTAGGGCGCCGCGCGCCGGTACAGGTCGTGGTAGATGCTCGACCAGCATTGGATCACATCGGAAAATTACACGCATCGCCGCCCTCCTGGCATCGCGATACCATGGTTGCCAGCCATGCTCCAAGCGCCGACGGCCTGCAGGTCGAAGCCAAGCAGTTCGCCCGCATGGCCTCGACAGCCGATTTGCGCGAAGGGCTCGATGCCTGGATCCAGCGGCGCGAGCCGAGCTATGACGGCTCATGGACGCATGTCGCGCGCCCCGACGAGGCCAGGTGGACCTTGTTGGCGCAGGATCAGGGCGCCACCACCAAGCGGCCTTTCATGTTGGGGTGAAAGCGGCAGAAATAGTCGACCGGTCCCGCCGCCTTCAACGTCAGGCTTGCGGATTTCTTCGGCGGGATCATCACCTCCCAGTCACCTTTCACGGTGGCCGTGTGGGCGAACACATCCTTGTTCACCCACTCGATCGTATCGCCGACCTTCGCCTCGACGGTGGCCGGCGAGAGCACCAGTTTGTCGATGGTGACCTGGATGGTTTCAGCTTGCGCCGGAACGATACCGACGGTCAGCATCAACGCAATCCACGGAGGGCGTTTCGGCATGCACCCGGTCCTTACTTCAGCATGCCGGCGACGTGTTCGGCATGCTGCTCATGGCCCTGGAAAATCTTTAGCCCGGTTTCCAGCAGGCTTTTCAATTCGGCATTCTGCGCCGACGGGATGAGCAGCGTTTCAAGAGCGCCGTCGACCTGCTTGTGATAGGCCACCTCATTGTCGACATAAGCCTTGTCGAAGGCCGCGCCCTTGAGCTTGTCGAGTTTCGCCCGCTCCTCCGCCGCCGCTTTGGTCAACGCCTTGCTGGTAGCGTTGTCTTCCGGCGTGACCTTGAGTTTCTTGACCAGATCGAGCGCCTGCACGTTCACCGCCTCGTGGTCGCGGATCATGTCCTTGGCGAAGTCCACGACTTCCTTGTTCTTGGACTTCTTGATCGCCTGCTTGGCGGCCTCCACGTCGAGCACGCCGGCGGTGTAGGCGATATGGGCGATCTGCGGGTCGGTCGGCTTGTCGGCGGCTTGTGCAAATGGGGCAGTGCCGAGCAGCAGCAGGGCGGCCAGGGCAGCGGTGTTTCGGATTAGCATGGCATCTCCTTCGCCCGGACGCAGGGTCGCGCCGGACAGTGTTTTTCGGTTGACGATCATTGGATGCGGGACGGCGGCAAACGTTCCCGTCAAAATAAACTGAATCCGCCGGAGTCAGCTCTCCAGCCCGAGCCGCCGCATGACCGCGCTGGTAAGCCTTTCGCAACGGCGGCCGGCGAAGGGGAAGGCATCGAGCAGCACCGGCCCGATCTGGTCGTCCAGCGCCTTGCGCACCAGGGCACGGGCGCGGTGCAGCCTTGTCTTGACGGTTTGCGGCCGCACGCCGAGCAGATCGGCGGTCTCTTCGATGCTCAGCCCCTCGATCACACGTGCCACGAACACGGTTCGGTAGACATCGGGAAGGCTGTCGGTGGCCTGTTCGACCAGTTGGAGGATCTGCCGTTGCGCCATCGTCCGTTCCGGATCGTCGCTGGGGTTGAGAGGGAACCGGATGATCTCGGCTTGCGGATTTTCCGGCAGTGCCACCGTTCGGCGCCTCTTGCGCAGGCGGCCGAGCGCCTCGTTGATGACGATGCGCGACAGCCATGTGGCCAGCGAAGAGTCGCCGCGAAAGGCATCGAGATGGGCGAACGCCCTGACATAGGCCTCCTGCACGATGTCCTCGGCCTCGCTGTCATTGCGCACGACGCCACGCGCGATCCTGTAGAGCCGTTGATTGTGCGTCTTGATGATGGTGCGGAAGGCATCGCCGTCGCGCGCCAGCGCCCGTCGTACGAGCTGCATGTCGCCTGGCGCGGTAGAAGACACGGCCGTCAAAACAGCAGGCATGGCCAGTTTCCTCAACCCGATCTCTGGACCGGAACCTCGATTGAGAGATTGGACGCTGTTGCCGGCAAAAGGTTCCCGACGATCTTTCTCCGGGTCCGGTGGGGTTAAGCTACCGCATCCAATGAAGGCTTGTCAGCAGCCTGCAGGCGCGCCGTTGCCGCCAGGAGATCGGTCTGGGTGATCAGCCCAAGAATCCGCTCGTCGTCGTCAACGATGATCACCGCGTGGCTGCGGCCGTCGGTGAGCACCGGCAGCAGGCCCATGGCGGCGAAATCGGCGCCGGCGGTCGCGGCGGGCGATATCACGGATGCAATCGAACCGCAGGCCTGGGTCAGTTCCCGCAATCCCACGGTGCCCGCCAGCCTTGCCTCCGCGTTGACGACCGGCAAGGTGCGGATGTTGTGGTCAAGCAGCAATTGGCGCGCCGCCTCGGCTGAGGTGTGTGCGTCGACCGAAATCACATCGCGCGACATGATGTCCTCGCACAGAACGGTCTTGTGCGCGCGCACCATCGCCTGCAATTCGACTTGCCGCAGCAGGCGGTCGAGATCGTTGCGATCGATATCGAACGTCTCGTCGAGTGCGCCAAGCGCCGCATCGATGTCTTCGGACCGAAAGCCGACGCGCGATTGTGCCGGCGGATCGCCGGTGCCGTGGCTGTTCGTCGGTGCTGCAACCGGCACATGCGGATAACTGCGCCGCGCCAGTCTGTGGAAGCCGTAGCCGAGCGCCACAAGCAGGATCGAATTCAGCGCCACCGGTACGAATGGAAACAGGAAGCCGGCACTGATGACGGCCGGCCCTCCCAGCACCGCGGTCAGGGCGGCCGCTCCGCCCGGCGGATGCAGACAACGCGTGAACGACATGGCGGCGATGGCCAGTGCCACCGCTATGCCGGCGGCAAGGGCGGTTTCGTGGATGAAATGCGCCACGATCACGCCGACCAGTGCCGATATCGTGTTGCCGCCGATGATCGACCATGGCTGCGCCAGCGGGCTGGCGGGCACGGCGAACAGGAGCACGGCCGACGCCCCCATCGGCGCCACCAGCAGCGGCACATGCGGACCGTTGCCGAGCACGAGGCTGGCGATGACACCGGTGAGCGCAATGCCGACCGTCGCGCCGATACAGGCGACGAGGCGTTCGCGCAGCGTCGCGCCGGCAAGAATGGGAACAAAGAGGCGGAACGCCATGACGTCGAAAACTCTGCCGTATTCCAGGGGAAGTAGAAATCGTGCTGATCGCAACGCAATGGCGCGATCTCATGGGATTTGAAAGCCAAATCGATCCGCGAAGTTGCGTTTTGTGGGAATAGAATTCCGTGACTTCTGATCGTTCAGGCTGTCGCCGCGGCGGTCAGGCCGCGCGAAATGTCGGCCTTCAAGTCGTCGACATCCTCGAGGCCGATCTGCAGCCGGATCAACGGGCCCTCATAGGGCGCTTTCGCGACAACACGGTCGCCGAGCCAGACCGGCACCGCGAGGCTCTCATAGCCGCCCCAGGAATAACCGAGGCCGAAGATACGCAGCGCGTCGAGGAAGGCGTGCTGCTGCTTTTGGCCGCCGCCGGCAAGCACGATGGAAAAGATGCCGCTGGAGCCGGAGAAGTCGCGCTTCCACAAAGCGTGGTCCGGGTGGCTGGGAAGGGCAGGGTGGAGCACGCGCGCCACGCCTTCCTGGCCTTCCAGCCAGGAGGCGATGGCGAGTGTGCTGCGCTGATGGTGCTCCAGGCGCACGCCCATGGTGCGCAGGCCGCGCAGCACCTGGTAGACATCGTCGGGCCCGGCGCAGCAGCCAAGCGTGCAGAAGCTTTCATAAAGATGCTTCCAGCAGTTCTCATTGGCCGACACCGTGCCAAGCAGCACGTCGGAATGGCCGGCCGGGTACTTCGTCGCCGCATGGATCGAAATGTCGACGCCATGGTCGAGCGGACGGAAATACAGCGGCGTCGCCCAGGTGTTATCCATCATGACGATCGCGCCTGCGGCGTGTGCCGCCTTGACGATGGCCGGGATGTCCTGCACCTCGAACGTGTTGGACGCCGGCGATTCCGTGAACACCACCTTGGTGTTGGGCTTGATCAACGCCGCGATGCCGGCGCCGACTTCGGGGGCGTAGTACTCGACCTCGACGCCCAGCCGCTTCAGCATCGTGTCGGCGAAGTTGCGGGTCGGGTGATAGACGCTATCGACGATCAGCAGATGGTCGCCAGCCGACACGAAGGCGAGCAGCGGCACGGTTACCGCCGCAAGGCCCGACGGCACCACGATCGTGCCGGCCGAGCCTTCCAGCGCGTCTATAGCGTGGGCAAGGGCATCTGTCGTCGGCGTGCCGCGCGTGCCGTAGGTGTATTTCTGGCTGCGTGCCGCCATCGACGCCGCGTCTCGATAGAGCACGGTCGAGGCATGCACCACCGGCGGATTGACGAAGCCGAAATAGTCATGCGGATTGTTGCCCGAATGGGCAAGCCGCGTGTTGATGCCCATCTCGCCGCTAACGTGCCCGCTGCCGTCTTTCGCCATTCTGCGTCGCCTTGTTTGACAAGCCGCTAGCCATAGTGCGGCGTCATGGACCGTGCAACAGCCACCGGCCGCCAGGGGATGGACTTCGAATATGCCAATTCGTCGCGGCAAAAGGTGGCGATTTGGGTGCGGCGCGCCCCCGCCGGTGCGTTGTCGGCAGATGCGCCGTTCTCCGCCGACAGGGCTACGAACTCGGGTCAACGGGTTCCTTCGGAGCCTTCGCCCGCTGACGGAGCATCAAACGAAAAACCCGCCTGTATGGCGGGTCACTGGCGCAAATCGGCACCATAAATAAATATATACCATAGCTGAGGTCACGAAATCAAGAAAAAATTCCTATCGTGAAAAGTTACCGACACAAAAGCTGCCGACACCGCCCAACTGGCTGTCGTCAGGTCTTTTGCTAACCTGAGTTCGGAGCCCTATCTCCGCCGATCGGCCTATTGTGGGCGGCTGCCAAAGATATATAATTGTCTGCTAATATTAATCGCCGGATTGCTTCGATCAGATGCTGCCGGATGGTTGTTGCCGGTTGACCTTCTGGTCCTCCACGATCTGGATCGCGCTCACGAAGCGTGAGCGCGGCAAGGGGAGGAATGCCATGCCCGACGTCAAATGGACATTGAAGGCACGCGAATTCATCAACTGCAACTGCGCTTATGGCTGCCCGTGCCAGTTCAACGCCATGCCGACATACGGTTTCTGCGAGGCGGTTGCTGGTATGGAAATCGAGAGCGGCCATCACGGCGACACCAAGCTCGACGGATTGCGGTTCGTCGGGATTTTCCGCTGGCCCGGCGCCATACACCAGGGCAGGGGCGAAGCCGCGGTGGTTATCGACGAGAGGGCAACCGAAGCCCAGCGCGGAGCGCTGCTTCGCATATTGGGCGGTATGGACACCGAACCGGGTGCGACGATATTCCAGGTCTTTTCGACCACGCTGGAAAAATTCCACGATCCGATCTTCGCCCCGATCGATTTCAACGTCGACGTCGAGGCGCGAACCGGGCGGTTGCACGTCAAGGGTGTGACCGACGGCCATGGCGAGCCGATCAAGAATCCGGTCACCGGCGCGGAACACCGGGCGCGCATCGACCTGCCGCACGGTTTCGAATACGCGATCGCCGAAGTCGGGCGTGGCTGGACCAAGACGACGGGCCCGATCAAGTTCGAACTGGCCGATTCGCACAGCCATTTCGCCAATCTGCATCTCACGCAGAGCGGCATCGTGCATTGAGCTGATCCGATGACCGACACGGCCCTTGAGGCGGTGCTGCGGCGCGACCGCGCGGTCGTGACGGCCGCGCTCGTCGTGATTGCCGTGCTTGCCTGGGCCTACGTTCTGTGGCTCGCCGCCCACATGGTCTTGCCCGGCTCCCCCTTGCCGGACGGCGCAGGCAGTGACATGTCCGGAGTGGACATGTCGAACATGGGCCGCATGGATATGGGCGCCACCGTGGCGCCCGGTTTCCGGGCTTGGGTACCGGCGGATTTCGCTTTCATCTTCACAATGTGGGCGGTGATGATGGTCGGCATGATGACGCCTTCGGTCGCGCCGATGCTGCTGCTCTATGCCGGCGTCGCTCGCAAGGCGCGGGCGGCCGGCCGGCCCATCGCTTCGACGGGGTGGTTTTTTGCCGGCTACCTCTCTGTCTGGGTCGTGTTCAGCATTGTGGCGACCGGTGCGCAATGGCTGCTCGCCCGTTTTGCCCTGCTCGATACCTCGATGACAACCGACAGCGCGATCCTCGGTGGCTTCGTCCTGATCGCCGCTGGCCTCTATCAATGGACAGCGATGAAGGGCGTCTGCCTGCGTCAATGTCAGGCGCCGATCGCGTTCCTGGCCAGCCATGGCGGGTTCCGCTCCGCTCCGCTCGGCGCGCTTCGGCTCGGCGTCAATCATGGCGCCTATTGTCTGGGTTGCTGCTGGGCGCTGATGGCTCTGCTGTTCGTCGGCGGCGTCATGAACGTGCTGTGGATCGCCGGCATCGCCATCCTTGTCTTGCTGGAGAAAACGGTCCCGACTGGCCAGTTGATCCCGCGCGTTTCCGGCGCGTCGATGGCTGCTATCGGAACCTGGCTCGTTTTTCGGGCGCTTTGAATCGGTCCTTGTCTCAAGGCGGTATTGGCTCGCAACCGCCCAATATGCGTTGGATACCGTTGCGCCGAGTCAGTAACGCCTAGGTATTGCCTGGGATGAATTGCGGCTGCCGCGGCCTGCATTTGCGTCGCATGAGCTTTGCCGGCTTGTTTGCGCTGTTGACTAATTCGCGGGCGCGTTTGTCTGCAATTCAGGCATTTGCGGCAATCGGTTTCAAACTCTTTCAGTTTAGGTCATTTCCCTTGACCTCACAGGAATTATCGCCTTCGATGACATTCGTGAATGGGAGGCGGCGCGTCGGTTACGATGCGGGGTGCCGGGAATGGGCCGGAACGGGAACTGCATTCACACGGGAAAAAAGTCAGGGTTTGCCCTGAAAACAGAGAAAAGGGTCTGTGGGTCATGAAACATATTGCTATCGGCATTCTTGGCGCCGCCACGCTTGGGTTGATGGCGTCGGCCGCGTCGGCGGCCACGCTCGACACCGTCAAGGCGAAGGGTTTCATCCAGTGCGGCGTCTCGACAGGCCTGGCCGGCTTCTCGGCGCCGGACGACAAGGGTGACTGGCAAGGCATCGATGCGGATTTCTGCCGCGCTGTCGCAGCCGCCGTCTTTGGTGACGGCACCAAGGTCAAGTTCACGCCGCTCAGCGCCAAGGAGCGTTTTACAGCGCTGCAGTCAGGCGAGGTCGACATCCTGTCGCGCAACACCACCTGGACCATCAATCGCGACACGGCACTTGGCCTGAATTTCGTCGGTACCACCTACTATGACGGCCAGGGCTTCATGATCAACGCCAAGAAACTGCCCGGCGTCAATTCCGCGCTGCAGCTTTCCGGCGCCGCCGTCTGCGTGCAGAGCGGCACCACCACCGAGCTCAATCTGGCCGACTATTTCAAGGCCAACAAGATGGAGTACAGTCCGGTCGTCTTCGAAAAGCTGGAAGAGGTCAACGCCGCCTATAACGCCGGCCGTTGCGACGTCTACACCACCGACCAGTCGGGCCTCTACGGCATCCGCCTGACGCTGGACTCGCCGGCCGACCACGTCGTGCTGCCCGAGATCATCTCCAAGGAGCCGCTCGGACCGGCCGTGCGCCAGGGTGACGACCAGTGGTACCACATCGTCAAGTGGACCTATTTCGCTCTGTTGCAGGCGGAAGAGCTTGGCATCACCAAGGCCAATGTCGACGAAATGAAGAACTCGCCCAGCCCGGAGATCAAGCGCGTGCTTGGCCAGGAAGCCGATACCAAGATCGGTACCGATCTCGGCGTCTCCAACGACTGGGTCGTCAACATCGTCAAGGCCGTGGGCAATTATGGCGAAATGTTCGACCGCAATGTCGGTTCGGGCAGCCCGCTGAAGATCGCCCGCGGCATCAACGCACTGTGGACCAAGGGCGGCCTGCAGTACTCTCCGCCGATCCGCTGATCGAAATGTGATCCGGGAGGCAGGTCGTCTGCTTCCCGGTTTCTCTTTCCAGGGGACGGTCGAATGGCATCGCAGGAAGTTCTTCGCGAGGAGCCCAGCCGAGGTTCCTTCATCAACGATCCAAGAGTCCGGGGCATATTCTTCCAGGCGGTGGTCGTCGTTGTGTTGGTGGCTGGCGTCTGGTGGATTGCCCATAACGTCATCGACAATCTGACCCGGCTGCGCATCGCGTCGGGCTTCGGCTTCCTCAAGGGCCGCGCCGGCTTCGACATCAGCGAGAGCGCCATCGCCTATTCATCGGATTCGACCTATGGCCGCGCCATCCTGGTCGGTTTCCTCAACACCGTGATCGTCGCCGTCGTCGGCATCATCACCGCGACAATAATCGGCTTCATTGTCGGCATCGGCCGGCTTTCGCAAAACTGGCTGATCAGGAAGATCTGCACGGTCTATGTCGAGGTGTTCCGCAACATCCCGCCGCTGCTGGTCATCTTCTTCTGGTATTCCGGCGTGCTTGCCGTGCTGCCGCCGCCGCGCGAGAGCATCAATTTGCCGTTCGGCTCTTTCCTCAACCAGCGCGGCTTCTATTTTCCGCGCGCCGTGTGGGGCGACGGCTCCTGGCTTATCTTCGTCGCTCTGCTTGTCGGCATCGCCATGGCGTGGTTCGTCGCGCGCAAGGCGCGGCAACGGCAGATGGCGACCGGCCAGCAATTTCCGGTGTTTTGGACGTCCGCTGCGGTGATCGTCGGGCTGCCTCTGCTCGCCTATGCGCTGAGCGGCTTCCCCTTGAGTTTCGATTACCCCAAGCAATCGACCTTCAACCTGACCGGCGGCTTCCAGGTCAGGCCGGAGTTCCTGTCGCTGTATCTGGCGCTGTCCTGCTATACCGCCGCCTTCATTGCCGAGATCGTACGCGCCGGCATCAGGGGCGTCAGCAAGGGCCAGACGGAAGCCGCCGGCGCGTTGGGGTTGCGGCCCGGATCGATCCTGCGGCTGGTCGTCGTGCCGCAAGCCATGCGCATCGTCATTCCGCCGCTGACCAGCCAGTATCTCAACCTGACCAAGAACTCGTCGCTCGCTATCGCCATCGGCTATCCGGACCTGACTGCCACCGCCGGAACGGTGCTGAACCAGACCGGCCAGGCCGTCGAGGGCGTGGTGATCATGATGGTGATCTATCTGGCCATCAGCCTTCTGACCTCGCTTGTGATGAACTGGTTCAACGCCAAGATGGCGCTGGTGGAGAGGTGAGGTAAGGACATGCAGGAACATGACATGTCCTGGGTGCGCACCGAAATGGCGCTGGCTGAGCCAGCACCTGCCGGCGTTGCGGGTTTCCAAGCGTGGGTGCGCAAGAACCTGATCGCTTCTACCGGCGACACCATCATGACCATCGCCGGCATCGCCCTTGTGGTGATGATCCTGCCGCAAATCATCAATTGGGCGTTCATCAATGCTGTGTGGACCGGGCCGGACCGGACCGCATGCGCCACCGTGGCGCAAGGCGGCGTCCAGCCGGAGGGCTGGACTGGCGCCTGCTGGGCTTTCGTCAATGCCAAATTCGGACAGTTCATGGTCGGGCGTTATCCGATCGAGGAGCGCTGGCGGCCGATTCTGGTCGCTATCCTGTTCGTGGCGCTGCTGGTGCCGATGCTCATCCCGAAGGTGCCGCGTAAAGGCCTGAATGCCATTCTGCTGTTCTTTGCACTGCCGATCGTCGCCTTCATCCTGCTGGTCGGCGGCATGTTCGGCCTGCCGCATGTCGAAACCTCGCTGTGGGGCGGGCTGCTGGTGACGCTCAGCCTGTCCTTCGTCGGTATTGCAGTTTCGCTGCCGCTTGGCATCGTGCTTGCGCTCGGCCGTCGGTCCAAGATGCCGATCATCAAGACGCTGTGCGTCATCTTCATCGAGACGGTGCGCGGCATCCCGCTGATCACAGTGCTGTTCTTCGCCAGCGTCATGCTGCCGCTGTTCCTGCCGGAGGGCGTCTCGTTCGACAAATTCCTGCGCGCTTTGATCGGCGTGTCGCTGTTTGCCGCCGCCTATATGGCCGAAGTGGTGCGCGGCGGACTGCAGGCAATCCCCAAGGGCCAGTATGAAGGTGCGGATTCGCTCGGCCTCGGCTATTGGCAAAAGATGTATTTGATCGTCATGCCACAGGCACTGAAACTGGTCATCCCGGGCATCGTCAACACCTTTATCGGCATGTTCAAGGACACCAGCCTGGTCATCATCATCTCGATGTTCGACCTGCTCGGCATTGTGAAGCAG
The DNA here is from genome assembly GCF_040323315.1 of Mesorhizobium sp. M0047. Classification (NCBI taxonomy): domain Bacteria; kingdom Pseudomonadati; phylum Pseudomonadota; class Alphaproteobacteria; order Hyphomicrobiales; family Phyllobacteriaceae; genus Mesorhizobium; species Mesorhizobium sp. M0047. The sequence goes on along the minus strand of NZ_JAMYUW010000001.1, from coordinate 126,808 downwards.
AACTTCTCCGACCCGAACTGGGCAACGGCGCAGACGGCCAGGTCCGGCCTGATCTTCGCCGCCTTCATCTTCTGGCTGTTCTGCTTCGGCATGTCGCGCTATTCAATGTTCACAGAACGTCGGCTCGACACCGGCCACAAACGCTAAACAAAAGAACAAAGGGAACCCGTCATGGCCACCGAAAATGCCGTCAGCGCGGAAGAGATCAAGGTCAACGCCGCCAAGATGCAGATTTCGACCACCGATGTCGCCATAGACATCATCGCCATGCACAAATGGTATGGCGAATTCCATGTGCTGAAGGACATCAATCTGAAAGTGATGCGCGGCGAGCGTATCGTCATCTGTGGCCCTTCGGGCTCCGGCAAATCGACGATGATCCGCTGCATCAACCGTTTGGAAGAGCACCAGAAGGGCAAGATCATCGTCGACGGCAAGGAACTGACCAACGATCTCAAGAAGATCGATGAGGTCCGCCGGGAGGTTGGCATGGTGTTCCAGCACTTCAACCTGTTCCCGCATCTGACCATTCTCGAGAACTGCACGCTGGCGCCGATCTGGGTGCGCAAGACCCCGAAGAAACAGGCCGAGGAAATCGCCATGCATTTCCTCAAGCGCGTCAAGATCCCCGAACAGGCCCATAAATATCCCGGCCAGCTGTCCGGCGGCCAGCAGCAGCGCGTGGCGATCGCCCGCTCGCTGTGCATGAACCCGCGCATCATGCTGTTCGATGAGCCGACTTCGGCGCTCGATCCGGAAATGATCAAGGAGGTGCTGGAGACGATGGTTGGCCTTGCCGAGGAAGGCATGACCATGCTGTGCGTCACCCACGAGATGGGCTTTGCCCGCAAGGTCGCCAACCGCGTGATCTTCATGGACCAGGGCCAGATCGTCGAGCAGAACACGCCGGCCGAGTTCTTCGACCACCCGCGCCACGAGCGCACGAAGCTGTTCCTGTCACAGATACTGCACTGATCGTTTTTCCACGGACGCAAGAAGCCCGGCCGAAACCTTGGCCGGGCTCTTTTTCGTATGGATCGCCAGGAGGTCGGGCAGATGTGTTGCGCAGGAGCGCCATCGCAGGGCTGCCGTCGATGAAGCGGCTCTGGCGATGTCTCGGCCTGGTGGTTGCGGTGGTGACGTTGACGGTTGCGCTGGGTGCGTTGGTGCCGCGGCCGCTATGGCCGCCGGCCGCCGCGGCGGCACCCGCCGCCACCCATCGCATCCTGGTGCTGAAGAACCCGATTCACACCGACATCGCCATTCCGATCGACGATGCCGTGCGCCAGCGCTTCCGCTTCCTGGTCGACGCCGGCATACCCGCCGATAGCCCGGAGGTGCGCTACATCGTCTTCGGCTGGGGTGGCCGCGCCTTCTATCTGGAGACGCCGACATGGTCTGAGTTGAAGGCGGTGCCGATGGTGAAGGCACTGACCGTCGATGCGTCGGTAATGCATGTCGAGGTCGCCGCCGACATCGTCAAGGGTCCTGACATTGCCGGCTTCGACATCGGCGAGGAGCGCTTCGCGGCGCTGCTCGATTTCATCGATGCGAGTTTTCAGCGGGATCCGACGGGTCCGACGCTTGTTCCGGGCGCGACCTATTCCAGGTTCGACGGCTTTTACGAAGCCAATGGCCATTTCAATGCATTGGTCGGCTGCAACACGTGGACGGCGGCTGCCTTGCGCATCGCCGGCTTGCGCACCGGCTGGTGGAACCCGCTGCCCGTATCGCTTGGCCTGTCGATGCGGTTTTATAATTAGACGGGGGTGTGCGGCGCTGTCGAATGCGATCCGCCTCATTCCTTCGCGCCCCCCTCTGTCCTGCCGGACATCTCCCCCACGAGGGGGGAGATTGGCGGTTTCGGCGTCCCGTTCTTTTCTGCAACGTTCGAGATTGGCGAAATCCGCGGTGCCGGCCGATCTCCCCCCAAGTGGGGGAGATGTCCGGTAGGACAGAGGGGGGCGCTGTCCCGCCGGCCTGTCAACGCCTGACAACAGCCTCCGCTGACCACCCATAGAGCCAGTCCAAATCCGCCGCGAGCTTTTCAGGAGAGCGCATCATCAGGAACAGGTTGCGCGCGATCGCCACTGGGCCTGCGGCATGCCAGGCAAGGCGGTTGATGGCGCCGCGGCGTGCGACCCTGGCGACGCGCGGCCGCCGCAGGTTCTCCCAGATTTGCAGGCTTCGTGCCGGCTCGGCAGGGAAGTCGGCAACAACATTTGCTAGCGTCGCCGCGTCCTCGATCGCCATGGCCGCGCCTTGCGCCGCGAACGGCGTCATCGCATGTGCGGCGTCGCCGATCAGCGCGATGCCGTCCGGCATTGTCCAGGGTTGCTTCTGGTCGACCGTATGGAGTGGCCAGGTCAGCCACGGGCCAGCCCCTTCCACCAGTCTTGCAAGGCCAGGCGCGGTGCCGCGCATTGCGCCGGCGAGGATGCCGGGATCGGCATGGCCGGACCAGCCTTCGGCGATGCGTTCGCCCTTGGTGAAGGCGACGAGATTGAAGGCGTCACCCCCGCTGACGGGATAGGCGACCATATGGAAGCCCGGGTGCAGGAAGGTGGTGACGCAGTCCGAGGCGCCGATCGCCGCGAACGCCTGCCCTGCGGCACTCTGCGCGGCAATGGTCGTGCGCCAGGCCAGTTCGCCGGAAAAGCGACTTCTTGGCGAGGCAGCACCCTTGGCCGAATCGACAAGCCCGCGCACCGAGGACCAGACGCCATCGGCGCCGATCAGCAGGAGCCCCCCGGCCGCGATGGATCTGCCATCGATCTCGACCGTCGCGGTGATGCCATGTGTTCCGGTGGCAATGCCGTGGAGGCGGGCGCCAGTGACGATCTTGATGTCGGCGATCTCGCCGGCACGCGCCATCAGTGCACTCTGCAGATCGGCCCTGTGGGCGACGAGATAGGGCACCTGCCAGCGCGTCTCGGCGATTTGCCCCAACGGCACGCGTGCCAGTTCGCGCAGCGTCGCTGCGTCCTTCAAGACCACGGCTTCCGGCCGCACCGCTGTCGGCAGCAGCCGGTCGAGCACGCCAAGCTGGCCAAGGATGCGTGTCGCGTTGGGAGAAAGCTGGAGGCCGGCGCCTACCGCTTCCAGGCGTGGCGCCTGTTCGAACACCTGCACGGAATAGCCGTGTTTGGCGAAAGCAAGCGCTGCGGTCAGCCCGGCGACGCCCGCCCCGGCGATGAGGACTTGCCGGGAACGCATGTCGTTCATCGAGCTTGTCGCGAAAGAATCAGGCAGCCTGGTCGATATAGATGCAGCCGGCCGGCAGCGTTTCCGTCGCCTTCAGCTTGGGCGAATAGCGGTACAGCGTCGAGCAATAGGGGCAGACTTTTTCATTGTCGTCGCCCATGTCGAGAAACACATGCGGATGATCGAAAGGCGGGTTGGCGCCCGTGCACATGAATTCCTTGACGCCGATGTCGATAGCCGGGTAGCCCGCATCGTTCTGGAAGTGGGGAATGGAACCGCCTGCCATCGTCGTCTCCTTAACGCAGTCTCTTCTGCATCTGGATCATAACAGGCGTCTTTGCAAGTTCGATGAAATGAAACTGTCGCAAAAGCCTGTCAGAGGATAAGTTAAGCCGGTTAACGCATGACCCGGAAAACCGACTTCGGTTTTCGGAAGGGATCATGCGTTGCCTTGGAGTGGTTGAGCGTCCTTTGCGCGTCCTGGAGGACGTGCGGCGCCCTAGCCGGCAGACTGTGTGGAAGAGCGGAATATGAATGAACTGAAGCCGGTGCAGAGCGAATTCACCAACGTCGAGGCGGCAAGCCCGGAAGGCGGCAATCCCGATCGTTTCGTCAATCGCGAATTTTCCTGGCTGCAGTTCAACCGGCGCGTTCTCGAAGAATCGCTGAATCTCAATCATCCGCTGCTGGAGCGTGTCCGTTTCCTGTCGATCTCGGCCGCCAATCTCGACGAGTTCTTCATGGTGCGCGTCGCCGGCCTCGCCGGCCAGGTGCGCGAAGGCATCGTGCTGAAAAGTCCTGACGGGCGCACCCCCGAACAGCAGCTGGAACAACTGCTGCGCGAGGTCGAGCGGCTGCAGGAAGACCAGCAGAAGAGCCTGTCTGCGCTCACGGTGCTGCTCAACAAGGAGGGCATCGAGACCATTACCCGCGACGCGCTCACCAAGGACGAGAAAATCTGGCTGGAAGACCATTTCCAGGAGCAGGTGTTTCCGGTGCTGACCCCGCTGTCGATCGACCCGGCGCACCCGTTCCCGTTCATCCCCAATCTCGGCTTCTCGATGGCGCTGCAATTGCGTCATCGCAAGAACGGCGAAGAGATGAGCGCGCTGCTGCGCCTGCCGGTGGCGCTCAAGCGCTTCATCCGTCTGCCGGACCGCAAACGCCATGTCCGCTTCATCCCGCTGGAGGAGGCGGTCGGCCTGTATATCGGCAAGCTCTTCCCTGGCTATGAGGTCAAGGGCTCGGGCACGTTCCGCATCATCCGCGACAGCGATATCGAGGTCGAGGAGGAGTCGGAAGATCTCGTGCGCCTGTTCGAGACGGCACTGAAGCGGCGCCGCCGCGGCTCGGTCATCCGCATCGAGTTCGACATACTGATGCCGGCGGAACTGCGCGATTTCGTCGCTGGCGAGCTTGGTGTCTCGTCGAGCCGCATCAGCGTGCTCACCGGTCCGCTGGCGCTCAGCCAGATCTCCGAAATCGTCGCCGTTCCCCGCGACGATCTCAAATTCACGCCTTACAATCCGCGCTTTCCGGAGCGTATCCGCGAGCATGGCGGCGATTGCTTCGCCGCCATCCGCGAGAAGGACATCGTCGTCCACCATCCGTATGAATCCTTCGACGTGGTGGTGCAGTTCCTGCGTCAGGCGATGGCCGACCCGGAAGTGGTGGCGATCAAGCAGACGCTTTACCGCACCTCCAATGACAGCCCGATCGTGCGCGCGCTGGTCGACGCGGCCGAGGCCGGCAAGTCGGTCACGGCGCTGGTCGAACTCAAGGCCCGCTTCGACGAGGAAGCCAACATCCGCTGGGCGCGCGACCTGGAGCGTGCCGGCGTGCAGGTCGTGTTCGGGTTTCTCGAACTGAAGACACATGCGAAGATGTCGCTGGTGGTGCGGCGCGAGGACGGCAAGTTGCGCAACTATGTGCACCTCGGCACCGGCAACTACCATCCGGTTACGGCCCGCATCTACACCGACCTGTCCTTCTTCACCACCGATCCGACGATTGCCCGCGATGTCGCCCAACTCTTCAATTTCATCACCGGCTATGCCGAGCCGACAGATGAAATGCGTCTGGCGATCTCGCCGTTCACGTTGAGAAGCCGCATCTTGAAGCATATTGCCGACGAGATTGCCTATGCTGTGGAAGGCAAGCCGGCGCGCATCTGGATGAAGATGAATGCGCTCGTCGACCCGATCATCATCGACGCGCTCTACGATGCCAGCCGCGCCGGCGTCGAGATCGACCTCGTCGTGCGCGGCATCTGCTGCCTGCGGCCGCAGGTTCCGGGCCTGTCGGAAAACATTCGTGTAAAATCGATCGTCGGGCGGTTTCTCGAGCACAGCCGCATCTATTGCTTCGGCAACGGTCACGGCCTGCCGTCGGACGAGGCTATCGTCTACATCTCATCGGCGGATCTCATGCCGCGCAATCTCGACCGCCGCGTCGAAACCATGGTGCCGATCACCAACCCAACTGTGCATGAACAGATCCTTGGCCAGATCATGCTTGGCAACATCATGGACAATCAGCAAAGTTTCGACGTATTGGCTGATGGAACTTCCCGGCGCGTGGTGCTGGAGGAGGGCGAGGAACCGTTCAACGCGCAGGAATATTTCATGACCAATCCGAGCCTGTCGGGACGGGGTGACGCGCTGAAGTCGCACGCGCCCAAGCGCATCGCGCAATTCAAGCGCCGCAAGAAGAACGCCGCAGCGTCCGGCTGATGCTGTCTAATTCCCAAGGCCGGTTGCAGGACCGTCGACCGCTGTCCATCATCGACATCGGATCGAATTCGATCCGTCTCGTCGTCTACGAGGGGCTGTCGCGCTCGCCAACCATGCTGTTCAACGAAAAGATGCTCGCCGGTCTCGGCCGAGGCATCGTTTCGACCGGCAAGCTCGACCCCGAGGCGGTGACGCGCTCGATGGAAGAGTTCCGCCGCTTTCGCGCGCTCTCCGACCAGGCCGGCGCCGAACAGATGTATGTGCTGGCCACCGCCGCCGCCCGCGAGGCTATCAACGGTCCCGATTTCATCCACCGCGCCGAAGATGTGCTCAAGACCGAGATCCGTGTGATCAGCGGCCGTCAGGAAGCCTATTATTCGGCGCTCGGCGTCATTTCCGGCTTCCATCCGGCCGATGGCATCGCCGGCGATCTGGGTGGTGGCAGCCTCGAACTGGTCGATGTCAACGGCGAAGCAATCGGCGACGGCATAACGCTGCCGCTGGGCGGCCTGCGCCTGCAGGACATGGCAAAGAACTCGCTGACCCAGGCGGCCAAGATCGCGCGTGACGAACTCGCGAGGGCTAAGCTGTTGAAAGGCGGGCAGGGCAGGCCCTTCTACGCCGTCGGCGGAACCTGGCGAAATCTCGCCCGGCTGCACATGGAAATGACCAACTATCCGCTTGGCGTCATGCACCACTACGAGATATCAGCCGAAAGCGCGTCGAGCTTCCTCAAGCAGGTGGCCAAGGCCGAGATCGAGAAGGTCAAGGGGATCGAAGGCGTTTCCAAGAACCGCCGTTCGCTGCTGCCTTATGGCGCCATCGTGCTGCAGGAGATCATGGCGGCGATGCAGCCGTCGAAGATCATCGTCTCGGCGCTCGGCGTCCGCGAAGGCTTTCTCTATTCGCTGCTCGACAAGGCAGAGCAGAAGGCCGATCCGTTGATTTCGGCCTCGGAGGAACTCGCCCGCCTGCGCTCCCGCTCCGTCACCCATTCGCATGAGCTTGTCGACTGGACCGCAAGGACCTTTGCCGCCTTCGGCATCGACGAGACCGAGGACGAGGCACGCTATCGCCACGCGGCGGCATTGCTCGCCGACATCGGCTGGCGCGCGCATCCCGAATACCGCGGCAAGCAGTCGCTCAACATCATCGCGCACGCGTCGTTCTTCGGTGTCGACCACCCCGGCCGCGCCTTCCTGGCGCTGGCCAACGCCTACCGTCACGACGGCATCTTCAACGAATCCATCGCCCCTGAAATCAAGGCGCTGGCGACGCCGCGCTATCTGGAGCGGGCAAGAGTGCTGGCGGCGATGATGCGCGTCGTCTATCTGCTGACGGCGTCGATGCCGGGCATCATGCCCAGGCTGAAATGGGAACAGCGCGGCAACGGCGCGCTGGCGCTGGTCTTGCCGGCGTCGCTGGCCGACCTTTATGGCGAACGGCCGGCCGGACGCCTGGCGCAACTGGCAAGGATCACCAACCGCCGTCTGGTGCTGGCCGTCGAGGGTGGCCCTAGTGTCTCGGTGAAGTGAACACGGCCTACCAGAGCGTGACTTAACCCACGCGGATATTAGACTAGACCAACTCAATCGCGCCACTTGTCAGCGGCTTCGCGTTTGATGACCGGCTTCCCCCAATCCGTCGCTGCTTCGCAGCGCCACCTTTCCCCCCTCCGGAGGGAAAGGAAGGGAGCCTAGCGTGAGGAGCGTTGGCTAGAATCAGTTCGCGCCCTTCCTCTACCCCGTCGATCGGGGGAGAGGTGGCTCGGCGAAGCCGAGACGGAGTGGGGGTCGACCAACTCGGGCGCGTCTAAGCAAAGATAATCAAACCGCGCCACGCCCGTCGATCGACCATACCCCGGCGCCGGCCATGGCAAGCGCCAGGAAGCCGCCTGATGTGGCGATGTCCTTCATCAGCATCTGCTGGTGCAGGAAGGCGAGCATCGCGTCGCCGCCACCCTGGCCGTAATGGCCGATGAAACCGGCGGCAATGCAGAAGGCGGCGAGCAGCAGCGCCGCAATCCGGGTCTGGAAGCCGACCAGGATGAGCAATCCGGCGATGAGTTCGAACAGTCCCGTGCCCCAGGCGGCCAGCGTCGGCAGCGGCAGGCCGAGGCCGGCGAAATAGCCTGTCGTGCCGGCAATGTCGCTCAGCGCGTGAAAACCGGAGGGCACGAACAGGGCGGCGAGCAGCAGCCGGGAAAGCAGAAGCAGCGCGTTGCGGGGCATGTTCACCTCCGTTGTCGGTCGAGCTGGGCGATTAGGGCCATTCCAAGCCGTGATCATAGCAGGAATCAACCGGCTGAGACGTCTGCACCGACAACGAAAAAGCGGCGCGGAAAATTCCGCGCCGCTTTTTTGTTGAGCTATCGCCAGGCTTGGCTCAGCCGCGCTTGGCGTCGATGGAGTAGGCACCGGCACCCGAGGAAGCCAGCAGCAGGAAGCCGCCAGTGATGGCGAGGTTCTTGAGAAACTGGATCATCTGCATCTGGTCGGCCCAGCCGGTGTGGGCAACCAAGCCGGTGGCGACGGTGAAGACAGCGAGCACCCAGGCCGCGGCCCGGGTCTGGAAGCCGACGAGGATGGCGAGACCACCGAGAAGCTCGATCAAGCCGACGATGATAGCCGTTACGGTCGGCAAGGGCAGGCCGAGGCTGCCGAAATAGCCGGCCGTGCCGGCGATGGCGGTGAGCTTGCCGAAACCTGAAAGCAGGAAGATGACCGCAAGCAGGACGCGGCCGAGGAGGATGGTGGTTGAGGCATTGGATGCGCCGGAACCGGCGACTGAAGTGTTGGTGGACATGGTGGCTCTCTCCGGGAAGGGGTTGATGCCGGTGAGATAAAGCATGCGGACTGTTCACCAAAGCCGTCAGACTGGCGACACATTGTTCACAGCGCTTACATTTCCGTGATCGGACGACCTGAGCAAAATTCGCCTCGGGTCAGGACACGACAGGAGTAAATTCTCCCCTCACAAAATGTCCTAGCCCGGATGCGTCATGTCCTCCGGCCGCACCAGCCGGTCATAGTCGGCTTCGCTGACGAGCCCGGTGGCGAGCGCTTCCTCGCGCAGCGTGGTGCCCTTCTTGTGCGCGGTCTTGGCGATCTTTGCCGCATGGTCGTAGCCGATGGTCGGCGCCAGCGCCGTCACCAGCATCAGCGAGCGGTCGAGTGCCGCCTTGATGTTGTCTTCCCGCGCCTCGATGCCGACGACGCAATTGTCGGTGAAGGAGACCGAAGCGTCGGAGAGCAGCTGCACCGACTGCAGGAAATTGTAGGCCATCAGCGGGTTGTAGACATTGAGCTCGAAATGGCCCTGGCTGCCGGCGAAGGTGAGCGCCGCATTGTTTCCGAACACCTGAACGCAGACCTGCGTCAGCGCCTCGCACTGGGTCGGATTGACCTTGCCCGGCATGATCGACGAGCCCGGCTCGTTTTCCGGCAGCGACAGTTCGCCGAGGCCCGAACGCGGGCCGGAACCGAGGAAGCGGATGTCGTTGGCGATCTTGAACAACGCAGCCGCCGCCGCGTTGATGGCGCCGTGCGAGAACACCATGGAATCATGGGCCGCCAGCGCCTCGAACTTGTTCGGCGCGGTGACGAAGGCGATGCCGGTGATGGCGGCGATGCGATCCGCCACCTTTTCGGCAAAGCCGACCGGCGCGTTGAGGCCGGTGCCGACAGCGGTGCCGCCCTGCGCCAGTTCCTGCAGCCCGGGCAGCGTCAGCTCGATGCGCTTGATCGACGAGGCGACCTGCGCGGCATAGCCCGAAAATTCCTGGCCAAGCGTGAGGGGGGTGGCATCCTGGGTGTGCGTGCGGCCGATCTTGATGATGTGCGCGAAGGCCTTGGTCTTGGCTTCAAGTGCCTTGTGCAGATGTTTCAGCGCCGGCAGCAAATCGTGCACGATGCGCTCGGCGCAGGCGATGTGCATGGCCGTCGGATAGGTATCGTTCGACGACTGGCTCATATTGACGTGATCGTTGGGATGCACCGGCTTCTTCGAGCCCATGACGCCGCCCAGCATCTCGATCGCCCGGTTGGAGATCACCTCATTGGCGTTCATGTTGGACTGCGTGCCCGAGCCGGTCTGCCAGACCACCAGCGGAAAATGGTCGTTGAGCTTGCCGTCTATGACCTCTTGCGCCGCCTCGACAATCGTCTTGCCGATCGAAGGATCAAGCCGCTTCAGCTCCATATTGGCCTCGGCCGCCGCCCGCTTGACGATACCCAGCGCGCGCACGATCGACGCCGGCTGCTTCTCCCAGCCTATCTTGAAGTTGCCGAGAGAACGCTGCGCCTGCGCGCCCCAATAACGGTCGGCGGCGACTTCGATCGGGCCGAACGTGTCGGTTTCGGTTCTGGTCTCTGCAGCGGTCACGGGTCTCTCCTTGTCGAAGTCGGCAACGGCGTATCGCGTTGCACAAACGGCTTCAAGCGGAGATTGCGGGCGGCAATGATGCAAATCGGTTGAAGGTGCGCCTCCGCCTTCTCACGTAAGGAAAAAGGCGGAGGCGCGTGTCGGCTTGCCTCGAATGTCCTGAACGGCCAATCAGGCTAGCGGCGGCCCCACAATGTCGATGCCGTTCTCTGCGCAGAGCTGTACCAGCACCGCGATGATTTCCGGTGTCGGTTCCATCTGCGGCGGCAGCTCTGGCTGTTCGGCGGGACGGCTCGCTTGACGCAGCATCGTCTCGAAGTCGGAGCCGCGCGTGATGGTTAGGGTTCGCGCACCTTTTGGAGATTCGACCCGGTAAGTGTGCGGTAGGCCTTTCGGCGCAATGACGGTTTCGCCGGCGTCTGCAATGCGTTCGTGGCCGTCGATTTCAAAGCGTAATCTCCCGTCCAGGACGTGAAAAACTTCGTCTTCCCTGCGATGCACATGCAGTGGCGGAGAGTCGCCATAGGGCATGCGATGCTCGACGACGCAGATGCCGTCTTCTCCTGCGGCCGCCGAGACGTGGATCGCGACGAGCGTGTTGTTGAACCAGAAGAGCTCCTTGCCTGTGATCGTCCGGGCGGTCATTGTCATGGCTGTCTGATCCTTCTGTTGCTGTGCCGATGACCACCTAACCAAGGACATGCCCACAGCGGAAATCGAATGATCATATGGGGCGAATTGATGCGATGAATTTGAATGCGCTCGACCTCAATCTCGTCAGGGTGTTCGACGCCCTTCTGCGGGAGAGAAGCGTTACGCGTGCCGGCGAGCAGATCGGCCTCAGCCAGCCTGCCGTCAGTGCCGCGCTCAATCGCTTGCGGCATCTCCTCAACGATCAGCTGTTCGTTCGGCGGGGCAATGACATGATGCCGACGCCGCGCGCCGAGAGCTTGGCCGAGCCTTTGCGCGTGGCCCTTCGCGAAATCGAACGCGTCTTCCATTCGGCGAAGGCGTTCGATCCGGCAGAGCTGGAGCGAACCTTCACGTTCATGGGTGCCGATTTCTTTTCCATGCTGCTGATGCCAACCCTGGCGGCACGCATCGCCGGCGCGGCGCCGCGCGTGTCGTTAAGGTTTCTCGATAGCGCGCGCGGCGACGTTTCGCGGCTGCTCCAGGAGGATGAAATCGACGTAGCGCTCGAGCGTCCGCTGGAGGTCTCCGACTGGGTCTCAAGCACGCCTCTATTCCATTCACCATTCGCCATCATCGCCGCGGAAGACAACGCTGCGATCAGGCAGGCGGGTACTGCCGAAGGCGAGCCTTTGCCGATCGAGCTTTTCTGCGAATTGCCCCATATTCTTCGTTCTATTGACGGCTCGATGTCGGGCGCCACCGACGAGGCGCTCCGCAAAATTGGACGAACGCGTCGCGTAAGCCTGACACTGCCGCACTTTCAGGCTGTCGCATTGGCAGTGGCAAATGGAAACCACCTCGCAGCGGTTCCCAGGCAGTTCGCCGTTTGGGCGGCGAGGACCCTGCCGCTCGTCATCTTTGAACCGCCGCTCCCCATTGCCGTTCCTGAAATCAGAATGTACTGGCACGCGCGCCACGACGACGAGTCTCCTCATCGCTGGGTTCGCGATCAGATCCTGGAGGCGGTAGGCGCACTTGGATTTGTGGAAAGCTGCCACTGAAATTTGCCGGCGCCTGGTCTGGCAACCGGACGGATCACCCCGCCGTATATCCCCCATCGATGGAGAAGATGCCGCCACTGGTCCAGGCGGCCTCTTCGCTGGCCAGGTAGACCGCGATGCTGGCTGCGGGCAGCGTCAAGTTTTTCGGTGTCGCGGCCGACGATCAGGACGCCCCCGCCGGCTCTCCGGCAAAGCGCGCTCCGGCAGGTGCCGCACTCGAATCGCCTCAATCATCTCCCAAGTTGCGAACGCGATGTCGGCGAGAGGCGCAAGGTCTCCGTTAGTTTGGTCAGACCGAGCTGCGCCTGCCATGCCGGCGAGGCGGCGAGCGCGGCTTTGTGGAGGACATGCGCCTCGGCGCTGTCAAAGCCAGCGACAGACATGAAGACGTTTTCATCAGCCCGCACCGGCAGGCGCGGAAAACTGTTTTCGGCATGCTCGGTGACGAAAGCACCGAGCAGGTTTGCTCCAGACGCCGTTATCAACGGTGCCATTTCGGCTTCGAAGCGGCTGGCGAAATCAGCCTCCGCGCCGGGCTGGAGATGATGAATCTGGATGACAACGAGGCCAGTCGGCGGCCTGTCTTGAATTGAGTTTTCGTCGGTGGCCAGGCTTGGACGCTGCGCGCCCGTAAGGTCGAAGCCGGCGCCCGGCCACGCGGGCTTCAGCAGCAGCACGTCGTCGGAATCGATCATTGTCGCGTTGGCCGCATGTTTGTGCGCCGCCCAGACCGGGCCGTCATAAAAGGCGGCGAGAGCATTTGTCCGCGCATCCATGCCGTCGAAGCCGCGCATCCAGACGAACATGTCAGGGCGATCGAGATCCCGGAACTGGCCGATGATGGTCATTCCAACGTCCTCCTGGCCCTCGATCAGCTTGCCGTCGAAAATGTCGATAAGCGTGTCGCGCTGTCCGGGCTTCAGCGTGTATTGCCGAAGTTCGACGACAGGCGAGGCGAGCACCGCGGGCATCGGCGAGGCATTCAGGGGCATGTTCATCCAACTCTCCTCAAAACAGGGTGATCATCCTGTTTATAAACAGACCGGTTGTCCTGTTTTGTCAATATGCTAGAGTTCGGCAATGTCAGCAGAGATGAACGTTCAATCAAAATCGCGCCCGCGAAAACGCATCAACGACCCTGAAGGCATGCGCAAGAAAGTGCTCGATGTCGCCGAGGACGCGTTCCAGGCGCGCGGCTATCACGCCTCTAGCATCGGCGACCTGATGGCGGCGGCGGGCGTCAGCGGCGGAGCGCTGCATCACCACTTCCCGACCAAGAAGGCGCTGGCGCTGGCGGTGATCGACGAGCGTGTGGCGGCAGCGGTGGAACAGACATGGATCGCGCCGGTGCTGGCGGCAGCATCGGTGCGCGAAGGCGTGCGCGCCGTGTTCGAGGCGGTGGCGGCGGAACTGGAGCAGCAGGGTTTCGTGCGAGGCTGTCCGCTCAACAATCTGGCGCATGAGCTGTCGCTCGCCGATCCCGATTTTCGGATTGCCCTTGCCGGTATTTTTGCCGATTGGCGGCGGGCGATTTCGGAAAAGGTGCGGGCGGACCAGCAGGCGGGCAGGGACGAGGGCACAGATCCCGAGCGCTTCGCCGCGCTGGCGGTCGCCACCTATTCCGGCGCCATGTCGATGGCCAAGACGGCGCAGGATCCGAGCGTGCTGCGGGACTGTTTGGCTGGACTGGAGCGGAGTGCGCTGTCGTCATCTCAAGGCGGACTGGCAGCCAGGCGACGTCGCCGGGTGCTGCCAAGACCGAGAACCCTTTGATGTCACAGCGATAACGCGCCGCTACTGCGCCGGCGGCTTTCATCTCATAGCCTTCGGAACTTGCGCCTTCGTCGCAGCGCCTCGGCAGCCTGGTTCTCGAAGGGCGGAGATGCAGGCCTTTGGCACGATGTCGAATGGCGGCAAGGAGAGGCGCTGGACGGCCGGCCGCTCTCCATGCTGAAATTCAGCTCATGATGAATAGCCGTTCGCCTGGATTGTTTTCTCGTCGCAACTTTTTGGCGCAGGCCGTAGGTTTTGCCGCGGCCGGCGCATCGTCGCGCCCGGCATTCAGCCAGACCGGCCTACGCATCCAGCCCATCGACGCCACCTTCCTGTTCATCGCCGATGTTCATGCCTGCCGCATGGCGAGCGGCTTGAGCCCCAACTGCCGGCAGGAAGGAAAGACTGACGCGGCCCTGCTGCGCAACGTGACGGCGCTCAACGGTCTCGCCGACAAGGACTGGCCCACCGAGATCAACGGTGTCGCCAGTGGCCTGCGCTCGGCGGGCGGCCGCATCGGCAGGCCGCTCGGCCTCGTCGTCGGCGGCGACATCACGGACGATGGCGGCGGTCAAATCACCCAGCCGAGCGAGGGCACCCAACTGCTCCAGTTCAGCCAGCGCTACCAGCAGGGCGTCGGCCCCGATCGCGTGCACATGCCCGTCTATGTCGGGCTCGGCAACCATGATCTCGACCAGAACGGGCCGCCGCACCATGTCGACTGGTACAGGCGCGAATTGCGCGACTATGTCGAGGTCAATCATCGCGCCGGCGTGTTCTTCAAGCCGCCGGTGCCGGCCACCGACTATGATATCGACACCGACTGCTATTCCTGGGACTGGGGCGGCCTGCATCTGATCCAGACGCATCGTTTCGCCGGCGATACTGGCCACGGCGCCGAGAGCAGCCTGTCATGGCTGAAGCAGGATCTGGCGACCTATGCGGCGGATGGCCGCCCGGTCATCCTGTTCCAGCACTATGGCTGGGACACCTTCTCCATAGAACGCTGGGATGCCGCCAAAAGGCACTACGACGATGACGGCTCCGGTGCACCGCACTGGTGGGGCGAGGCCGACCGGCAGGCGCTGTTGGCGGCGCTCAAGGGCTACAATGTCGTCGGCATTTTCCATGGCCACCAGCACGACACGCCGCTGATCTATCGCAGGGATGGGCTCGATCTGTTCAAGCCGAAGGCTGCCTATATGGGCGGTTTCGCGCTGGCCAGGGTGACCGGCAACGGCTTGGACGTGGTGCTGGGCGAGGCAACCGGCGATCATGGCGAGGTCGCCTTCACCAATGCCTTCAGCAAGGGTTGGAGCATATGAAGAAGGCGACCCTCGCGGCCGCCTTTTCCGCATCTCCTGGGAGTTTTGAATTCGGAGGAATTCATCCGCGGGAGGCTAACGAGCCGGCGTCGGTTAGGTTCCAGGCGTCGCCCGGGCGTCAGATCAGGTCGTGCTTCCGCCTCCCGAGGCAAGGTCGGCGAGCTAGGCTGTTACCAAGCGCCGACCAACGGATTGCAGGTGATCGTGCGCGCGGGTAGAAAAATGGCTGAATTCACGCTCTTCATCGGCAACAAGTGCTTTTCCTCATGGTCGCTCCGGCCATGGGTGGCGATGCGGCATCTGGAGATCCCGTTCGACGAGAGCTTCGTGCGACTGCGCACGCCGGAGACGTTTGCAAACCTGGCGAAAGTGTCGCCGACCGGCCAGGTGCCCGTCCTGAATCACAATGGCAAGACCATCTGGGAAACACTTGCCATCCTTGAATATCTGGCTGACCTTTTTCCAGACAAAAGACTTTGGCCGGCCGACATCGACGCCCGCGCACTGGCGCGCTCGGTGGCGACCGAAATGCATTCGGGTTTTCGCGAGGTCCGCTATGGCTGGCCGATGAATTTGCGCCGGCCGAAGGGCCACAAGCCGCTCGACGCCGAAGGCGAACTACAGCGCGAGCGCATAGAGACGATCTGGCGCGAGTGCCGGGAACAATACGGCAAGGGCGGTCCGTTCCTGTTCGGCCATTTCACCGCGGCCGACGCCATGTATGCGCCTGTCGTCACCCGCTTCGACACCTACGGCGGCACGCTTGCGCCGGATACACGCGCCTATGTCGACGCCATTCTTGCCACCCCGGCGATGCGCCATTGGTATGCGGAAGCGGCAAAGGAGACATGGCCGGAGCCCGGCCCGGATGAATGACCTTCTTCCCCCGCCCGGTCGCCTGAACGGCTCTCGAAGACAGAGCCGGCGAGAGTCGGCGATCGCCGGCTGACGGAAACCTCAATCGTTAAGGCCCGCTCTGGCGCAATCAGTGTGCCCGACGCGTCGTATTCGGCGATCACATTACCGTCGCGTCTTGTGTGATGTTGCCGGCAAGGTCCGACTGGAAGCCGCGGTCTGGTGCGACGCCGCTGGGGATACGGCCAGCCGGTTCGTCACCATACAAGAACGCCCCTCGCACGTTTTATTGTACGGGAGGCGTCCTTTGTGTCAGCGTCCCTGAGATCGCTCTCTGAAACTGCTGACATAATGAAATGCATGGGCGCGAAATTGGTTCCCAGCATGCTGCTATTTTTTTGATGGAACAGGCGCCTTGGTTTCTGTGCCCGGAGCCGCCGGCGAATGGATCCTCGCCAGGCGCGTCTGCGTCGAATCTGGTGAGAAGAAAACCAGAAATTGACACACCCGCAAAAGAAGCCTACAAGGAATTCGTCGATATTTGTTTGACTGACTTTTGTTATCCGCGCTTTCGAGCGCGCCTTTGACGAACTTCCCACATCAAAAATCGGGACAAACGACGTCATGCATCCGCATGGCGTCGAACGAATATTTGCCATGGAAAGGGTTCGTCATGAGCACCGGCACAGTTAAATGGTTCAACGCCACCAAGGGTTTTGGTTTTATTCAGCCTGACGACGGCTCTGCCGACGTTTTTGTCCACATCTCGGCCGTAGAGCGCGCCGGTATGCGCGACATCGTCGAGGGCCAGAAGCTCGGCTACGAGATGGTCCGCGACAACAAGTCGGGCAAGATGTCCGCCGACCAGTTGAAGGCGGCCTGAAAAAAGAATTCAGCTCTCCCGGTGACCACGGATGTACTGGCACCGGTGAGTAGCGAATTCGAGCGCATGGCCGCGGAGACCTGAGTTTCCACGGCATGTCATGGGCATGAGAAGGGCGTTCCCGTGCATCCCCGGTGCATCCTTTTGGATGTCACCTGGTTGCGCGGCGCTCTCATGAAGGTCAGGCGGTGCCTGGCCTTTTTCATTTTGCGCGTCTTGCCGCTGAAAATGCGCCGCGCGCCGACCTGGACGTGCTATGGGACGCTCCAGCAATTGAATCCGCTGCCGTATGGCTTCGTGCATGGTCCCGACCGAAGACCTGGTCTTGCTCCATCGTCACGGGCTCCTGACAGGAGAAAGATTTTGACCGCTCAATCGAAGACAACAGCCGAACAGGCCGTGTCCTTGTTCAGCAAGACGCAAACCCAGTCGATGTCGCTCAACCGTATCAATTCCGAGCGCGATGCCGTCAGCCAAGCGCGTGAAGCCAAGACCGCGCGCTTGCGCGAATTGCGCCTGGAGAAGGAGGCCGATGAGTTGGCCGCCGCCGCGGCGCTCGCCGCTTTGCCGAAGCGAACCGGAAGACGCTGATGGCTACCAAGCGCGTGCCTCCGAAACTGATCGCCGCCGATTCGACCATCGCCGACGTGGTCGATGGCCTCAACAAGCCGGTCGAATATGTGCGCCGGGTGCTGGAAAAGCTGGAGCGCTGCAAACGCGCTCATGGCGATGCCCAGGTGCGGGTCGGTGTGCGCGGTCGCGCCGAATGCCCGAACTACCTGATCGAATATGTCCGTGAAGACGCCAAGACCCATGAGCGCGTGACCCATCAGGACGCCGCCTACAGCGGCAGCACGCATCGCGAGCTGGCAGTGCACCACATCGCGGAAGTCAGAAACTGGTCGCCCGAGGAAATGAACATCACGGCGGTTTCGGCGTTGATCGGCCGCCTGCGCAATCCACGTGCACCAACATCGCGCTTCGTCGACGAGGACTGACATGGCCATAAAATTCTCCACCAAGGACCAGCCGGCAACACCGGCTGCCACCGCAAAACCGGCCAAGCCGGTTGCCGCGCCGAAAGCCGGCGAAGCCGCCGAGACCGCGACCGATCTGTTCAAGTCGCCGGCCGAAGCGTCGTCGCGCAAGACAGGCAAGAAGAAATGACGGGCAAGAAGACATAGCCCCTTGCCGCAAGACGCCGATCGCAATCCTGCCGCGCCGGGGCTGTCTGCCCTGGTGGCCGCTGCAAGTCCTTTGTCGTCGCAGCGCAGCACCGCTGCTCTCTTCGACTGTCAGAGCTGCGGCGCCTGCTGTTCCTACTCGGCCGAGTGGCCGCGCTTTTCCACCGAGGACGACGCGCAGCTCGACCGAATCCCAGAAAAATATGTAGCCGCCAATCTGTCCGGCATGCGCTGCGAGGGCGTGCGCTGTTCTGCCCTTTGCGGCGAGATCGGCAAGTCGACCGCCTGCGGCATCTATGAACTCCGCCCGGACGTCTGCCGCGCTTGCATGCCTGGTGACGACGATTGCCTGATGGCGCGCCGGGCGCATGGGTTGCCGGTGGAACCGCCAATCTCGCCCCAGGACGGGACGGATTAAACCCACTGCCGCTTGCGCGCCATTATCCGCCCCGATACCTTCCGCCGGGCGGGGCAGCGGAGGATTTTATGAGCATCGAATTTCTGTTGACGTCGCTGATCGTCGTGGCTTCGCCCGGCACCGGCGTTCTCTACACGCTGAGCGCCGGCCTGTCGCGTGGCGCGCGGGCCTCGATCATCGCCGCCTTCGGGTGCACGCTCGGCATCATTCCGCATATGGCGGCGGCCATCACCGGTCTTGCGGCGTTGCTGCACACCAGCGCGGTTGCCTTCGAGACGCTGAAATATCTTGGCGTCGCCTACCTGCTCTACATGGCCTGGAACACGTTGAAGGAAAAGGGTGGCCTGAGCGTCGAACAGGATGTGACGCCGCGCTCGGCCCGCAAGGTGATTGCTACCGGCATCCTCGTCAACGTGCTCAATCCGAAACTGTCGATCTTCTTCTTCGCCTTCCTGCCGCAATTCGTCAGCACCACCGAGCCCAACGCGTTGTCGAAGATGCTGGAGCTCAGCTCCGTCTTCATGCTTTTGACCTTCGTGGTCTTTGTCGGCTACGGCATCTTCGCTGCCTCGATCCGCAGCCATGTCGTGTCGCGGCCAATGGTGCTGACCTGGATGCGCCGAACCTTCGCAGGCGCCTTCGTCATGCTCGGCGCAAAGCTGGCGCTGGCCGACCGGTAGAAACCGGTTCGCGGGTCCTGGCGTCTCTGCGCAAAATCCCTGCCAGATAGTCAGAAGGCGAGCCCAGGCTCGCCTTCATCTAGTCTTCAACTCCGGGCAATCACTTGTTGGCGCCGCCGAGAGCCTTCAATTTTTCGCAGAACGGCGCGTGTGGTTTGCTCATCGCAGCGTCCTGGCATTCCTTCATCATCATGGCCTGATCGTCCTTGGACATCGCTGCCCAAGCGGCCTTCATTTCATCGTCGGATTTCATCGTCTTCATGCTCGAATCGGTGAAGAACGGTTCCATCATCTTGGGCGAGTCAAGCGCCCCGGCAAATGCCGTGCCGCTGAAGACAGCCAATGCGAGTGCTCCAAAGCAGGCGGTTCTAATGCTCATCGCACGAGTCCTCCCTCATGGGTTTTCTCGATCGTCGAATGGCGGTCGCGCCCGGTTCTAGCACAGATTGAAATAGTTTAGGACTAACTCATATGGCTGTGGTCGGGCGTTCTCGTGCGTCAATATGGATTAGCGGAAGGTCTGCCGACCCATGGCGCTGACCTGGTGCGCCACACCTTCGGCGCCAAGCTGGCGCTGGCGGATCGCGTGCTGAGTCCGGTCGAGATCGCCGGCCACAGTTCGATACAGGCGGCCTTGCCGGCGTAGCTGGCCCCGACGAGGTCGCGGCGCTGATCGAAGCCGCAGTGCTTGCCGGCGAGGTACGGCAGCGCGCGGATGCCGCCGTCTGAGGACCGATTAGGCGCGGCGATCGAGATCTGCGCCAAACAAAAAGGGCGCCTTTCGGCGCCCTTTCCGTAAGTCTAGCGAGATTGGTTTGGATTAGAAGTCCATGCCGCCCATGCCGCCCATGCCGCCGCCGCCCATGCCGCCAGGCATGCCGCCGCCAGCCGACTCCTTCTTCGGAGCCTCCGCGATCATGGCTTCGGTGGTGACCAGCAGGCCGGCGACCGAGGCCGCGTCCTGGAGAGCGGTACGAACGACCTTGACCGGATCGACGATACCCATGGCGATCATGTCGCCATATTCGCCGGTCTGGGCGTTGTAGCCGAAGGTCGCGCCCTTGTTCTCAAGGATCTTGCCGGCAACGATCGATGCTTCCGCACCGGCGTTGGCCGCGATCTGGCGGGCCGGAGCCTGCAGCGCACGACGAACGATGTTGATGCCGGCGGCCTGGTCGGCATTGACGCCGGTGGCCTTGATGTTGGCCGAAGCGCGCAGCAAGGCAACGCCACCGCCAGCGACGATGCCTTCTTCCACGGCCGCGCGGGTCGCGTTGAGGGCGTCATCGACGCGGTCCTTCTTTTCCTTGACTTCGACTTCCGTCGCACCGCCGACGCGGATCACCGCAACGCCGCCCGCGAGCTTCGCGAGACGTTCCTGCAGCTTCTCCTTGTCGTAATCCGAAGTGGTCTCTTCGATCTGCTGCTTGATCTGGGCAACGCGGCCCTGGATCTCGGCCTTCTTGCCGGCGCCGTCGACGATGGTGGTGTTCTCCTTGGAGATCGACACCTTCTTGGCGCGGCCGAGCATGTTGAGGCCGACGTTCTCGAGCTTGATGCCGAGGTCTTCCGAGATGACCTGGCCACCGGTGAGGATGGCGATGTCTTCCAGCATGGCCTTGCGGCGATCACCGAAGCCCGGCGCCTTCACGGCGGCGATCTTCAGGCCGCCACGCAGCTTGTTGACGACCAGCGTGGCCAGAGCCTCGCCTTCGACGTCTTCCGAGATGATGAGCAGCGGCTTCGAGGTCTGCACGACGGCTTCGAGAACCGGCAGCATCGCCTGGAGGTTGGAGAGCTTCTTCTCGTGCAGGAGGATGTAGACGTCCTCGAGCTCGGCAACCATCTTGTCGGCGTTGGTGACGAAGTAGGGGCTGAGGTAACCGCGGTCGAACTGCATGCCTTCGACGACTTCAAGTTCGGTCTCGGCGGTCTTGGCTTCCTCAACCGTGATGACGCCTTCGTTGCCGACCTTCTGCATCGCTTCCGCGATCATCTTGCCGACCGACTCGTCGCCATTGGCCGAGATCGTGCCGACCTGGGCAACTTCCTCGGAGGTCTTGATCTTCTTGGCAGCCTTGCCGAGCGCAGAGACGACTTCGGTCACGGCCAGGTCGATGCCGCGCTTCAGGTCCATCGGGTTCATGCCGGCGGCAACGGCCTTGTGGCCTTCCTGGACGATCGACTGCGCCAGAACGGTCGCCGTCGTGGTGCCGTCGCCGGCGATGTCGTTGGTCTTCGAAGCAACTTCGCGGACCATCTGCGCACCCATGTTCTCGAACTTGTCTTCAAGCTCGATTTCCTTGGCGACGGTGACGCCGTCCTTGGTGATGCGCGGCGCGCCGAACGACTTGTCGATGACGACGTTGCGGCCCTTGGGGCCGAGCGTGACCTTCACCGCGTCGGCGAGGATGTTGACGCCGCGCAGCATGCGCTCGCGGGCATCACGGGAAAATTTTACGTCTTTGGCAGCCATTTTTAGCTCCTGGCAGGGGCTTTAGATTGAGCCCGGGAATTCAGTTGATGAAAAGGCCTGATATCAGCCGATGATGCCCATGATGTCGGATTCCTTCATGATCAGAAGGTCTTCGCCATTGAGCTTGACTTCCGTGCCCGACCACTTGCCGAACAGGATGCGGTCGCCGGTCTTGACATCCAGCGGAACCAGCTTGCCAGCTTCGTCACGAGCGCCGGAGCCGACGGCGATGATCTCGCCTTCCTGCGGCTTTTCCTTTGCCGTGTCGGGGATGATGATCCCGCCAGCGGTCTTGGATTCGGATTCGACCCGACGAACGACCACGCGGTCATGAAGCGGGCGGAACTTCGACTTTGCCATTTTTTCTTCCTCGATGAGAACGGTGAGAAACAGTTCCTCCGTCCGGCGGCGCCGGACATATGAGTTAGCACTCACCAATGGCGAGTGCTAACGTGGCGCTGAAATAGGCTGGCGGCCTGCCAGAGTCAAGGCGCGTAGCGCTGACCTGGAGCGTGAAATTTTTCTACGGATTGAAGCTTACAGAAACAGCCGCAGCTGGGTGTGGATGATGGAACGATAATCCTCGATTGTCCGCCGGCTTTCCGCGTCGCCCTCGGCAAGCGCCAGGCGCACCACACCACCGGCGAGCTGGAAGATCAGCAGAACCATGCGTTCGAACTGCTCGCGCTTCTCCGGCTCGATCAAGGCGGCGACATGGTCGCAGAACATCCTGGCCTGATGTCGGGTTTCGGCGATGTCTAGGTTCTTGAGCGCCTTGTCGGCCTGGATGGCGTTCTGCAGATCCTGGATGGCAGGATCGCCGGCGACGCGGCTGAGATAGTCGTCAAGCAGCCGGTCGGCGGCCACGATCACGTCCTTCGCCTCGCGGACATCGGCGATGATCGCTGTCAGCCGTGCACGGCTGACCTCTGAAAACCGTTCGTAGAGCATCGCCAGGATCGCCGATTTGTTGGGAAAGTAGTGGTAGACGGTGGCAATCGGCCCGCCCGCCAGCAGGCCGACTTCCTTCATGGTGACGGCATCGATGCCCTTTTCGCCGATCAGTCGCATGGTCGTCGACAGGATCGCGTCGATGCGCTCGCGACTGCGCTCCTGCTTGGGTCTGCGCCTGGGCGCGGTGGCTGTTTTCGTCACTTCCGTCATACACCGATCTTTCGCGCGGTTCTCAAATTCCAGTTGACAAAAAATATGATCAAGTATCAGTTTCCAGAATGCTGACAGGTTGTCAGTTTTTTTGCCGCACGGCAAGGACGTTGGGAGGCGCCTTTGGCTTCGACAAATACCGGCCGCGCAGGCGATGACGACTGGCTGGTCGGAAATCCGACCGGCGCACAGCTTGCGTCGGCATTGTGGGTTGGCTCGGTCGGCTTGCTCATCCTCGGGCTGCAGCCCGTGCTGCTCGGCGCGCTCTACAGCGAGGGCCATGTCACCGGCGATGAACTGGCGCTGGTTGCGACCGCCGAGATGATCGCCATCGCCATCGGTTCGGCTGTCCTGGCGATGCTGCTTTCGGCGCACAACATGCGCTGGAAAAGTGCCGTCCTTTTGCTGCTGCTGGCGCTGGCCAATGTGTGGACGGCCTATGCCGCAACCGCCAACACGCTGATCGCTGCCCGCGCGCTGGCCGGCCTTGCCGAGGGCGGTCTGGTGGCGGTCGCCACCGAGTTGATCGCCCGCTCGCGGCGCGCCGAGCGCATCGGCGGCTATTTCGTCACCATGCAGACGCTGGCGCAATGCGCGACTGCCCTGTTGCTGGCGCTCTATGTCATCCCGGCCGCCGGATCGGCCGGAGGCTTCATCGTTCTTGCCGTCGTCTGCGTCGCGTCGCTGGCGGTCGCCTTCACCGTCCCTGGCGACTATGCCGATCTGCCCAAGGACGAGAATCTGGCCAATGTGCTGACGGTTCCTTCGCTCACCGCGCTGCTGTCGGTGTTCTGCTACTTCATGTTCTTCGGCGCGGTCTGGGCCTTCCTGGAGCCGCTTGGCGCGCAATACGGCATCGATGGCCGCACCGTCGGCCTGATCGTCTCTGCCAGCCTCGCGGCGCAGGTCCTGGGTGCGATGACGGCAACCGTCTTCGAGGCGCGCATCGATTATCGCCTTGCAGTCGCGACGATCGGTGTCGTGGCGCTTGTCAGCTCCCTGGTCCTTGCCAGCGGACCTGACCTCACCACATTCTGGGTCGCCGCTCTGGTCATGGGCTTCATTCTTTTGTTCATCGTGCCCTACCAGATCCGGCTGGCGATCACCGCCGACGAGACGCGCACCGCCGTGCTGCTGGTGCCGGCAGCCCAGCTTTTTGGCCTGGCGATCGGGCCGATCGCCGCGTCACTGCTCATCGACGGCAAGGATTTCCGGCCGGTGCCGGAATTCGCCGCCGCCAGCGCTGTGGCCAGCGTGCTTCTGCTTGGTCTGTTTGTCTTGGTGGCGCGGGGGCGCCCCCCCCGCGCCGGGCCGGGGAGCGCCATGTCGAACAACTGGAGCAACTGGTCGGGCTTTGTCACCGCCGAACCGCGGTTGATCGCCAGTCCCGCCGATGCCGGCGAACTGGGTGATCTCATTCGTACCGCACTTGGCCCGGTCCGCGTCGTCGGCGCCGGCCATTCCTTCACCCCGCTGGTGAAATCCGAGGGCACCATCCTGTCCTTGGAGAAATTGGAAGGGCTGGTCTCGCACGACGCCGAAAAACATCAGGCGCGGGTGCGGGCAGGAACCCGGCTCGGCCCGCTGATGCACATCCTGCAAGGCATTGGCCAGGGCCTGCCCAATATGGGCGACATCGACCGCCAGGCGATCGGCGGCGCGCTGGGCACAGCCACGCACGGCTCGGGACCAAAGCTCGGCGCCTATCACACCCAGCTGGAGACGGTGCAGATCGTCGACGGGCTTGGCAAGCTGCGCGACTTCAAGCGGGCAGGGGACCAGGAGACGATCCATGCCATCGGCGTCGCGCTCGGAGCCTTCGGTGTGCTGACCGAAGTAACGCTCAACAACATCGCGACCTACAGGCTGCGCCGCCGCAAATGGGTGCTGCCGATCACTGAGATGCTGCGCGAGTTCGAGACGATGATGGCCGCGCATCGCTCGGCCGAATTCTACTACATTCCGTTTTCCGGCTATGCGCAGTTCATCGCCAGCGATCTCAGCGACGTAGCACCGACCCCGCGACCGCCGGAAGCGGATGAGGCCGGGTTGAGGACGCTGCGCCGGCTGCGCACCGCGCTCGCCTGGCTGCCGTCGCTGCGCGGCCGCCTGATCCGTTCGGCGGTCGCCAAATTTCCGGCCGAGGACTACGTGCAGGACTGGCTCAACGTCTATGCCAGCGACCGGCAGACCAAGTTCAACGAGATGGAATATCATTTGCCTTTCGAGGTGGGCCCGAAGGCGCTGGCCGAAATCATCGAGCTGACGGAGAAGCATTTTCCGGAGGTCTATTTTCCGATGGAGGTGCGCACCGTTGCCCCCGACGAATTCTGGCTGTCGCCATTCTACAGGAGGCCGACCTGCTCGATCGCCATCCACCATGACGCGGCAAATGATCCGCTGCCGTTCATGCGGGCGGCCGAGCCGATCTTCCGCAGATATGGCGGCAGGCCGCATTGGGGCAAGATGCACAGCCTGAAGGCGGTGGAGCTGAAAAAGCTCTATCCGCGCTGGGACGACGCCATGGCGGTGCGCCGCGATATCGATCCGCAAAACCGCTTGGTCTCGCCCTACATGGCCGGCCTGTTCGGCATCGAGCCCGGTCCTTCTGGCAGCGAACGATGAGCGCCTATTTTTCCGCCCTGTCGGCCGCGCTGAAGTCCGCCGGCATCTTCCAGCCCTGCCTGGTGCTGGATCTCGGCCGGCTGGACCGCAACATCGCACTGGTGAAAGACAGGCTTGCCCCCGGCCTCGCCGTGCGGTTGGTCGACAAGTCGCTCGCTTGCCCGCCCCTGCTCGCCCATATCGCCAAGGCGCTTGGCACCAATCACGTCATGACCTTCCATCCGCCGATCAGCGAGGCGGTGCTGAAGGCGTTTCCCGATGCCGATCTGCTGTACGGCAAGCCGATGCCGGTCGGCGCGGCAAGGGCAGCGCTGGTGAACGGCGAGGCCGACTGGTCGCGTGTCTGCTGGCTGATCGATACCCAGGACCGACTGGCGGAATATGGCGCGCTCGCCGACGAACTCGAGATCGAGCTGCGCATCGCCTTCGAGATCGACGTCGGACTGCATCGCGGCGGCTTTGCCAGCCCGGAGGCGTTGTCGCAGGCACTGAGCGCACTGCCATCCCACAAACGCCTGCGTTGCGAAGGCGTCATGGCCTACGAAGCGCATTCGCCGCATATTCCCAACCTGTTCGGCGGGCCGGTGAAAGCCTTGGCAAAGGCGTCGGCGCAGGCCACGGCGTTCGTCGCTTGTCTCGGCGCCGACCAGCGCCGCATCTTGAATATCGGCGGCAGCAAGACCGCACTGCTCCATCATGGCAGCGTCGCCAATGAAGTGTCGATGGGCTCGGCCTTCGTGCTGCCCAGCGATTTCGACACGCCCGGCCTTGATGGCTTCCAACCGGCTGCCTTCATCGCGACGCCGATCCTGAAAGTGGTCGCGCCGATGCTGCCCGGCCCGCCGGCCGTCACCCGCTTGCTGCAGGCACTCGGCCGGTTTCCGCGCAAGGGCTGCTATCTCTATGGCGGCAAGTGGATGGCCGAGCCGGTGTTCCCCGAAGGCATGCAGACGAACGGCCTGCTCGGCCTGTCCTCCAACCAGCAATTCATGGGCTTGCCGGCTGATGCGACTGCAAGGCCCGGCGACTACGCCTTCCTGCGCCCGACGCAGAGCGAGGCCGTGCTGCAGCAATTCGGATCGATCGCGGTGTTCTCCGGCGGCAGGATAATCGATCGCTGGCCGGCGCTGCCGATGGCGTGATCGCTTATCATTTCACCGGCATCCAGATCTCCAGCCCGCCATCGCCGCTGCGCGGGTCGAATTCGACGCCGTAGTCGAAATTGCCGGCATCGTCGCCGTTGACGCAGAGGCGACGTCGCCGGTCTCGCCCGGAATGTTGCCGATATAGGGGCCGAAGCGCTGCCATTGCCTCGGAATGGCGGCGCTGGTTCGCAGCTTTAGCGTTCGCCGAGGCCGGCGATCAGGAACGACCGGCTGGTCTCGAAGCGCGGGGGTTCGAACCGTTCGGCGACCTCAAGAAAGTCGAGACAGACATCTGAGCATTTACTAATGTAGACAAGTATAAATTAGATATTTATTCCGGAATTCGAGTCAAAATACCAAAATCGCTTTGTGGAATCTTAACAAGAGTCGCATATCGCAGAGAAGGTACAAGTAAAAATAGATGATGAGAAGTTTTATCCTATGCGTCCCAAATCTCATCCACTGTCACTTGCTTTTCGGGTGCTGTACCCGATGGTGCCGGTGTCGATCTTCGTAGGAATTGGCTGGTTTTGGGGACTCCCCGAAGTTTGGCATCTGCCTCAACCTGAAGCTAAATCAGACAACAAGCTGTGGCTTGTCACCTATGTCGGCCCGAAGGTCAGTGAGGTGGTGGGACCGCTATCGAGCGGTATGGATGAGTGTTCTGATCGCGCTTCGGAAATGAACGAGCAATGGCTGAAACAGATGGCCTCCGAAGATGAGGCTGGTGCAAACGGCGAAACAGATTTTGAGAAGACTATGTCCGCAAAGTGCATCAAGGCGTTTTTCCGGCCGGTCATAAGCTACTGGCCGGAAGACGCTTAGGCTCACTCTGGAGAGGCGGCTACAGACGGCTCACTCAGACCGTCCAGAAATAGCGCACAATGTGAAAGAAGATCGGGGCAGCGAAGACCAGGCTGTCGGTGCGGTCCATCATGCCACCGTGACCTTCGATGAGATGGCCCCAGTCCTTGACGCCCTGGTCGCGCTTGATGGCCGAGGCGACCAGACCGCCCAGAAATCCCATCGAGCAGGCGACGAAGGCCACGGCCGCCGCCTGCAACGGCGAAAACGGCGTCACGAACGACAGCAGCGCGCCGAGCAGGCTCGCCGACACCAGTCCGCCGATCAGGCCTTCCCAGGTTTTCGATGGCGAGACGTTCGGCGAAAAGCGGTGTTTTCCAAAGAGCTTGCCGAAGATGTACTGCAGCACGTCGCTGCCTTGCACGACGATGATCAGGAAGGCGATCAGCAACAGGGTGCGACCTTCGAAGCCCGGCACGTCGAGTGTCAGCAGGGCAGGGACATGGCTGACGCAATAGACCGCGATCATCACCGCCCATTGCTGCGCGGCGATCCGCTCGAGGAAGCGTTCGGTGTCGCCATGCAGCGCCGTGATCGCCGGCATCAACAGGAAGCAATAGACCGGAATGAAGATGACGAAGAGCCCGTACCAGGCGGTCCACACCAGCCAGTATTGAAACGGTATGATGATGCCGAACATGCCAAGCAGCACCCAATGGTCGCTGCGGCGCGTATGCGTCAGCGTCACGAATTCGCGCAGCGCGGCGAAGGAGATCAGCGCGAACAGGATAGTCATACCGTAGCGGCCGAAGAAGAAGGCGACCGTCATCATCGCCACCATCACCCACCAGGCGTTGATGCGCTGGGTGAGGTTGACCAGCGTCGAACTCAGCGGCTTCGGCGCCCGCGCCGAGAGTAAGGCGGCGACGGTGCTGGCGGTGGTCAAAACCGCCAGCAGGCCGATGATCAGGATGGAGATATCGTAGCGCATCAATCGTCTCGCTCGGGACGCGGGTTGAGCGCCAGAAGCGTGGCGTGAGCGCGTTCGAGAAAGGCGCGGCGTTCTTCGCCAGGCGCCACCGCGACCGGTGCGCCGAAGACGACGCGGCACAGCAGCGGCACCGGCAGGAACTGGCCCTTGGGCAGCACGCGCGACATGTTCTCGATCCAGCACGGGATCAGCTCGACCTCCGGCCGCGCCATCGACAGATTGTAGAGCCCGGAGCGAAAGGCCAGCAGCGGCTCCTCGGTCATGTTGCGGGTGCCCTCGGGAAACAGGATCAGCGAGTGACCCTGGTCGAGAACTGACAGCATGATCTCGATCGGGTTTTCCTCAGGCTTCGTCCATTGCCGGTTGATGAGCACGGACGACAGCATGTCCTCGGCAATGAAGCGGCGCAGCCGCGACTTTCCCCAATATTCGCCGGCGGCAACTGCGTGCGTGATCGCGCGTTCCCGTTCGCTGAGGCACGCCGACAGCAGGATGAAGTCACCATGGCTGGTGTGATTGGCGAAATAGATGCGCTGTCGGTTGGATGGCAGGCTGCCGCTCCAGATCGGACGCACGCCGGTCACCATCCAGGCCAGCGCCGAGAGCCCGACGGAGGTTACCGTCTGCAGCAAGGTGAACGTTTTCAGCGAAAGCTTGTTCATCGTGGCGCCCAGAATCCCGCCGCCAGAAGCGCTGCGGCAAATAGCGCCAGGGCCGTGCGCTGCTTGAACAGCAAGCGGCCTGTGCCGGCCATGCGGTCTTCGAGCGTGCGTGTCGTGGACGGGAGGGGCTTCAGGCGCATGCGCGCCAGCATGTCGTCCACCGCGGCGCCACCGGAAGCTTCGTCATTGTGACTGCCCATCAGCCGGAACAGCAGCGCATCGAACGCCAGCAGTGCCGACAGCGCCAGCACGGCGACAGCGCTACCGGCGGTGGTGGACAGCGCGAGGGCTGCAGGCAAGGTCTCGAAGGCGCCGCGCGCCGAGGCGGCAAGGGGCGCAAGGATACTTGCGGCAACCACGAGTGCGGCCGGCCATGCGGCCTGCTGCATCAGCATGCGGGCGAAGCGGTCGACGCGGTCCTGGTAGGCATTGCCGGTCATGGCGCAGTCCGCTCCGTGGTTTGGGCAAGATGAACCGGCCGGCCGGCGGCGATCAGCTTCTCGCGGGCAAGCGTCGGTGTTTCGGCTCTGCCGGTCGCCACCAGCCATTCGGCGACGACGCCGGCGCTCCGCTGGAAGCCGAGCGCACAGCACACCAGCACGGTGCCATCGCGGCGCGCGCTCTCCAGCGCGCTGGTTGCCTGTTGCTGTATCGCTGCCGGCGGTGGCAACAGGTCGATCATCGGAAAGCTGATCCAGCGGCAATCGGCTCCCGCCGGCTTTTCAAGTTCGGCGGCGAGGTCGATGACCGTGCCGAAGCTGTTGGCCTCGCGTGCTGTGGGAAAGCGTCCAAGAAAGACGCCATCGGCAACCGCCACCTGGGGAGCAAGATTGCGCGTCCAGGCCCACATGTTTGCCCGGGCACCGAGGCGGTAGGGCAAGAGCAGAATACGGCTTGCAAGCGTGATGCTGCCATCGGCGGATTTCTGGAACACCTTTGAGCCGGCCCCGGCATAGGCGCAGGCGACGATGGCCAGCGCCAGCGCCGGCCAAAGCAGGAGAAGCGCGACGGCGCAAAAGAAAGCGCCGAGCGCGGCACCGGCCAACGCAAGGGCGGCGCCCAGCGCATAGAACAACGCCAATCGCCGCGCCTTCGCATTGCTGGTCAGCCGGACACCTGAAAACGGCAACGCGCCGCTGGGCGGAAACAGCCACAGCGCAAAAACACCGAGCAGTGCTCCGGTCGGGATGTCGATGAAATGATGCTGCCAGGTCGTCAGCACCGAGGCACCGATCAGAAAGCACCAGCCATGCCAGACCGGCAGGAGAAAACTGCTGAGCCGGTGGCGCCAATGATCCCAGATGATCACCAGCAGGGCGATGTGCAGCGACGGCGCCTGGTTGAACGGCTTGTCGAAGCCGCCCAGCACGGCAAACAGGAAACCCGGCAGCCCGGTCGTTGCCGGCCGCACGAACGTCGCGGTCAGCGGGAACAGGATGAAGAAGGCAACGGCGACGATCTGCGCCGTGAGATAACGTCCGGCCAGGTGGTCGACCCCTTGCCTGTTGTCGTTGAGCAGCAGCGACAGGCCGTAGAACAGGTTGATTGACCAGTAGGGCACGATGGTCCAGGCGATGAACGGGATGCTGTGTTCCCAGGAGAAAACGATGCTGCCGACATCGTCGCGCCGCGACGCCAGCCAGTTGGCGAAGCCGTAGCTGAGGTAGAAGAACGGCGCCAGAAAGGCCAGCCACAGGGCTGCCCTGACAACCACCCGTCCATAAGGCTCGGTGCGTGCGGTCGATGCAAACGATGACACCATGCTGTTCAGCGGCGCCGCGCGACCGAGACGGTGAAGATACCCCATTGGTCGATGCGCTGGTCGAGCTTTTCGAAACCGGCGGCTTCGACAAGCTGGTCCATCTCGCATTGCGTGCGTCGGCGCATCACCCAGGCCTCGCCGCCACGATGCGAGGTCAGGCTGCGGGCGATCATCTCGAGCTGCGGATGCCAGGGCTGGTTGGTGTAGAGCAACAGGCTTCCCGGCTGCATGGCGCTGGCCAACCCACCGAGCGAGCGGGCGATCATCGCATTGTCGGAGAACAGTTCGTAGAGGCCGGAGACGATGGCGAGGTCGGGCGCCGGATCGGCTTTGGCGAGCATGTCGGCATCGAAAGCGTCCGCACGCTGGAACGAGACATCAGCCGGCAACTTCCGTTCGGTGATCAGCTTGCGGCCAAGCTGCACGTTGAGGTCGGAATAGTCCTGCAGGCGCACGCTCGCCGGCTGGTCGGGGTTCTTCACGATGGCATCGAGAACATAGCGGCCGTGGCCGGCCGCGATGTCGAGAATATGCGCCGGCCGGCCGTCGGCCTTGAGCGTCGCCAGGCAAGAGCCGATCAGTTCTTCGAGATGCAATTTGCGCTGGCGGATGCCGCGCCAGCCGATGGCTTCAAGGAAGACCCGGTCGACGACGCGGCCAAGAGATGTAAGACCCCGCGCGTCGTTCTCGTAGACGTAATCCAGTGTCGAGCCGGAATCGAAGCCGGTGGCGATGCCGGTCTTCATGCCCTGCGAGACCCAGGCGCCCATGCGGATGGAGGCACGGCTGAAGGCCCAATAGAGGCCTTTGGGCGACAACAGATCGAGCGGCGAGGCAAGCCTGTCGGCCTCGTCGCGGGTGTAGCCGGCAATATCCGCCTGCTTCAGGTCGACCGGCGCATCCGGCGCCGCAAACTGCTTCGCCAGGAACGGCCGGATCAGGTCGAGGGCCTGCGCCCGGTCGCGCTCGCCCAGCGTGTCGTGGAAGAAACCCGGCAACACATGGCGTTCCTTGGTACGGCTGCCGAGATTGACGAAGAACTGGTGCTGCGGGCCGTGGCGCACCACCCAGTCGCTGCCCGAGAGCAGCAGCTGCGTCGGCACGGTGATGGCGCGGGCGTCAGCGACAATCCGGGCGGCGTGCTGGTAGAGCTCGACCAGGATGTTGGAGGCGATCGGCCGGGTGATCAGCGGATCACTCTCGAAAGAGGCGATGCGCACCGGATCATGGGTCAGGAACTTCGCCTTGACGTAGGAATTGACGAAGAAGCGGCCCTTGATCTTCTGCCACAACGCGATGCCTTCCCTAGCGAAGGGCACGTAGAGTTTTACCAAAAAGGCCGGTGAGGCCAGCACCATGGCGCGCAGCTTCGGCGCATAGTCGTGCACCCAGGCTGCCGCGAGCACGGCGCCGAAGGACTGCGCGATCAGCGCGATATCCTGCGTGGCGAAGCCATCCCTGGCGGCAATCTCGCGCATGAAGCAGTCGATGTCGCGCACCAGGGCCGAGAAGGACGGGGCATAGCCGCGCTCGCCGGACGAACGGCCATTGCCGCGCGCATCCCACGCATAGAAAGCATGGTCCGGCATCTGCAATTCGTCGACGAGATGAGCCATGCGGCCGCCATGCTCATGGCCGCGATGGAAGAGCACCACCGCGCCCTTGGCATCGGCGAAAGCCGCCGGCCAGAAGCGGTAGAAGATCTCCGTCCCGTCATGGCTGCGGAAGACCCGCTCCTGCGCTTGCCGCTCAAGACCTTCGTTGGCCGCGGCGTTGATCGGTTCGTGCATTACGGTCTTTCCCTCTGGCGGCATGGCGAGCCCTCGTGCTCAGCTGGCGCTGCCAATAAGGCCGGCGCGTATCCGGTTGATGGCGGTCAGCAGCGAAAGCGTTGCCATGGCCGGAAACACAAATGGCGCGATGGATGCCGGCCAGAACCCGGCCGCGTACAGCACGGCGACCACGCCCAGGGCCAGTGCCCTGTCGCTCTTGCCGAACGGCCCGGCATAGTTTCGTCCGACCTTCGCAGCGATGCCGAGCACGCCGGCGAACTCAGTCATCACAGCCGATATCGCGAAAGCGATGACGGCCCATGCGCCAAATTCCGGAAAGACAGCAAAAGGGAGTGTCAGCGCGAGGTCCGAAACGACGTCGCAAATCTCGTTCAGATACATGCCGAGCGTCGAGGCCTGCGCATGTTCCCGCGCCAGCATGCCGTCCACGGCATTCAGCGCCATGCGCACGAACATCACCGCGGGGACAAGCAACATCAGCCAGCGCAATTCATGCAGAACCGCTATGGCCGCCCCTGCAGCCATCGACATCAACGCCGCCAGGATGGTTATGCTGTTTGCGGTAACCCCGATCGCCGCCAGCCGATTGACCAGCGGCCGCAGTCGTCCCTGGAAAGCCGGCTTGAGAGCGTAAAGCGTCGGCATTGTCGTTGATCCCCCGATCCTGACCAAAGGCTGTACAACAATATGTCAGACACGACCAGCATGAGGTGGCGGAGCGGCTATGCCGACCGGCATGGCGACCAGGCGCTCACCAATCGCTAACCATGACCACATCGCATGGCTGTCGTGCACATTTGCCAGCTTTTGATGCAACGCAGCGTCTTGAATAGTAAGCAAGCTTATTATATATCCAGCTCATGGTTTCCGATGGCATCGACAGACTGGGCTTCTTGATCCACGACGTGCAGCGCTTGATGCGCAAGCGCTTCGAGGCGAGGGCCAGTGGCTTGGGGCTTTCTTCGGCGCAATGGCGGCTTCTGGTCCGCGTTGCCAAGGAAGATGGCGTCGCGCAGGCGCGGCTGGCCGAACTTCTCGAAATCGAGCCGATCAGCGTTTCTCGCTTGGTCGATCGCATGGAGGAGGGCGGCTGGATCGAGCGTCGTCCCGACGCCACCGATCGCCGCGTCCGCATGATCTTCCTGACGCCCAAGGCGAGCGAAGCCTACGCCGTGATCAAGAGCATTGCCGGGGAAGTCTATGAGGAATCGCTGGTCGGTGTGAAGCCGGAAGCCCGTCGTGTCCTCATCGAGGGCCTTGAAGCGATGGTCCGGAACCTGACCGACGACGAGACGCCGTCCATTGAAAAAGTAAAGAATACAGAAGGCACAGCAGCATGAACGCGGTAGCCAAGATAGACGAGAAAGCGACCGAACTGGAAATGGAGGCGCCGGCACAGCCGGCCGCGGCCCCGGTTACGGTTGCTCCCCCGGTGCAGCCTGCCCTGTCCCCTGTGAAGAAGAAGCGCCGGCTGGGTCGCTTTCTGCTGATGGTCGCGCTGCCCGCAGCACTCGCTGTCGGCGGCGGCTATGTCTGGGTCACCGGCGGCCGCTACCAGGAGACGGAGAACGCCAATCTGCAGCAGGCCAAGGTGTCGATCGCGTCCGACACAGCCGGCCGCATCGTTCAGGTCGACATAGCCGACAATCAGCTGGTCAAGCAGGGTGACGTGCTGTTTGCCATCGACCCCGAGCCCTACCGGATCGCCTTGGCCCAGGCCGACGCGGCGGTTGCGGGAGCGCGTCTCAATGTCGAGCAGCTGCGCGCGGCCTATGGCCAGTCGATGGCTCAGCAAAAGTCCGACACCAGTCAAGTCGCCTTCGCCCAGTCGCAGTTCGACCGCGCCGCCGACCTTGCCCAGAAGGGCATCAACGCCAAGTCGTCGCTGGACGAAGCCAAGAACGATCTCGACAAGGCCAGGCAGCAGCTCGCCGTTGCCGAGCAAGGCATCATCAGCGCCAAGGCAGCCCTTGGCGGCAATCCCGACATCGAGACCGACAAGCACCCGACCGTGATGGCCGCGCTCGCCGCACGCGACAAGGCGGCCTACGACTTGGCGCAGACCACGGTCAAGGCGCCGGCCGACGGCGTCATCAGCCAGGCTTCCTCATTCAAGGTCGGCCAGTATGTCGGTTCCGGCACGCCGCTGTTCTCGCTGGTCGAGACCGGCGACACCTGGATCGCCGCCAATTTCAAGGAAACACAGCTCACCCACATGAAGCCCGGGCAGAAGGCTGATGTCGTGGTCGACACCTATCCGGGGCGTACCTTCGAGGCGACGGTCAAGGCGATTGGCGCCGGCACGGGAGCCGAATTCTCGCTGCTGCCGGCCCAGAATGCCACCGGCAACTGGGTCAAGGTCACGCAACGAATTCCGGTGCGCCTCGAACTGACCGATGCCGACGCCAAGATGGCGTTGCGCACCGGCATGAGCGCCACCGTTACCGTCGACACCGGCGTGGCGCGGGGACTGCCCTCGATCTTCGGTCACGCCACGGCTGGCGAGGCCGCGCAGTAAAAGTCAACAGAATCCCGCGCGGATCAGCGGGCGGAGGTGAATAGCAGGCTGATGGGAGGAGCTGGAAGGATCAGCGTCTGGGCTTGGCCGCGTCGCGGCTTGACCGGCATGTGAAATCTTCGGCACGGACCCGTCGGTCCTCATGTTTCCGGGCGGCAGGCATTCGCTCATCAGAGACTTTCAGTCGATGTAACCCCCACATCGACAATCGCGTCCCACCGCGACGAGGGTCTCTCAACGGAAGGCGTTGCCGCCCGGAAACCCGTTGTACACGTTTTTGTTACCTGCTGGAAGTTCCACGTCATGAGCACGCCCGAACCCTTCAAAGAAGTGCCGCATCGTGGGCTGATCACGGTCGCGCTGATGCTGGCGACGATCATGCAGGCGCTCGACACTACGATCGCCAATGTCGCACTGCCGACCATGACCGGCGATCTCGGCGCCTCGCCCGACAACATCAACTGGGTGCTGACCTCCTACATCGTTGCCGCCGCCATCATGACGCCGGTGACCGGCTGGCTGGCCGACCGCTTCGGCCGCAAGGAACTGTTCCTGGGGGCGGTTGTCGGCTTCACCGTGTTCTCGATGCTGTGCGGTATCGCCTGGAGCCTGGAGAGCATAGTGTTCTTCCGGCTGATGCAGGGTGTGTTCGGCGCCGCCATCGTGCCACTGTCGCAAACCTTCCTGCTCGACATCAACCCCAGGGAACGCCACGGCCAGGCAATGGCCATCTGGGGCGCCGGCATCATGCTGGGGCCAATCCTCGGCCCGACGCTCGGCGGCTGGCTGACCGAGAATTTCAACTGGCGCTGGGTGTTCTTCATCAACCTGCCGGTCGGCATCATCGCCTTCCTCGGCATGGCCGCCTATCTGCCGGCGGTTGCCCGGCGGGTGCGCAGCTTCGATTTCTTCGGCTTCGCCATGTTATCGCTCGGTGTCGGTGCGCTGCAGCTGCTGCTCGACCGCGGCGGCGAGGTCGACTGGTTTTCCTCGATCGAGATCTGGATCGAGCTTGCTCTTTCGATCACCGGATTCTGGGTGTTCATCATCCACACGCTGACGGCGGAACGTCCTTTCATCGACCCGAAGATCTTCCTCGACCGCAATTTCGTGACCGGGCTGGCATTCATCTTCGTCATGGGCGTGCTGATCCTGGCCTCGATGTCGCTGCTGCCGCCGATGCTGTCGACCATCTTCGGCTATCCGACCGTCACCATCGGTGTCGTCTTGGGGCCGCGCGGTGTCGGCACGATGATTTCGATGCTGGTCGTCGGGCGGCTCATGAGCAAGATCGACGCCAGGATTCTTGTGGTCATCGGATTCTTGCTGACCGCGCAGTCGCTCTACACCATGTCCAGCTTCACGCCGCAGATGGACAACTGGCTGATCCTCAGCTCCGGCGTCATCCAGGGCCTGGGCATGGGAATGGTGTTCGTGCCGCTGTCGACCGTCGCCTTCGCCACGCTTGACGTGCGCTTCCGCACCGATGCCACGGCCTTGTTCAGCCTGGTGCGCAATCTCGGCTCGTCCATCGGCGTGTCGGTCGTGACGGTCCTGATGGTGCGCAACACGCAGGTCAATCACACCGAGCTTTCGGCCTTCATCAACCCGTTCAACCCAAATCTCTGGGCCGCCTCTCCGGCAGCCGCAAGCGGCGATCCAATGGCGCTTTCGCAGGTCGATCGTGTGGTCAATCTTCAGGCGATGATGATCTCTTACGTCAACGACTTCAAAATACTCATGGTGATGACGCTGCTTGCCATCCCGTTTGTGTTCCTGCTGCGCAAGCCAAAGCAGGCGCCGGCCGGTGGCGCACCAGCCGCGCATATGGACTGAAGCACATCGCGTCGAAACGGATTCATGTGACGCGTTTTAGGTCTTTGGTTGCTATGCATGTCGTTGTCTCAAGCCGGGGCTACTTTTTGAGCGACATGCGTTAGATGCCGTTGCGCTTGAGGTTGTAAGTCTCCATGGCAAACCAGTCTGGAGATTTATGAATATGCAGCTTGCATTCTCAACTATTCCAGTAGCGGATGGCGCAGTGGCGATCGCTCCGGGCGGTGTCAACCAAGTTCGTCCTGATGTTGAAGAATACCGGGTCCGGGAGCTAGATGGAGGGTTCGAGGACGGCCCTTGGCTTCAGGTATTCAGGCTACGCGGCGCCGATTTCGATCCGGTTCATCTGTCATTAGTATGTCCGTAATACTATAGGCGGACTTTCCGTCCAGGCGAGTGATAGTTCTGCCAGACGCCAAATCGGAGGAACTCTGTTTGGTCACGAAATCATCCAGGCTAGCCATCGAGGTGCCCGAGTCGACCGGTCTGGCCGCGCTGGCAAAACTGGCTACGGCTTCCTACGAAACCCTCGAGCACGAGCTTCGAGCTACGATCGTCGAACTCCAAGGCCAGGCGCTCCGTTTCAAGACGGTGATCGACAACATATCGCAAGGCATTTGCTTTTTCGACGCCGATGAACGTCTGATCTAGTCCAACCGTCGCTACGCGGAGATCTACCGCATTGCGGTGGAACAATTGCAGCCGGGCCTGACACTGGGTGAAATCGTCGACCGACGCGTCGCTGCCGGAACATCCGCTATGGCCGCCGACGCCTATCTAGCATTGGCCCGGTCGGTCAATTCGAGTGTTACTTCAAGAATCTGGACCGCCAATCTCGCCGATGGCCGGACAATTCAGGTCTGCCACCAACCTATGCCCGACGGCGGCTGGGTTTCCACGCATGAGGACATCACGCAACTCTCGGCCAATCGCCAGATTGTCGATGAACGCATCTCGCTGCAAACGCTGATCGACTGGGTGCCCGGCTATCTGTGGGTCAAGGACACCGAAAGCCGCTTCGTCGTGGTCAACAGGGCCCTTGCATCCGACAGTGGCCGGGACAAGACGACCGACATGATCGGCTTGACCGACTTTGATGTCCATGCTCCCGAACTTGCGCAGAAATTTCGCCTGATCGAACAGAACGTCCTCACCGGCGGACAGCCGATGATCGACGAGGAGGAGTTTGTTGTCGATGCGTCAGGCACCGGCAAGTGGTTCTTGTCGACGAAGGTTCCGCTGCGCAATGTTAAAAATGAGATATTCGGTCTGATTGGCATCGCCCACGACATCACTGCTCGCAAGCAAGCCGACGTCCTCCGTAACGGGCAGGCTCAAATCCTGGAAATGATCGCGATGAGCGCGCCGCTCGAGGACGTGCTCGACCGCCTCATGCGCCTCGTGGAATCCCAGCTGACAGGCATATTCGGTTCCGTTTTGCTCCTCGACAAGCACGGCAGCCATTTGCGGCACGGTGCGGCGCCGAGCTTGGAGAAAGGCTATACGAACGCCATCGATGGCGTCGCCATCGGTCCCAAGGTCGGATCTTGTGGGACCGCCGTCTATCGGCGGGAGCCAGTCATTGTCGCCGACGTCATGCAAGATCCGCTGTGGGAGGATTACCGCGAACTAGTGGCGGTGTACGGCTATCGTTCTTGCTGGTCGACCCCGATCCTGTCGCATCAGGGCGCGGTCTTGGGTGTCTTTGCAATGTATTCGATGACGGTGCGTTTACCGGTCGAGGCCGAGACCCGGCTGATTGATTTCACGACCCGCATCGGCGGTATAGCGATCGAGCGCAAACTGGCTGAAGACCAAATCCACTTTATGGCAAATCATGACGTGCTTACCGGGCTTCCCAATCGCGCTTTGCTGGAGGACCGGCTCTCTCAAGCCATCTTGTACGCGCAGCGATACGATCGCTGGGTGACGCTGGTGTTCGTCGACCTGGACAATTTCAAGCTCGTCAACGACACGCTCGGCCACAATGCCGGGGACGAGCTTCTGAGGACCGTCGCCAGCCGTATGGTCGAATGCGTAAGGGCCACCGACACCGTCGTGCGACTTGGCGGCGATGAATTTGTGATCGTCCTGTTCGACCAGCCCACGGATGTCGATCTCATCTCCCAGAGCTTGCAGAAGATCCGGGCCGCGATTGCAGAGCCGGTTCATCTCGGAGAGCATCAGCTACGAACAACAGCCAGCATCGGCATCGCAAACTATCCCAAGGATGGGGCGAGCCCGGAAACACTCCTGGCCAATGCGGATGCAGCCATGTATCGCGCGAAAGAGTTCGGCCGCGACAATTTCCAATTCTACGCTCCCGAATTCAACTCGAAGGCTCATGAAAAATTCGTGCTTCAAGAGGAGTTGCGAAACGCCCTGGCCGCCTCGGAATTCGCGCTGCTCTACCAGCCGCAAGTTGATCTTCGCTCGGGGCGCGTCTTCGCGGTGGAAGCGTTGATACGCTGGAACCATCCGACACTGGGAGTGGTAGCGCCGACCAGTTTCATTCCTACGGCCGAGGAGACAGGTTTGATCGTGCCGATCGGCGATTGGGTTCTGCATGAAGCCTGTCGACAGAACAAAGCCTGGCAGGATGCGGGTCTGCCGCCGATGACGGTTTGCGTGAATGTGTCGGCACGGCAATTCAGGGAAAAGAACCTGGTCGGACGTGTCGTCAATGCACTCCAGGAGAGCGGCCTGGAGGCAAGCTATCTGGAGCTGGAGTTGACTGAAAGCCTCATCATGCAGGACATCGAATTGGCGGTCGCGACCATGAACGAACTGCAACACCTTGGCGTTCAGATCTCGATCGACGATTTCGGGACGGGCTATTCCAGCCTCAGCGCACTCAAGACGTTTCCAGTTGCGCGGCTAAAGATCGACAAATCTTTCATCAACGACGTCGCCGATGACGAAAACGATCAGGCTGTTGCGAGCGCCGTGATTTCGTTGGGTCAAAAATTGAACATGAGGGTTATCGCCGAAGGCGTCGAAACCGACGATCAAGTGGCTTTCCTGCTCAAAAACAATTGCGATGAAATGCAGGGCTATCACTTCAGCAAACCGGTCTCCGCACGGGACATCGAGACCTTGCTCAACCCCAAGGATTGACGGCTCAGCCATTGGTCCGCCGCGCAGCTTGACGAAGAAGCCGGCGGCCGACGGCGACACGCCTGCTCCTATTTCCCGAGCACGAGACTCCAGTAGCGGAGATCGCTGTCGCTGCCGTCGCGCACATAAGCAAGGCCAAAGCGGGTGAAGCGCGGGTCGAGCATGTTGCGGCGATGGCCGGGTGAATGCACCCAGATATCGAAAAGCTTCTGCAGGTCGAAACGGCCTTCGGCGATATTCTCGGCCGCCGCACCCGCAATGCCATTGCCTTTGACGCGCGAGGCGAAATCCTTGCCCCAGCCGGTGGTGTGGCTCATGCGACGGCGTTGCGCCATATAGCCCGCCTGCTGCAGGGCGGCCTGTTCGAGTTGCCGGTCGGGGGTCAGCGCCGCGAGCCCCGCCGAAGCGCGGATGCCGGACAACGTGCCGGTGGCGGATGAGGAGACCCCGGCGCCTTCGCCGGTCGGCAGCGAAACGGTGCTGCAGGCGGCGAGCCCGGCCAGGGCGACGAGGCCGACGCTTTTCAGCAGCATGCGCCTGTTCAGGTTCGGGATCGGGTGGTTTTCGATTTTCGCAACGGTCATGCCCACCTGAGATAGTGGCGATCATGGCTTTTGCCGGGCAGGGCGGCGAAAACCGCGGTAGAATCGGTGATCCTAGGCGGCGGTATCGAGATTTGATTCCGTGGAACCGCCGACCCGATCGTTCTCCGTATGCACCCACCAGGCGCCGA
The DNA here is from genome assembly GCF_040323315.1 of Mesorhizobium sp. M0047. NCBI lineage: Bacteria > Pseudomonadati > Pseudomonadota > Alphaproteobacteria > Hyphomicrobiales > Phyllobacteriaceae > Mesorhizobium > Mesorhizobium sp. M0047. The sequence continues at coordinate 86,051 of NZ_JAMYUW010000001.1, read as the reverse complement.
GTGCATCGATCAGCTGCACAAGCTTGCGGCCGGGCGCCGTGAGATCGTAATCGACGCGCAGCGGATAGCCCGGATACACCGTCCGCCGCACGATACCGGCGTCCTCCAGCTTGCGCAGTTCCAGCGCCAGGATGCGATGCGAGACGGTTGGGTTGTCGCGCCTCAGGTCGCTGAACCGCTTGGTCCCGTCCTTCAGATAATAGAGCAGCAAGGTGGGCCAGCGGCCGCTGAGCACGCGCATGGTCTCTTCGATCGGGCAGCGTGAGACGACGGTTTTCATGGGTAGTCCCTGGTTACAGAATTGTGCGTAATTTACATGGGGCGACCAGCGTTTAGGGTCAAGTTTCGCTGCGCGGCGTGATCCCTTGAATCATGGAAGAAAACAAATGGAACCTATCCTCCTTTATGGCTTCCCGGCGGGAAGCTCGATGGGGCTCGTCGCTGCCTTTGAACGCGTCGGGCAACCCTATCGCCTGTGTCGTGTCGATATGCTCACCGAGATGAAGAACGATGCCTATGCCAGCATCAACGGCCGTCAGGAAACACCGGTTTTGATCACCGACGAAGGCGCGGTGCTGACCGAGACCATGGCCATCGCCGCGTGGCTCGAAGCCCGCGACACGCAACGTCGCATCAGCTTCGACCCGCGCACGCCGCAAGCCGACCGCATGCATCAGCTGATGGCCTTCGTGAACACCGGGTTCACCGCCGCTTTCAGCCCGCTCTGGGTAGCATTGGAAATGGCCGCGGATGAACCGGCTCTGAAGGCGACTTTGGGCGACTTCGGCCGCAAGGCCGTCACCGAACGCCACGGCCGCCTTGAAGCGATGATCACCGATACGGACTTTCTGGTCGGCGATCGGCTGACGCTGGCGGATACCACGCTGATTGGCGTCGCCCGATGGGCGGAGTTCCACCAGGCGATCGACGGCGCTGCCTATCCCAAGCTGGCCGGGTTGCGCCGACGCATCGAGGCCGAACCGGTGGTGCGATATGCTCTGGCTGTCGAGGATGGCGAAAGCCCTGCTGGTTCGGGCGCCTGCCTTGGCCATGTGCCGCTGGCCGAGGTGATCGATCGCTTCGCTGCCTGACGCGCTTCAGGTATTTCAATCGCGCGGCGTCGACATGCCTGGCGCCGCGCGACTGCAATGCCGGTACCGAGCCGGGGAGAGAACCGGAATCAACCCAACCCGATCCATGGACTTGGCGACAAGCGGCTCTAAATCGACTAGAATAGCGCTTGAACGAAAAGTGGCAGCTCCGGGCGGCCATCCTGGCGGTGACCGCCCCGACATACGGGAGGAAGGTTATGGCCGGCTTTCATGTCATGGCGGACGCACGTGGAATGCACGTGCAGCCAGCAGTGCGGCGCATTACCACGTCGGACCTTTGGGATGCACTGCGCCTCGGCGCCGAGGATTTCTGGGCAAAGCCATCGCATTACGTGTTCCTGTGCCTGATCTATCCCATAGTCGGCCTGATCCTGACGCGGTGGACGTCGTCTGGCGCCAATGCCATCCAGCTCATCTACCCCCTGATGTCGGGTTTCGCGCTGGTTGGACCGTTTGCCGCGATCGGCCTTTACGAGATCAGCCGCCGGCGCGAGCTCGGCATGGACACTTCCTGGTGGCATGCCCTTGACGTGCGCCGCTCGCCGGCGATTCCGTCGATCGTGGTGATCGGGGTAATGCTGGTCGCGCTGTTCCTATTGTGGCTGTACACCGCCCAGTCGATCTACACTGGCCTGTTTGGCGATCGGCCCCCGTCCTCGATCGGAGACTTCGTCCGCGAGGTGCTGACGACCAGCAAGGGCTGGACGCTGATCCTTGCCGGCAACGCTGCGGGTTTTGTCTTCGCCGCGGTCGTGCTGGCCACCACCGTGATTGCCTTCCCGCTGCTGCTCGACCGCGATGTCGGCGCCGTTTCGGCCATCGAGACCTCAGCGCGGGCGGTCATGACCAATCCGCTGCAGATGGCGCTATGGGGGCTGATGGTCGCCGTGCTTCTGGTGATCGGCTCGATCCCGCTGTTTGCCGGGCTCGCGGTGGTCATGCCGGTGCTCGGCCATGCCACCTGGCATCTCTACCGCAAGGTGGTCGAGCCGGAGCGCGCGCAGCAGCCTAAGAGGCCGATGTAACGAAGCGCTCTCAGCGCTGCGCGTCGGTCGCCATCTTCAGCGCCAGTGCCGCCAGCACGGTGCCCATCATCCAGCGCTGGATGACCAGCCACAAGGGCCGTCCGGAGAGGAAGGTGGCGATCGAACCGGCCGTCACCGCGATGATGGCATTGACGGTGAGGCTGATCGTGATCTGCGTGGCGCCCAGCACCAGAAGCTGCGACAGGACATGGCCTTTGCCCGGGCTGATGAACTGCGGCAGCAGCGACAGATACAGCACGGCCACCTTCGGGTTGAGCAGGTTGGTCATCAGGCCCATCGCGAACAGCTTGCGCGGCCTATCCCTTGGCAGTTCGCGCACCTGGAATGGCGAACGCCCGCCCGGCTTCACCGCCTGCCAGGCAAGCCAAAGGAGATAGAGCACACCGGCAAAACGCAGCGCGTCATAGGCATAGGGCACGGCGAGCAACAGCGCGGTGATGCCGAAGGCCGCCGCCAGCACATAGAAGAGAAAGCCGAGCGCCACGCCACCGAGCGAGATCAGCCCGGCCTTCGGCCCCTGCGACAGGGAACGCGAGATCAGATAGATCATATTGGGGCCTGGCGTCAGCACCATGCCGAGGCAGACCAGCGCGAAGGCGAGATGGTTGGCGGTTTCGGGCATTGGTTCGTTCCCCTGCCGTGGGTAGGTGATCCCGCGAGCGGTCAACATGTGCCTGTCCCGGCAGGCGCGCGCAAGAGCATGGTTGCGCCAGCCGTTGCGCCAGTTGGTTGCCGATGCCTCTGGATCAGCCGACGATGTCGCTCAAACGTTCGGAGGCGTCTTTCATTTCACGAGAGTAATGCGGCGGCTGGCATACATCTCGCGAATTCCAAGAGCGGCCGTGCAATCCGTTCTGACGGATGAGTTTCCCGTCATCTGCACGGTCTTGCCAACAAGCCTCAGGCAGTCGCCTTGGCCGCTCATATCCGAGTTGCCGGCGTAGGAAATGGGAGCGTCAGGCGCATAGACGAAACCGCTGATCACGGAATTTGCGCCGCCATTCAGCGTCAGGGCGGACGTGTTCCCGCGATCCTCGAAAATGGTGATGCCGGCGTAAGGGCCGCTGGACGGCGGGGAAAGGTTCACCTGCTCATTGGCGTTTATGTAGATCTGTGCGCCCTCCATGAGGAATATAGTCACGCCCTGGCCGGTCAGGCTACCGTTGCCTCCGGGCTTGATGGCGGTGCCGCGCAGGATGTAGACGCCCGGATCAAGTGTGATGTTTCCCGACAATGTTTTGTCGCAATAGGTGCCGGGCGACAGCCTGTAGGTCTTGCCGTTCCCGTTCGGGACCGGCAGACACAATGTGAAGGGAGGAGGGACGACGTCGGCCAAAGGATCAAACGACGCATATTGATGTTCGAGCGGCGTTCCACAGGTGAGATTGGCGTTGGGTAACGAAAGGCCGGAAGTGCCGCCGACGGTCGAGACGCAGCCCGCTGAAACCAGCGCGGAACCGCCTCTGTTCACAGCATCGGACGCATCGGAGTTTGCCGCGATCACGCAGTTGGTCATCGAGACATTGGTCGAGCCCTGCAGGCTCACGGCCGCCGATGCCTGCGGATCGAGCGCCAGCACGCAGGCTTGCGCGCCGGGTTCCAGTTTGACCGAGGCGGAGCGGTGAGCCGGCCAGGACGGCGCGCCGCGGATAAAGCTTGCTCGGCTGATGCTGGAGGAAACCGAGATGTAGTAGGCGCTCGCGTCCCCGCTGGCTGCCGCCGAAAAGTTGGAGACGCTGCCCGAATATTCCTGCTGGTCGGCGGTGCTCATGTTGGCCGAGAAAAATGTCAGCCCGAGCGCCCGGACATTACTTGCCGTCATGCCGGGCGAGTACTTCGTGCCGACTGCGAGCCCAGCCGCGTCCAGTGAGTTCTGCAATACCGCGGCGTCGTCGCTCGTGCCCACCAGATCCATGATGCCGGCCACGCTGACCATTATCGGCAGCATCGCTATGGCGGTCGCCAAGGCAAAGTTGCCGCGCCTGTCGCGCGCGAATCTGAGGATCATCGCCTTCAGCATCCCTGCCCAGAAGCCAGTTTTCGGCATGACAATGCTGACAAAATGCTAAATTTCATGTTGCTGGATGTCTCAAAGGCCGGCCAGCTTTTTGATGGTTCGTTAACCATGCCGGCTCCGACGGCGCAATAATGCGCCGCCGTGACAGCTCTCTGAAGCGGCGAAAACATTGGCGCCGCGCTCCTTTGTGCGAGGCATCCGCTACCGCTCCCGCGGCCACGCTGAAAGCGGGTGACAGGCCGGGGCGGTTCGGCTAATCCGAACCGGCTGCGGCGAACCGTCGGCCGTGGTGCTCGTGGTGATCATGACTGAAGGAAATGGCATGGCGGATTCGCCTGAAATCATCGGCTCGCTCGAAGACGTGTCGAAGACCTATTCGGCAATCCTGTGCGATGTCTGGGGCGTGGTCCACAATGGCGAGAGCCATTTCCCGGTGGCGGCCTCGGCGCTTGCGAGGGCTCGAGAGGTAGAAATCCCCGTCGTCCTGATCACCAATTCGCCGCGCAGAAGTGCCGATGTCGTGGCGCAGATGAACGCGATCGGCGTTCCACTATCAGCCTACGACCGGGTGGTCACGTCGGGCGACGTGACCCGAGATTTGATCGCCGAGGGCCCGCGCAAGATTTTCCATATCGGCGCCGACCGTGACTTCACCCTCTATGAAGGTCTCGACGTCGAACTTGTCGAGGAATTCGAGGCGTCCGGCGTCGTCTGCACCGGTCTGTTCGATGACGAGGTTGAGAAGCCCGAGGATTACACCGAGCTTCTGCGGCGGCTGCGCGCCAGGAACCTGCCCTTCATCTGTGCAAATCCCGACATCGTGGTCGAGCGTGGCGAACGCCTCATCTGGTGTGCCGGCGCGCTGGCACGCGATTATGCCCAACTCGGCGGCCGCACATTGATCGCCGGAAAACCCTACGCGCCGATCTACAACGTCGCCATGAAGGAGGTTGTGGAGCTTCTCGGCCGGCCGGTCGAGCGCGGCCAGGTGCTGGCCATCGGCGACGGAATGATGACGGATGTGAAGGGCGCTGCCGACAATGGTTTCGACGTTCTCTATGTCTCCGGCGGTATCCATGCCCGCGACTATGGCGACGCACTGCAACCGGATCCGGCAAGGCTGGCGGCCTTCCTGGAAAAGCATGGATATCGTCCGGTGGCCGTCATTCCCAGACTGCGGTAGGTGACTATGGCAGCTTTCCAACACATTCTCGCAACCGCACCGCTGCCCGCCGACCTGCGCGGCGGCGTGGTGGCGATCGGCAATTTCGATGGCGTCCATCGCGGTCATCAGGCGGTGCTCGAGCGGGCATTGACTGAAGCCGGGCGGCGCGGGGTGCCGGCCCTGGTGCTGACATTTGAACCGCACCCGCGCAAGATTTTCAGGCCCGAAATACCGTTGTTCGTGCTGACGCCGCCGCCGATGAAAGCGCGGCTCCTGTCCCTGCTGGGTTTTGCCGCGCTCGTCGAACAGCCGTTCACACGCGACTTCGCCTCGCTGTCGGCAGAAGCATTCGTGACCGATGTGCTGGAAAAGAACCTTGGCATAACCCACTCCGTGACCGGGTTCGATTTCCATTTCGGCAAGGATCGTCAAGGCGGTCCGGCTTACCTGATGGCAGCCGGCGAGCGTCACGGCTTCGGCGTCACGCTCGTCGACGCCTTCCGTGACGAGGGCGCCGAGGTGATCTCGTCCAGCCGCATCCGCGGGTTGCTGAGCGAGGGCGAGGTGGCCGAGGCCGCCGGACTGCTCGGCTATCACTTCACCGTCGAAAGCGAGGTGGTCGGCGGCCAGCAACTCGGCCGCACACTTGGCTTTCCGACTGCGAATATGAGGCTGTCGGCCGAAGCCGCCCTGAAGGAGGGCATCTATGCCGTCAGCTTTCGCCGCGCTGACGGCACGCTTCACGACGGTGTCGCCAGCTTCGGCCGTCGCCCGACGGTCGACGACAATGGCGCGCCGCTGCTGGAAACCTTCGTCTTTGATTTCTCTGGCGACCTCTATGGCGAGATCTGCCAGGTTTCCTTCTTCGGTTTCCTGCGCCCCGAGGTGAAGTTCGAAGGGCTCGATGCGCTGGTCGCGCAGATGAAGCGCGATGAAGCCGAGGCGCGCACGCTGCTTGCCGGCGTCAAGCCGCTCTCCGACCTTGACGCTGCTATAGCCTTTTGAACGATGATCCCGAAAAGTGGGAACCGGTTTTCGGACCAGATCATGCACAAACGGGACACTACCTTTTCAGCGCCAAACCGACGGCAATGAAGGTCCAGCCTTGGAAGATCAGGTCGATCGCCAGGAAGAGCCCGAGCACCCACAGGCTGTTGACCGGCCAGCCCATGGCGATGACCAGGCCGGCAAGTGCGCTGATGACACCGGCCGCGACGACCCAGCCCCAGCCGCGTTGCGGCCGGTGGCTGTAGCCGACCCAGGCCCTGAGCACGCCTGACGCGACCAGGCGCGATCGCCAGCAGGAACGTCAGCACCGCCGAGGCAAGCAGCGGATTGTTGAAAGCGAAGAAGCCTGCGACGGCATAGAGCAATCCGCTGAGCAGCCAGTAGAAGAAGCGGCCCCACGTCTTGACCCCGAACGCATGCACGATCTCGATGACGCCCGCCACCAGCATCAGCCATCCCACGACGTAGACCGAAGCCACCGTGGCGATGAACAGATTGCCGAATGCAATGCCGCCGAAGATGAGCAGCAGCACGCCGAGCGCGACAAACCACCCCCATTTTGTCCGGGTCTGTTCGATCGCGATTTTCAAGGCGTCGCCATTCAGGGTCATTGTCGCGGTCTCCACCAAGGGCTGCGGGATGCTGCCGGACGTTAGTCCCGGCGCCGGTCAGCGTCCAGTCGATGGCCGGCAGTGAGGGATCGTCGCAAACCCAGCCGATGTCTCGGGTTTAAATCAAATTTTACCAAACGGCCGTCAAAGCTGTCATCGGTAACGGTGTGCGTCGTGTTAGTGGAGTGGCCATGAGTCCGGTCGGAAAAATCTCTCTGGTGTTGGCCGCAGCGCTGGTCGGTTGGGCGGGCACTGCCAATGCGGGCGAGGGCAGCTGGTTGTCCGGTGACTGGTATCTGACAGTTGGCGCCACGGGCATGGTGGCGCCGAACTTCGAGGGCGGCAAGAAGTATCTGCTCAGCGCTTCTCCGATCATATCGCTGGGCAAGGTCGGACCGGCGGCACGTTTCACCTCGCGCAACGACAACATCTCGCTGGCGCTGGTCGACGATGGCGGTGTCCGCGCCGGCCTGACCGGCAAATTCCTGTTTTCCCGTGACGATGACAATGCTGATGAGTTGAAAGGCCTCGATCCGGTGCGCTGGGGCGGCGAAGTCGGCGGCTTCTTCGAATTCTATCCGACGGATTGGCTGCGTGCCCGCGCCGAGCTGCGCCACGGCATTCGCGCTCACAACGGCTTTGTCGCCGACATCTCTGCCGACGCTTTCTACGATGTGACGCCAACCCTCAGGATTTCGGGCGGACCGCGTGTTTCATTCGCCTCGGCCGGTTACTTCGACGCCTACTATGGCGTCGACGCGCAGGAAGCCGTGGCCTCGGGCCTTAGCGAATATCACCCCGGTGGCGGCCTGAAATCGACCGGCCTCGGCGGCGCAATAACCTGGAAGGTGACCGAGCCGATGACCGCCAGCCTGTTTGGCGAATATTCGCGCCTGATGGGACCGGCCGCCGATTCCAGCCTGGTCAAGGAACACGGCGACCGCAATCAGTTCATGATCGGCGTGTCGACCACCTATCGCTTCGATTTCACGATGTAAGTGAATCGAACGAGACGCTTTATTCCTGCGCTCATCTCCGCTAAAAGCCGGGGCATGACGAGCTTTTCGCGCCTTTGCAGGCTGACGATACGAATTATGAGCCCGGTGTTCCGGGCGGCCTGAAGGTCGCCGGAACCGCCGGGAATGTTGCGCGCGGCCTCTCGCGCTTTTCCAGATCATAAGGCATGTCGCCCAAAAGTGGCCCCGGTTTTGGGAAAACGACATGCGTAAAAGTATAGTTCAACGCCCGAGCTGCTTAGCCGCCGGGCAAATGCACATGGCAGATCAATGACCGATACAGCGATGACCGACACCAAAGAAACGATCGATTATTCCAAGACGCTTTATCTGCCGCAAACGGATTTCCCGATGCGCGCCGGCTTGCCGGAGAAGGAGCCTCTGCTGGTCAAGCGCTGGCAGGATATGGACCTCTACCGCAAGCTGCGCGAGAGCGCGGCCGGCCGTACGAAATACGTGCTGCATGACGGCCCGCCCTACGCCAATGGCAACATCCATATCGGCCACGCGCTGAACAAGATCCTCAAGGACGTCATCACCCGCTCGTTCCAGATGCGCGGCTATGACTCGAACTATGTGCCCGGCTGGGATTGCCACGGTCTGCCGATCGAATGGAAGATCGAGGAGCAGTATCGCGCCAAGGGCAAGAACAAGGACGAGGTGCCGGTCAACGAATTCCGCAAGGAATGCCGTGAATTCGCCGCGCATTGGATTTCGGTGCAGGGCGGTGAGTTCCAGCGGCTCGGCGTCATCGGCGACTTCAAGAATCCCTATACGACGATGGCATTCCACGCCGAGGCGCGCATCGCCGGCGAGCTGTTGAAATTCGCCATGTCGGGCCAGCTCTATCGCGGCTCGAAGCCCGTGATGTGGAGCGTGGTCGAGCGCACGGCGCTGGCCGAAGCCGAGGTCGAGTACCAGGACTATGAGTCCGACACGATCTGGGTGAAGTTTCCGGTCGCCAGCCTCGTCCGCCCAATCGAAGGGGGCGAGACCAAACTGACGGAAGGAGCGCTCGATCTGCTGCAGGCCCATGTCGTCATCTGGACGACGACGCCGTGGACGATCCCGGGCAACCGGGCAGTCAATTATTCGCCGCGCATCAGCTACGGCCTCTACGAGGTAATGGCGGCCGAGAACGCGTTCGGCCCGCAGCCCGGTGAAAAGCTGATTTTCGCCGATGCATTGGCCGAAGACTCCTCGGCCAAGGCCAAGGTCACCCTGGATCGACTTCGCAGCGTTTCGGCGCAAGAGCTTGGAAGCCTTACGCTTTCGCATCCGTTCAAGGGGCTTGGCGGCGGCTACGAATTTGCCGTGCCGATGCTCGCCGGCGACCATGTCACCGACGATGCCGGCACCGGCTTCGTCCACACCGCACCCGGACACGGCCGCGAGGACTTTGACGCCTGGATGGATGCGGCGGTGGATTTGCGCGCACGCGGCATCGACAGCGCCATCCCGTTCGCCGTCGACGACGGCGGCTTCTTCACCAAGGACGCGCCGGGTTTCGGACCGGACCGCGAGGGTGGACCGGCGCGCGTCATTGACGACAACGGCAAGAAGGGCAACGCCAACCAGGCCGTCATCGACGAGCTGATCAAGCGCAACGCGCTGTTCGCGCGCGGCCGGCTGAAACACTCCTACCCGCATTCCTGGCGGTCGAAGAAGCCGATCATCTTCCGCAACACGCCGCAATGGTTCGTCTATATGGACAAGGATCTCGGCGACGGCTCGACGCTGCGCAGCCGTGCGCTGAAAGCGATCGACGACACCCGTTTCGTGCCCGCCGCCGGCCAGAACCGCATCCGCGCAATGATCGAGGAACGTCCCGACTGGGTGCTGTCGCGCCAGCGCGCCTGGGGCGTGCCGATCGCCGTCTTCGCAGATGCCGACGGCAATGTGCTGAAGGACGAGGCGGTCAACCAGCGCATCATGGACGCATTCGAGAAGGAGGGTGCCGACGCCTGGTTCGCCGCCGGCGCCAGGGAACGCTTCCTCGGCAATCACGATGCGTCCAGGTGGAAGCAGGTGATGGACATCCTGGACGTCTGGTTCGATTCGGGCTCGACCCACGCCTTCACGCTGGAGGATCGTCCGGATCTGAAATGGCCGGCCGACGTCTATCTCGAAGGCTCCGATCAGCATCGTGGCTGGTTCCACTCCTCGCTGCTGGAAAGCTGCGGCACCAGGGGCAGGGCGCCTTACGAAACCGTCGTCACCCATGGCTTCACCATGGACGAGGACGGCCGCAAGATGTCGAAGTCGCTTGGCAACACCGTGGTGCCGCAGGACGTCATCAAGCAGTCGGGCGCCGACATCCTGCGCTTGTGGGTGGTGACGACGGACTATTGGGAGGATCAGCGCCTCGGCAAGAATGTGCTGCAGACCAACATCGACGCCTACCGCAAGCTGCGCAACACCATCCGCTGGATGCTGGGCACGCTTGCCCATGACGATGGCGAGGAGGTGCCGCTGGAGAAAATGCCGGAGCTGGAGCGGCTGATGCTGCACCGGCTTGCCGAACTCGATGAGGTCGTGCGCGCGGGCTACGACGCTTTCGAATTCAAGCGCATCACCCGTATGCTGCTCGATTTCATGGTGGTCGAGCTGTCGGCCTTCTACTTCGACATCCGCAAGGACGCGCTCTACTGCGACGCGCCCTCGAGCGTGAAGCGCAAGGCTTCGGTGCAAGTGGTGCGCCATCTCTTCGACTGTCTGGCGAAATGGCTGGCTCCGATGCTGCCCTTCACCATGGAAGAGGCCTGGCTTGACCGTCATCCTGACGCCGTCTCGCTGCATCTCGACCAGTTCCCGCAAATCCCGGCGGACTGGAAGAACGAGGCGCTGGCCGAAAAGTGGCGCAAGGTGCGGCAGGTGCGACGCGTCGTCACCGGCGCGCTGGAGATCGCGCGCGCCCAGAAGGTGATTGGGTCGTCGCTGGAAGCGGTGCCGGTCGTCACCATCAACGATGCGGCACTCGAAGCGGCGATATCGGATGTCGACATGGCCGAGATGGCGATCACCAGCGATCTGGTAATCGCTCATGGGCAAACGCCTGTGGGAGCCTTCACGCTTGACGACGTCAGGGGTGTCGCCGTGGTGGTCGAAAAGGCCGAGGACCGCAGCTTGGTGAAATGCGCACGCTCCTGGCGCTACACCGCGGATGTCGGTCAGGATCCGGAATTCCCCGACGTTTCGGCGCGCGATGCGGCGGTGCTGCACGAATTGAAGGCGCTTGGCCGGCTTTGACAGGCCAGCCAGCCAGGTTGATGGGTGCACAAATGCCACGCCGGGCGGGCGAAAACCGCCCGCGCGTTGCCCTTAACGACTGGTTGAGGTAAACACGCGAAACTTCGGAAGACAAATTGTCGCCGGATTTCAGTCGCAAGTGCTTGGACGATGGGGACCGGTCACAACGCCGGTGGCAATCGAGAGGGCTGTCTAGAGTGGGACTTTTTGGCATGACCGAGAGATATAATGCGCGCCTGGCGCTGCTGGCGCCGCTTGTCGCATCGGGCCTGGCTTTGTCCGGCTGCATGGGCTCTCCGACCTATGGCACCGACAAGACCGCCGGCGAACAGCTGGCTGGCGATCTGACCGGCGCCTTTTCGATCGCGCCGAAGCACAAGGAGCAGATCGACTACAAGCCGCGTCCGACGCTGGTGAAACCGGCGCCAGGCCAGAAGGAAGCGCTGCCGGCGCCGCAGGACAGCATCGAGACGGCGAGCGCCGAATGGCCCGAATCGCCCGAGCAGCGCCGCGCCCGCTTGCGCGCCGACGCCACCGCCCACCAGAACGACCCGGCTTACCAGTCGGAGATCGTCGACGACGTGCAGACCGACCCGGCCTCGGTGAAGAAGGCAATGGCGGATTCAGGCTCGAGCCACCCGCCGGCGTGGAGCCCAGCCGATTCAGACAAGGGTCGCGCCGCCGAGATCCAGCGCCGGCTTGCCGACAGCAAGCAGGGCGACCCGAACACCCGCAAATATCTGAGCGAACCGCCGGTGCAGTATCGTGTCGCAGCCGGCACGGCGCCGCAGAACGAGCTTGGCGAGGACGAGTACAAGAAGGAACGCCGCCTGAAGAAGGAGGCGGAGGGCAAGAAGGGCAGCGGCTGGTTCGACTGGCTGCCGTCGCTCTAAAAAACCGACGGTCCGCGTTGCCTGCCGTTGACCGGCCTTGCGCCCGGTTCAGCCGCGCCGTTCCTGGAAAAATCCTTTGAGCAATAGGGCCGCTTCGGTCTCGCCGATGCCTGGATAGATGTCGGGCGTGTGGTGGCAGGTTGGCGAGGCGAAGAAGCGCACGCCATTGACCACCGCGCCGCCTTTGTCATCGGCGGCGCCGAAATAAAGCCGGCGCAGCCGGGCGAAGGAAATAGCGCCGGCGCACATGGCGCATGGCTCCAGCGTTACATAGAGATCATGGCCGGTCAGCCGCTCGGCTGACAGCTTGCGGCAGGCTTCGCGGATGACCAGCATCTCGGCATGCGCCGTGGGGTCGGCAAGCTCGCGGGTGCGGTTGCCGGCACTGGCAACGACCGTGCCGCCGTTGGCGATGACGGCGCCGACCGGCACTTCGCCGCGCAAGGCTGCCGCTTCCGCCTCTTTCAGCGCCATCGCCATGAAATCCGGTCGCTTCACGCGGTGTCCATTCCTATTATCTCCTCGCCACCCCCGGCTTTTGGTTTTCGTTTGTCTTGCCGGAAAACCGGTCTCCACTTTTCCCTGACAAACTCTGATGATCCTGTTATTGAGCGCATCAACCCGAAAATCGGACTCGATTTTCGGAAATGATCATGCGCCAAATCAAAGTGCTACAGCGTTCGTTGCGCGCCCGAGAGGATGCGCCACGCTGTAGCAGCGCAAACGGACAAAGGCCACATGGACGACAACGACAAGAAATTCCGACCCAAGAAGGGTCCGGCCAGGAGCGGCTCGAAAGCGGCGGGACCCCGCGGCCGTGATGGCGCCGCCGGCAAGGGCGGCAAGCCGTCCTTTGGCGCCAAGAAACCCTACGCGCCGCGCGGCGATCGGCCGATGGCCGCCGAGGGCGAGCGGCCGAAGCGCGACTTCAAGGGCGGCGACAGGCCATTCAGCAAAGGACCGCGTCCCGAAGGCAAGCCTTTTGAGAAGCGTGAGGGACCACGCAAGCCCTACGCACCGCGCGGCGACCGTCCGATGGCGACTGAAGGCGAGCGCAAGCCCTATGAAAAGCGCGAAGGGCCGCGCAAGCCCTATGCACCGCGCGGCGACCGGCCGATGTCGGCTGAAGGCGAACGGCCGAAACGCGACTACAAGCCGCGCGAAGCCGGTGAGCGTGGCGCTCCGCGCGCCGAGAGACCATTCCACAAAGGCCCGCGCCCCGAAGGCAAGCCCTATGAGAAGCGCGAAGGGCCACGCAAACCCTATGCGCCTCGTGGCGACCGCCCGGCTGCAGCGGCAGGGGGCGGCGAAAAGCGCTTCGACCGTCCCAAGCGTGAGTTTGGCGACCGCGCGCCGCGCGACGCCGCTGACCGCCCCAAGCGCGATTTCGCTGATCGTCCCAAGCGCGACTTCAGCGATCGGCCGCAAACTGCATCCGGCACCGGCTTCAGGCCGCGCCCGCGTTCCGCCGACGCTGCCGAAGAGGCAGGCGAACGCATCGCCAAGCGGCTGGCGCGCGCCGGTCTGGCCTCGCGCCGCGATGCCGAGGAACTGATCGCCGCCGGTCGCGTCAAGGTCAATGGCCGCGCCCTGACGTCGCCGGCCTTCAATGTGATGCCTGATGACATCATCCATCTCGACGGCATGGAAATCCCGCCGATCGAGCGCACCCGCCTGTTCCTGTTCCACAAGCCGGCCGGCGTCGTCACCACCAACCGCGATCCCGAAGGCCGCAAGACCGTCTTCGACGTGCTGCCGGCTGAATTACCGCGGCTGATGACCATCGGCCGGCTCGACATCAACACCGAAGGGCTGCTGCTGCTTACCAATGATGGTGGCCTGTCGCGCGTGCTCGAACTGCCGGCCACCGGCTGGCTGCGCCGCTACCGCGTGCGCGTCCACGGCAAGGTCGAGGAGAGCGCGCTTGCCGGCCTGCGCGAAGGCATTGCCGTCGACGGCGTCTTTTACGGCGCCATCGAAGCGACGCTCGACCGTGAGCAGGGCACCAATGCCTGGCTGACGATCGGCCTGCGCGAGGGCAAGAACCGCGAAGTCAGGAACATCCTCGGCTCGCTCGGCCTTGATGTGACGCGGCTGATCCGCATCTCCTACGGTCCGTTCCAGCTCGATGACCTCGCCGAGGGCCATGTGCTGGAGATCAAGGGCAGGGTGCTGCGCGACCAGCTTGGCGAGCGCCTGGTCGAGGAATCCGGCGCCAATTTCGACGCCGAGGTCACCAAGCCGTTTTCCAACAAGCCGGTGCGGCGCACCGAAGTCCGCGAGCCGGAGCCGGAACGGCCGAAATTCACCCGTGACGTCGAGCGCCGTCCGATCGGCGAGGGCGGTTTGATCAAGAACCGCAAACGCCGCGAAGGCAGCCGCGACGAGGCGCTGGGCAAGTTGTCGACAAGTCCCGACAGAAGCGCAGGGTCCGAGAAGAGCTTTGGCGAACGCGGCCCGCGGCCCGAACGCAACTTTGGCGACAAGCCACGCGGCAATTTTGGCGACAAGCCGCGCGGTGGCTTCGGCGACAAGCCTCGTGGTGGTTTTGGCGGCAAGCCCGGCGGTGGCAAGAAATCCGAGCGTGAGCAGCGGCCGATCGAGCCGCCCGGCCAGCGCAAGGCCAATGTCTGGATGGCGCCGGGTGCGCGGCCGATCGGCAAGGGCAGGGCTGAAGCCGACGCCGCCAAGGCGGCTGACGCCAAGGCGCGAAAGGCGTCGTTCAAGCCGTCTTATGGCAAACCGGCCGGCGCAAAACCATTCGGCAGGCCGAGAGGCGAGCCGGGCGGCGGCGAGCGGCCGCGCGGCGGCCCGAAGGGTCCCAGGACGAAATGAGACCCGGATTAATATGAGAATCGTCGGCGGTGAGTTTCGCGGGCGTCCCTTGGCGACGCCTCGCTCAAGCGCCATCCGTCCGACGACCGATCGCACCCGCGAGGCCGTCTTCAACGTGCTGGCGCATCGATTTGCGGAGAAACTGGACGGCGCGCGCGTGCTCGACCTGTTCGCCGGCACCGGTGCGCTCGGGCTCGAAGCACTGTCGCGCGGTGCGTCCTACGGCGTCTTCATCGAGGAATCGGCCGAAGGCCGCGGCCTGATCCGCGACAATGTCGAGGCCTTCGGCCTGACCGGCCGCACCAAGATCTTCCGCCGCGATGCCACCGGCCTCGGCGAGGCCGGCACGCTTGCGCCCTTCGGCCTCGTCTTCGCCGACCCGCCCTACGGCAAGGGTCTTGGCGAGCGTGCCCTGCAGTCGGCCAAGGCCGGCGGCTGGCTCCGTCCCGGCGCGCTGTGCGTGGTCGAGGAGGCCGCAGTGGCGCCCTTCGAGCCAGGCCCCGGCTTTTCCGTGCTGGATGAGCGCAGTTACGGCGAGACGGTGATCCGCTTCATCGAGGCGGGCTGATAGCTTTTGACGCCCGGCCTCTTTGCCGCCGCCTTTGACGGCAAGATGGCCAACAATTCACTTTGCTTGTGGTTCATACCCTGCCTATCGTCTGCCAAGGAAATCGGAGCCGTTGATGACATCTAGGGCTGAATGGCTGCGCGGGACTCTGCTGGCGACCTCGCTGGCTTTCGTCATGACCGGCCCGGCGCTGGCCGAGAGCCTCGTCTTGCCCGATACGATTCCAGCCACGTTCAAGGTCACGGATTTCCTGCTCGACAACGGCATGGAGGTCGTCGTCATTCCCGACCACCGCGCACCGATCGTCACCCATATGGTCTGGTACAAGATCGGCAGCGCCGACGAGCCGCCGGGCAAGTCCGGCATTGCCCATTTCTTCGAGCACCTGATGTTCAAGGCGACGACCCATCATGCGGCCGGCGAGTTCGACCGCGCCGTCTCCGACATCGGCGGCTCCAACAACGCCTTCACCTCTTACGATTACACGGCCTTCCATGAGACGGTTGTGCCGTCGGCGCTCGAGCTGATGATGAGCTTCGAGGCCGACCGCATGCGCAATCTCATCCTCACCGACGATGTGATCAAAACCGAGCGCGACGTCATCCTTGAGGAGCGCCGCTCGCGCATCGACAACAATCCCGAGGCCGTGCTGGACGAGGAGGTCGACGCCACGCTGTGGCAGAACCAGCCCTATCGCATCCCGGTCATCGGCTGGATGCAGGAAATGCGGCAGCTGAACCGCACCGACGCCACCGCCTTTTATGACAAATACTACCGGCCCAACAACGCCGTGCTGATCGTGGCCGGCGATGTCGAACCGGACACGGTGCGGACGCTTGCCGAAAAGACCTATGGCAAGGTCGCGCGCGGCCCCGATTTACCGCCGCGCATCCGCCCGGTGGAACCGGAGCAGAACACCAGGCGCACGGTAACGCTCGCCGATGCCCGCGTCAGCGTGCCGAGCTTTTCCACCCAATGGGTGGTGCCGTCCTATCATTCGGGCAAGCCGGGCGAGGCGGAAGCGCTCGATCTGCTGGCGGAAATCCTCGGCGGCGGCAACCGCAGCCGGCTCTACCAGGCCCTCGTCGTGCAGCAAGGCATCGCCTCCAACGCCGGCGCCTATTTCCAGGGCACCATGCTCGACGACACCAATTTCACCATCTACGGCTCGCCGCGCGGCGATGCCAAGCTCGTCGATCTCGAGGCGGCGGTCGATGCCGAGGTGGCTCGCATCGTCAGGGATGGCGTGACGCCCTCGGAGCTGGCAAAGGCCAAGGACCGCTATATCAGGTCGATGGTCTTTGCCCGCGACAAGCAGGATTCCATGGCCAACATCTACGGCTCGACGTTGGCCACCGGCGGCAATGTGCAGGACGTCCAGCAATGGCCGGATCGCATCGGCAAGGTCACCGCCCAAGACGTCAAGGCCGTCGCCGCGCGCTATCTGGTGCTTGCCCGGTCGACGACCGGTTATCTCTTGCCGCAGCAACAGGCGGGGAATTGATTCGATGACGAACACGAACGCGATGCACGCCGGCGCGCCCTTACCTTCTCCCACAAGGGGAGAAGGCAGAGCGCTCGCCGCCTTCGCAACCCTCTTCCTCTCCATCGTCTTCCTGATCCTGCCGGCACTCACGGCGCGCGCGATGGACATCCAGTCCGTCACCTCGCCAAAGGGCATCACCGCTTGGCTGGTGGAGGACTATTCCGTGCCGATCGTCGCCATCCGGTTCGTCTTCGGCGGCGGCTCGACGCAGGATCCGCCGGGCAAGGAAGGCCTGGCCAATCTGATGACCGGCCTGTTCGACGAAGGTGCCGGGCCGCTGGACTCGGAAGACTTCCAGATCAAGCTCGACGATGCCGGCGCCGAGATGAGTTTCGAAGAGAGCCGCGACGGCACCTACGGCTCGATGCGCATGCTGGCCGAGCAGCGCGACGAGGCGTTCGACCTCCTGCGGCTGGCGGTCAACGAGCCGCGCTTCGACCAGTTGCCGATCGATCGCATCCGGGCTCAGATACTGTCCGGCATCATCGCCGGCGAGAACGACCCCGATACGGTCGCGCAGAGCAAATGGGCGCGGGCACTCTACGGCGACCACCCCTATTCCCGCTCGGACGAGGGCACCAGGGAGAGCATCGCCGCCATCAAGCCGGACGACCTGAAAGCCCTGCACAGGGCTGTGTTCGCGCGCGGCGGCCTGCATGTCGCGGTGGTTGGCGCCATCGACCCCGAGACGCTGAAGAAGAAGCTCGACATGGTGTTTGGCGAACTGCCGCAAAACCAGGCGCTCGCTCCCGTGGCCGATATCGACCCCAAGCTGGCGCAGCATGTCGAGGTCGACTACGACCTGCCCCAGACCTCGCTGCAACTCGCCTATCCCGGCGTGAAGCGCAAGGCGGCGGATTTCTTTCCCGCCGTGCTGATGAACGAGATCCTCGGCGGCGGCACCTTCACCTCGCGGCTGTTCCAGGAGGTGCGCGAAAAGCGCGGGCTGGCCTACAGCGTCAACTCCTCGCTGATCAATCAGGACCACGCCAATGCGCTGATCGTCAGCACCGGGACCCGCTCGGACCGGGCGGCCGAGACGCTGGCTATCGTCCGCGATGTGGTCAAGCAACTGGCCGATGAAGGCCCGACCGAAGCGGAGCTGGCGGCGACCAAGAAATACATGATCGGCGCCTACGCCATCAACAACCTGGACTCGTCGAGTGCCATTGCCTCGACGCTGGTCGAGCTGCAGCTCGACGGTCTCGGCATCGACTACATGCAACGCCGCGCGAGCTACATCAACGCGGTGACGCTCGACCAGGTCAAGGCGGCGGCGAAAAAGCTGCTGACCACAGAGCCGACCATCATGATCATCGGCCCGAAACTGGCAGGGGCCGGCAAGGGATGAGCCCGACCTTCGGCATCGCCTTCGGCGGCGGCGGTGCGCGTGGGCTGGCGCATATCCATGTCATCGAGGCGCTGGACGAGCTGGGCATCAAGCCCGTGGCGATTGCCGGCTCGTCGATCGGCGCCATTATGGGCGCGGGCATGGCCGCCGGAATGACCGGCAAGGACATCCACGACTATGCCCGCGCGATCCTCGGCCGCCGCGCCCAGGTGGCGAGCCGCATGTGGCGGGCGAGGCCGGGCACGATCGCCGAAGCCATGCAGGTCCGCGTCAGCCAGTTCAACGTCGAGCGCATCCTGAAGGCCTTCCTGCCCGAAGCCATTCCTGAAACTTTTGCCGAGCTCAAAATTCCGCTGAAGGTGACCGCGACGGACTATTTCGGCCACAAGCTGGCCGTCTTCGACGATGGCGACCTGCACTCGGCACTGGCGGCGTCAGCGGCCATACCCGCCGTGTTCCGCCCGGTGATGCGCGACGGCAGGCTGTTGATCGACGGCGGCATCTACAACCCCGTGCCCTTCGACCTGATCGAGAACGATGCCGACATCATCATCGGCGTCGACGTCGTCGGCGCGCCGGTAGAGCTCGACCGCAAGCACCCGACCACCGTCGACCTGATATTCGGCGCCACCCAGCTGATGATGCAGTCGATCATCGCCAACAAGCTGAAGCAATGCCGGCCCGACATCCTGGTCAGACCGGCGGTGTCGAAATACCGCGTGCTCGATTTCCTGAAGATCGACGCCCTGATGAATGAGACGGTTGACATCAAGGACGAGCTGAAGCGGCAGGTGGAGAAGGCTATGGAGGCGCGGCTTGGCGCTGCCGTCAAAGCGAGGCGCGGAAAGCTGATCGGGTGAAAATGGTGGCGTGCCGCCTCGATCTGCAAGGAAAGTAGCGCTAACCGATTTACGATTTCGCCGCCACCGGCGCATACTCCAGCGCCACCACGCCGTTGTTGAATGGCTTGGCGGAAACCAGTTCGAGCGAGATCGGCTCGCCGACTGGAAACAGCGGCTTGCCCTGGCCGACGGCGCCGGGATAGCTGAGCAGCCTGACGCGGTCGACCAGGCCATGGCGCAGCAATTCCTGCGCGACGCTCAGGCTGCCATGCACATAGATGTTGCCGCCAGTGCCCTGCTTCAGCGCCCTGACGGCTTCCGGCAGGGAGTCCTTCAGCAATTCGGCCGGCTTCCACTCGAGCGCCTTCAGGCTGGTCGAGGCGACATATTTCGGCAGCGCGTTGAACCGGCCGGCAAAATCTCCGGTTTCCTTGGGCCATGAGCCGGCAAATATCTCATAGGTCGCGCGCCCCAAAAGCATGGCGCCGCTGTCGGCAAGTTCGTCCTCCTTGAACCTGTTCATCTCGTCGTTCCAGGTCACACTGGGCAGCTTCTCGACCTCGGCTATGCCATCGACGCTGATAAATTCGGTGACGATAAGTTTTCGCATGGCGCTCTCCTTCATTGGTCAAAGGACGAACCGCGCGGCCTGCCTGCGACACGCTTCGTGAAAAATAGCGCGGCGCTTTGTCGTTTATGCCAATGCCAAAGACACGCATTGACCTCAACCGGCCTGACGGCGCCACGCAGCTGATGATGCAGTCGATCATCGCCAACAAGCTGAAGCAATGCCGCCCGACATCCTGGTCCGCCCGGCGGTTTCGAAATGCCGCGTGCTCGATTTCCTGAAGATCGACGCCCTGATGAGCGACACGGTTGACATCAAGGACGAGCTAAAACGGCAGGTGGAGAAGGCTATGGAGGCGAGGGCTGATGCCGCCGTCAAAGCGAGGCGGGGAAAACTGATCGGGTGAGGATGGTGGCGTGCCGGCAAGGCCTGACGCCTATTCTCTGCTTGCCGAACTGGCTTAAGCGAACAACAGGCGACCTATGGGAACGGTCGCGTTTGACCCGATACGGCGATGGGCGAGCTCACGGCCGAATGGCGGCAAGGCGCCGCAAGTTTGCCGTAGGGATCGCATTTGGGCTTCCTGAGAGCAGACGTCGTCTGCAGCTTCACTGGAGGTCAAGCAGTCAACTATTGGCAATAATGCGGGGAGCGCGCAGGATTGTCCAAAGAGCCTTCGCCTGCGACAGGACATTTGCGCGATGAGTCAATTTGGTGGCGAACCGGTTCGTGATCCTGCACATCTCGGCTTCGACAAGGCGAGCCTGGCGCGACTGAAGCGGTGGATGCAGCGATATGCCGACACAGGGCGCTGGCCGGGTGGTGCGGTGCTCATCGCGCGTCATGGAGAACTCGCCTTTTTCGACTGCGCCGGGCACGCCGACGTCGAAGCCAAGCGGCCTTGGCAGCGCGACCTCATCGCCCGCATCTACTCGATGACCAAGCCTGTCACCGCCGTCGCGCTGATGATGCTGTACGAGGAGGCGCGCCTGCATCTCGACGATCCGGTCGAAGCTTACCTGCCGGAATTCAAAAACAGGCAACTTCTGATACCGGGCGCAACGTCGCTGGACCAAACAGTGCCCATCAAAACGAAGATAACGATCCACCATCTGCTGACCCACACATCTGGCCTAAGCCTTTTTACGAACCCCGGACTGCTCGGTGAAGCTTATGCCAAGGAAAAACTCGGCCTCGCCCTTGCTTATGGTGGGCTCGACAAAATGGTGCGCAGGATCGCCGAGCTGCCATTGGAATGGGAGCCGGGCACGAAATGGCAATACAGCACCGGGTCCGATGTCATCGGCCGAATCGTGGAAGTCGTTTCCGGAATGACGCTGGACAAGTACTTCGCGACCCGCATCTTCGAGCCCCTCGGCATGACCGACACCGGCTTCTCTGTGCCGGAGTCTGAGATCAGCCGTTTTCCCCCGCTCTATGAGGCTACGGCTGGCGGCATGGCATTGCGCGAAGCGCCGGAGGTTTCGGAGTGGCGGCAAGGCAAGGTTGATACGTTCTGCGGCGGAGGCGGGCTCGTCGGAACCATCGACGACTATTGGCGGTTCACCGAAATGCTGCGGGCTGGAGGTGAAATCAACGGCGAACGCATCCTCAGTCCCCGCACTTTGAGATTGGCGGCGTGCAATCACCTACCGGGAGATCTTGCCTCGATGGCAACCGAAGTTTGGGCCGAAACCCAGTTTGACGGCGTCGGGTTCGGTCTGTTGGGCTCTGTTGTCCTCGATCCGGCTAAGGCACAAATTTCGGCGCAAGTCGGCGACTATGGCTGGGGCGGGGCGGCAGGCACCTTCTTCTGGGTAAGCCCGGTCGACGACATGGTTGTCATTCTCTTCACGCAACTGCTGCCTTCAAGCGCCATTCCGGTGCGCAAAGAGCTGCGCGCACTCGTCCACGGTGCGTTGACAGGGGCCTGAGACTCGTCGACAGAAACAGCGCGGAGCAACCCTGCTGCTTAGCAAGCTGGGCCGGCTCGGCTTCGTCGTGCTCGATGAGCTCTTCGCCCAACCCTCTAGGCAGTTGCTCTTCCATCTCATTGCCTCAACAGGGAAGTTCGAAACCCTCTTGGTCCGCCAATCCCGCCGATTGCACGCTGCGGTGCGATATTCTGCAAGATAGCCACCCAACCACGGACGATAGCCGCATTGCTCTCGACAAGAGCACTCCTGCCGCAGACCACCTAGCTGGCAGACACTTGGCTGATCCCGGCATCGACCCAGGCATGCGTCTGCTCAAGCACTTCATCCGATAGCGCGGGATCGTCGATCGCCCGAGCGAGGATTACTGCCCCCACCATCGCTGCCCAGCTTCCGATCGCCGCGCGGCGTCTGTCTGCCGGATCCAACTCCGGGAGCGCCTTGCCGATACGGTCGATCTGCGATCGTAGGCCTTCCGTCATGGCCGAGCGTGCAGCCGGGGTCTGATGGCGGATGGCTGCAGCAAGGCCCGCCGTCGGGCAACCGCCGGCGCAGTTGTCGCGATGCCGGGGCGAAAGATAGGAACCTAAATAAGCGCGAAGATCGCTCCCTCCGCTTGAGTCCGCAGCGAGGGCGTGGGCAAGGGTCTGCGCGATCAGGTCGTCCTTCGAACTGAAATGGCCATAGAAGCCGCCATGGGTGAGCCCTGCGGCCTTCATCACTTCAGCCACGCTGACAGCGTCGAACCCCTTCTCGCGAAACAGCCGGCTGGCCGCGTCCAATATCCGGTGACGGTTCTCCGCCATTTGCTCTCGACTGACCTTCATTTCAAAATTCTCCGTCGGCCCCGTTGACATTTACATGATGTCCATCATATTTAGCCGCAATCATGATGATCGTCATGAATATAGGTTCCATCAGAGAAAAGAGCAATGCCATGACCACCATTCCATCAGTCCTCATCACCGGCGCCTCCACGGGCATCGGCGCTTCCTATGCCGAACGGTTCGCCCGCCGCGGACACGACCTCGTGCTGGTTGCCCGTGACGTGGCACGAATGGAGGCACTGGGAGCCCGGCTCCGTCAGGAAACTGGCGTTGCGATCGACATCATCCAGGCTGATCTTACGCAGCCTGCCGAGCTTGCAACGGTAGAGACGAGGCTGCGCGATGACGCCCGCATCGGGATTCTCGTCAACAATGCCGGAACAGCCATCGGCGGAAGCTTCATCGAGCAGAGCACCAATGACGTCGCCCGGCTCGTTGCGCTCAACACGACCGCGCTTCTGCGACTTGCCAGCGCCATCGCCCCACGACTTGCGAAGGCAGGTGCAGGGGCGATCGTCAACATCGGTTCCGTGGTCGGGTTGGCGCCGGAGTTCGGCATGACGGTCTACGGCGCAACCAAAGCCTTCGTGCTGTTCCTGTCGCAGGGGCTCAGCCTCGAGCTTGAGCCGAAGGGCGTCTACGTCCAAGCCGTGCTACCCGCCACGACGCGAACCGAGATCTGGGGCCACGTCGGCGCCGACATCAACTCGCTCTCCAACGTCATGGAGGTGGACGATCTGGTTAACGCGGCGCTGGTCGGCTTCGACCGCCGCGAACCGGTGACCATCCCGCCACTCCCCGATGCCGGTCAGTGGGACGCGCTTCAGGCCGCGCGCCAGGCCATGCTTCCGAACTATCGGAACGAACATCCCGCCGAGCGGTACCGCAAGGTCGCCTGAGCACCAATGAATCCATTTGATAACGACCTCGTCGCGGCGGGGACAAACAAGGTGACCTATGACCAACAAAGCACTTTTTGAGCCTTATTCTCTCGGCTCGCTGACGCTCTCCAATCGTATCGTCATGGCGCCCCTCACACGCAATCGCGCTGGCCCGGGCTTCGTTCCGGGCGATCTTGTCGCCGAGTATTACGGCCAGCGGGCCTCCGCCGGCCTGCTGATCTCCGAGGCCACGCAGATCTCGCGGCAGGGACAAGGTTACCAAGACACGCCCGGCATCTACTCCCAGGCTCAGATCGACGGCTGGCGCAAGGTCACGACAGCCGTGCACGCCAAGGGCGGGCGTATCTTCCTGCAGCTCTGGCACGTCGGCCGCGTCTCGCACGTCGATCTGCAGGAGAACGGCGCCGCGCCCGTGGCGCCCTCAGCAATCCGGGCCGCGACCAAGACGTTCGTGAACAACAGCTTTGTCGAGGTTTCGGAGCCCCGCGCACTGGGGCTCGACGAGCTTGCGGGGATCGTCAACGATTTCCGGCAAGCAGCCGCGAACGCCATTGAGGCCGGTTTCGATGGCGTCGAGATTCATGGCGCCAACGGCTATCTGCTGGACCAGTTCGCCAAGGACGGTGCCAATGTCCGCACAGATGCTTATGGCGGATCGGTCGAGAACCGCGCCCGGCTGATGCTGGAGGTTGCGACTGCGGTGGTCGAGGAGATCGGCGCAGAGCGCACCGGCATCCGGATTTCGCCCGTCTCGCCCGCCAACGGCGTCTCGAGCAGCGCCCCCCAGGCGCAGTTCGACTATATCGTCGATCAACTCGACGCTTTGGGCATCGTCTATATCCATGTCGTCGAGGGCGCCACGGGCGGATCGCGCGATGTCGCGCCGTTCGACTTCGGATCGCTCCGCCGGCGCTTCAACAATACCTATGTCGCCAATAACGGCTATGACCTCGAACTCGCGGCGTCGCGGCTCGCCGAGGGCAAGGCGGACCTGTTCGCCTTCGGGCGCCCGTTCATCGCCAATCCTGACCTTGTGGAACGGCTGAAGACGCGCACGCCGCTGACGGAATTCAACTCGGCGACGCTCTATGGCGGCGGCTCCGCTGGCTATACCGACTATCCCGCGATCGCCGCCTCAAGCCGCCCATGAGCTATCGGAGGGCGGCGGCTGCGAGGCAGCCATCCCACGTGACAGCAGCCCCTCAGTCCTTGGCCCGCTCCACATAAGCCCCATCGGCCGTCATCACCACCACGCGGGTGCCCGGCGCGATGTGCGGGGGCACCAGCGTGCGCACGCCGTTGGACAGCACGGCCGGCTTGTAGGATGAGGAGGCCGTCTGTCCCTTGGTCGTCGGCTCGGTTTCGACCACTTCGAAGGTAGCGCGCTGCGGCAGCACCAATGAAATGGCAATGCCGTTGAACTGTGACAACTGCACGGCCATGCCTTCCAGAAGGTAAGGCGCCATGTCGCCGACCACGCCTTCCGACACCGCTACCTGGTCGTAGGTTTCCGGGTTCATGAAGTGAAAGCCTTCGCCGTCGCGATAGAGGAAGGTGTGCTCGCGCTCTTCGACATAGGCGCGCTCCACCTGTTCGGTGGTGCGGTAGCGCTCCGAAACCTTCACTCCGTCGCCTATGCGGCGCATGTCGAGCTGCGTCACTGGCGTGCCCTTGCCTGGATGGATGTTTTCGGCAAAGAGGATCACATAAAGCTTGCCGTCCTTTTCGACGACATTGCCTTTGCGGAGCGAACTGGCGATGACTTTCACCACGGTTTTAAATCCTGCGATAGTTGATTGGCGTTTGCCGGCTTGTGCGGCGCTGGATGGGGGCCTACCGCATCTTGGCCGCCGCCGCCAGCCCCCCTCCACCATGATCTGGGCCCCATGACCGAAGCTTCACCCTGGTGGACGCCGCATGTCCATGCCGACCGCCGCCCGCGGCTGATGCTGCGCAATGCCATCGCCGCCAGCCTGCGCGACTGGTTCGCCGCCCATGATTTCGTCGAGGTGGAAACGGCGGCCCTGCAGGTCTCGCCCGGCAACGAGGCGCATCTGGCGGCCTTCGCCACGGAAGCGATAGGGCCGGACGACGCGCGGTCGCCGCTCTATCTCCACACCTCGCCGGAATTCGCCTGCAAGAAGCTGCTTGCCGCCGGCGAGCAGCGCATCTTCAGCTTCGGTCCGGTCTACCGCAACCGCGAGCGCGGCCCCTTGCACCATCCCGAATTCACCATGCTCGAATGGTACCGGGTCGGCGAAGGCTATGAGAGCCTGATGCGGGATTGCGCCGCCTTTCTGGCGCTGGCCGCGACAAGGGCAGGGGCGACGCGCTTTTCCTTCCGCGGCCGAGACTGTGATCCGTTCGCCGAGCCGGAACGGCTAACGGTTGCGGATGCCTTCACCCACTATTCCGGCATCGATTTGCTGGCTACGGTCGCCGCCGACGGCGGCACCGACCGCGACGCGCTGTACGCCGCCTTGACCCGGGCCGGCCTGCGCACCGCACCCGACGACAGCTGGGCCGACCTGTTCAGCCGGGTGATGGTGGAGAAGGTGGAACCGTTCCTCGGGCAGGGGCGGGCGACCATCCTGTGCGAATATCCTGTCGCCGAGGCGGCGCTGGCGCGGCCGAGCCCGATCGACCCGCGCGTTGCCCAGCGCTTCGAGCTCTATTGCTGCGGCGTCGAACTCGCCAACGGCTTTGGCGAACTGACCGATGCCGAGGAGCAGCGCCGGCGCTTTGTCATCGAGATGGATGAGAAACAGCGCATCTACGGTGAGCGCTATCCGCTGGACGAGGATTTCCTCGCCGCCCTAGCCATCATGCCGCAGGCCAGCGGGATCGCGCTCGGCTTCGACCGGCTGGCGATGCTGGCGACCGGCGCACAGAAGATCGAGGACGTCATCTGGACGCCGGTCGCGGCGCCCTGAATCACTCGGTAGCCGTTCCTGACCCGTTCAATGCGCGAAAACCTGCTCCAACGAGCGGAAGCCCTTGAATTCCAGCGCATTGCCCGAGGGGTCGCGGATGAACAGCGTCGCCTGTTCGCCGGGTTCGCCCTTGAAGCGGACCATCGGCCGTTCCAGCCAGTCGATGTCGTCGCGCGCCTCCAGCCGCGTCGCCAGGCGCTGCCAGTCTTCCATCAGCAGCACAGCGCCGAAATGCGGGATAGGCACGGTGATGCCGTCGACCTTGCCGTCACTGGGGGCTTGTGCTGCCTGCGGCCGCAGATGCGCCGACATCTGGTGGCCGAACAGGTCGAAGTCCACCCAGGTCGCCGACGAGCGGCCGATCGCGCAGCCCAGCACCTCGCCATAGAAAACGCGGGTTTCATCGAGATCACGGACCGGGAAGGCTAGATGGAAAGGCGTCATCGAAAATGCTCCGAACAGGGCTGCCGACTGGTTATGCGTCGCGGGGTTCGCGGTTTGAACCCTCAACCCTGCATTTTGATTGAAGCCTATGCCATTGCACAAGCTGGACCGGAACAATAGATGGGTGGGCAACGACCGGACGTCGGCCGCACCAGCAGGATTTCAGGCATGACCGATATATCAGACGCAGCAAAATTGACCGACCGCGTCGCGGCTCTGGTCGAGGCTGCCAAAAAGGCCGGCGCCGATGCCGCCGACGCGGTGGCAGTGCGAGGCCGCTCGACCGGTGTGTCGGTGCGTCTCGGTAAGGTCGAGGGCACCGAATCGTCCGAGAGCGAGGATGTCGCGCTGCGCGTCTTTGTCGGCGGCCGGGTGGCGAGTGTCTCGGCGACGGCGGCCTCGGATCCGAAGATGCTCGCCGAGCGTGCCGTCGCGATGGCGAAAGTGTCGCCGCAGGATCCTTACCAGGGGCTCGCCGACCCGGCATTGCTCGCCAAACAGACGCGCGATCTCGACCTGTTCGATGCCACCGAAGTGTCGGCCGACCAGTTGAAGGAAGCAGCCCTTGCGACGGAAGCGGCAGCCCTTGCCGTCAAGGGCGTGACCAATTCGGCCGGCGCCAGCGCCAGTGCGGGCCTGGGCGGGCTGGTTCTGGCCACCTCGCACGGCTTCCTCGGCCACTATGTCGGCTCGCGTTTTTCGCGCTCGGCCAGCGTCATTGCCGGCGAGGGCACCGGCATGGAGCGCGACTACGAATTCTCTTCGCGCCAGCACTTTGCCGATCTGGATACACCCGAGGATATCGGCCGCAAGGCCGGCGAACGCGCGGTGCGTCGGGTCGGGGCGCGCAAGGCGGCGACCGGGCCGGTCGACGTGGTGTTCGATCCGCGCGTCGCGCGCGGCATCGCCGGCCATCTTGGCGGCGCCATCAACGGCGCCTCGGTCGCGCGCAAGACCTCGTTCCTGCGCGACATGATGGGCAAGCAGGTGGCCGCATCCGCCATCACCGTCACCGACGAGCCGCTCAGGCGGCGTGGCCAGGCCTCGCGTCCATTCGACGGCGAAGGCGTCGAGGGGAAAAAGCTCTTGATGGTCGAGAAGGGGGTGCTCAATCACTGGTTCCTGTCGACATCGGCCGCGCGCGAGCTTGGCCTCGTCACCAACGGGCGCGGCGCGCGCAGCGGCTCTTCCGTCTCGCCATCCTCCACCAATCTCGCCATTGAGCCCGGCGAGCGCTCGCCGGAAGAGCTGATCAAATCGCTCAAGACCGGGTTCTATATCACCGAGGTGTTTGGCCAGGGCGTCGACATGGTCACCGGCGAATACAGCCGTGGCGCCTCGGGCTTCTGGATCGAGAATGGTGAACTGGCCTATCCGGTCGCCGAGGTCACCATCGCCTCGAACCTGAAGACCATGTTCCTCAACATGGTGCCGGCAAGCGATCTTGACCGCAATTTCGGCACCGCCGCCCCAACGCTCCTGATCGAAGGGATGACCCTTGCCGGAGCATGACCTGACCACTGCCGGCGCCACCGAGGATTTGGAGCTGCTGCGCGATGCCGCCCGCGAGGCTGGTGTCATCGCCATGCGCTACTTCGGCAACAGCCCACAAGTCTGGATGAAGGGCGGCACATCGCCGGTCAGCGAGGCCGATCACGCCGCCGACGCCTTTCTGCACAAAACGCTGCTGGCGGCGCGGCCGGATTATGGCTGGCTGTCTGAAGAAACAGTCGACGATCCGGTTCGGCTTTCGGCACGCCGCACCTTCGTCGTTGATCCGATCGACGGCACGCGCGGGTTCCTGGAGGGCCAGCGCACCTGGTGCGTCAGCGTTGCCGTCGTCGAGCATGGCCGCTCGTTGGCCGGCGTACTGGAATGTCCGGCGATGGAGGAGACCTATTGGGCGCTGCCCGGTCAGGGCGCCTTCCGCAACGGCAAGCGGATTGCGGTGCGCAAGCTGGCGGATACGGCCGAGATTTCCGGGCTCAAGCAGTTGACCGACCTGATGCCTGCCGAATGGCAGGCGCGGATGAAGCGCGCGCCCTACAGTCCTTCGCTTGCCTATCGGCTGGCCATGATCGCCAATGGCGCGCTGGATGCCACTTTCGTCAAGCCGAACGCGCATGACTGGGACATTGCGGCCGCCGATCTCATCCTGCGCGAGGCCGGCGGCCAGTTGCTCGACCAGCATGGCCGCGCCCCGCTCTATGCCGGCGAGGTGACCCGTCACGGCGCGCTCGCCGCCGGCAGTGGCGAACTGCTGGCCGTGCTCGCCGGCGTCATCGCCGGGCTGGATGCGTGAAAGCGCTTTCCTGAACGAGATGAATTCATCAGGCTCTAAGGTTCCAAAGTCGGCGGCTTTGGTCTAGACCTGTCACAAACTCACGATATGTGAAGGACCGACATGGCCGCGGAAGACGGAAAGAAACAGCTTTTGCATCTGGTGTTCGGTGGCGAACTGAAGAAGCTTGGCGGCACCGAATTCCGCGATCTCGACGGGCTCGACATCGTCGGCATCTATCCGGACTATCAATCCGCGCACACGGCGTGGAAAGCCAAGGCGCAAGCCAGCGTGGACAATGCCCACATGCGTTATTTCGTCGTTCACCTGCATCGGCTGCTGGACCCCGACAACAAGGCTGCCGGTTGACTTCGATGGAGCATGATCTGGCGAAAGGGCCAGCGAGAGAGGCCTCGCCCACGGGCAGGGGACGCAGCCGCACGACCAAGGCCTTCTGGCGCAAGATTCGCCAACCACTGGCGGAATCGCGGTTCGTCAAGAACGCCATCGCCAGCCTGTTCGCCCAGTTCGTCCGGTTCGTACGCCTCACCAATCGCGTCGTCGAAGGGTCGGCGCGGTTTTCGGGCGGTGACTATACCGAGTTCGAGCCCGGCATCATCGCCCTGTGGCACGGCCAGCACCTGTTGACGCCAGCGTATTACCCCAAGCGCAAGCCATTGGTCGCCATGGTTTCGCGCAGCGCCGATGCCGAGCTCAACGCGTTGATGCTGGAGAAATTCGGCATCGAGGCGGTGCGCGGTTCCGGTGGGCGTGAAAATGCCAGGCATCTCGATAAGGGCGGGGCAAGAGCCCTTATCGCCCTGAAAAAGTCGCTCGCCACCGGCAAGAACGTCGCCATGATCGCAGACATTCCGCACGGTACACCGCGCGACGCAGGACTTGGCATCGTTCTCCTGGCGCGCCTCTCGGGCCGGCCGCTTGTGCCAGTCGCCATCACCACCAGCCGCCGCAAGGTGCTGGAGAAGAGCTGGGACAGGACCACCATCAACCTGCCGTTCGGCCGCTCGTCGATCGTCATTGGCCCACCGATCTACGTGGCGGCTGGTGCCGATGACGCCGAAATGGAGCGCAAGCGCCAGGAAGTGACAGTCGCGCTCAATGCCGCGACCGCTGAGGCCTACCGTCTTGTGGACGCCACGCGATGAGCGGTCGCTGGGCGCGAGCCATGCTGTCGGCATACCGCTTCGCGGGTGCGGCCGCTTATCCGCTGGTCGGGCCCTATGTCGCCTGGCGCACCTCGCGCGGCAAGGAAGACCGCTATCGCCGCCGCGAGCGCTATGGCGTCGCCGGCCGCCCGCGGCCCCAGGGTCCGGTGATCTGGATCCATGCTGCAAGCGTGGGTGAGACAATAGCCGTCGTGCCGCTGGTCGAAAGCATTCTCGACTACGGCGTCAACATCGTGCTGACGACCGGCACGGTCACTTCGGCGCAGGTCGCCGACGAGCGGCTCGGTGACCGCATCATCCACCAATATGTGCCGCTCGACCTCAAGCCGGCGGTCAGCCGGTTCCTCGATCACTGGCAGCCGGATCTGGCGATCATCGCCGAATCCGAGATCTGGCCGATGACCATCCTCGAGCTTGGCGCGCGCCGCGTGCCGCAGGTGCTGGTCAATGGCAGGCTGTCCGACCGTTCGTTCAGGTCGTGGAAGAAACGGGCCAACATCGCCGAGGCGTTGTTCGAGAATCTGGCTCATGTGGTGGCGCAGTCGGATGTCGATGGCGAGCGCTTCCTCGCGCTCGGCGCCAGGCCGGTCACCGTGTCGGGCAACCTCAAGGTCGATACTTCGCCGCCGCCGGTCGACGAACGGGTGCTGGCGACGCTGCGGCGGCAGATCGGCGCGCGACCGACCTGGGCGGCGATCTCGACCCATGACGGCGAGGAGGTGGTCGCGGCGGAAGTCCACGCGACACTGCACAGGCGTCACCCTGGCCTTCTGACGATCGTCGTCCCACGTCATCCCGCCCGCGCCGAGGCGCTTGCCACGCAGATTTCCGGCATGGGCCTTAAGGTCGCGCGGCGCAGCAAGGGCGACAGGATCACTGCCGACACCGACATATTGCTCGGCGATACGATCGGCGAGATGGGGCTTTATCTCAGGCTGACGGAAATCGCCTTCGTCGGCCGCTCGCTGACCTCGGAGGGTGGCCAGAATCCGCTGGAGCCGGCCATGCTCGACACCGCGGTTCTCGCCGGCCGCAATGTGCAGAATTTTCGCGAGGCCTACCAGCGTCTGCTCGACAGCGGCGGCGCCAAGCTGGTGCGCGATCGCGACATGCTGGCCGGCGCCGTCAATTTCCTCCTGACCAACGAAGTGGCGCGCCACGAGATGATGGCGGCGGGGGTTGCGACCGTCGACGAGATGCGCGGTGCGCTGGCGCGCACGCTGAAATCGCTTGAGCCTTACATCCAGCCGCTGGTCGTCAAATCGCGCCTGAAGGGCGCTAACGGGCGCTAACGTGGCTTCCGAAGCACCACCTTTCTGGTGGGAAGAGCCGGACTGGCGGGTCCTGGCACTGTCGCCGCTGTCGGCCATCTATGCGCTTGCCGCCGGCCGCGGCATGCGGCGGGCCAAGCGGGAGAAAATCGAGGCACCGGTTCTGTGCGTCGGCAATTTCACCGTTGGCGGCACCGGCAAGACACCGGTGGCCATAGCGCTCGCCCAACAGGCCAAACGCATGCGTCTGAAACCCGGCTTCCTGTCGCGTGGCCATGGCGGCTCCTTCGCCGAGCCGCATGTCGTCGATATCGATCACGACAGCGCCAAGCATGTCGGCGACGAGCCGCTCCTCTTGGCCGAACACGCGCCGGTGGCGGTGACGCCGAACCGCGCCGCCGGCGCCCGGCTGCTGCTGGAAAAGCATGGCTGCGATTTCTTGATCATGGACGATGGCTTCCAGAGCGCGCGCATCCATATCGACTACGCGCTGGTCGTCGTCGACGCGCGCTACGGGATTGGCAATGGCCGTGTCATTCCGGGCGGTCCGCTCCGGGCCAAAATCGTCGACCAACTGGTCTTCACCAGCGGGCTGTTGAAGATGGGCGAGGGCACCGCCGCTGACGCCGTGGTACGCCAGGCGGCGCGCGCCGGCCGGGCGATCTTCGAAGCCCATACCGAACCAACCGGCAAGGCAGGGCTTGCCGGAAAGCGGCTCCTGGCCTTCGCCGGCATCGGCCACCCCGAGAAATTCTTCGACACGGTGCGCAATGCCGGCGGCGAGCTGGCGTTGACTCGGCCGTTTCCGGACCATCATTTCTATGGCGAGGATGAACTTGCCGAACTGGCGGCGACCGCACGCAACGAGGGGCTTGGCCTCATCACCACCGCCAAAGACGCCGCCCGGCTGCGGTACGGCGCCTCACAGGACTTTCTCGACCGGCTCGAAGTGCTGGAGATCGACACTGTTTTCGAACTCGATCACGTGCCCGCGCGCATCATCGACGAGACGCTCGATGCCTGGCGCCAGCGTAAAATGAGGGGCTAACCGCGCTTACGCAGCTCCGGATGCACCTCGATTTCGCGGCGCAGGGATGCAGTTGCGCTGACATAGGGCTCTTGCCTGGCGACGCTCCAGTATTTCAACTCATCGAGCGGAATGCTTTCGCCGGTCACCGCGCAGCGCACAAATGCGCCGGGGCTGGTAACCTGGAAATCGCCATCGAGATAGCGGATGCGGGCTTCCTTGCTGCCGCCGGGGCCTTCGAAACGGTTCATCATGCAGGGACGCCGAGGTTCATGGGGATTTCATCGCCATAAATTTCCGGCGAGGTCAAGCATGTGACAAGCCTTAGACAATGCTGAACCCCTAATGTTGGGAAGAAAAACGCTGTTGACAGGGCGCTATGGATATTTCCTCTGCTCGTCTTGCCGCCTTGCTTCGGGAAGCAATAACGCCGCAGGCCGTGCCGTCGGCGAGGGCCAATCCGGTAAAAGCCGCCCTCGTGAAGGCACTGGTGGCGCCGCCGGCGCCATCCGGCGCGCCCGTGCGTCCGGCAGCGACACCGGCACTGCCTATGCTGATATTGCCGGCAACAACGGTGAGAGCCCAGCAGCCAGCATCGGCGGAGATGTTGCAGGCCTATCTGGCGCTCGCGGAACCGGACGGCGAAACGACCGGCGATCCCGCAGCGACTGCGGCGAGGACATCGGCCGACGACGATACGCGACGTGGCCTGGCGCCGCCGCCGGCAAGGGTCGATGAGGCAGCCGCCGCAAGGCCCACAGCACTGCCGTGGCTTGCGCTCCTCTCACGTGAGGTTCCAGCCCTGCGCCGCGCGGCGGTAGCCAATGCGGTTGCAGGACGAGGGCGGGCAGCTTCGAACGACGTGGCACGACCCGAAAGCAGGCAGATGAGCGTGGCGCTAACGTCGTTGGCTGCCGGATTGTTGGCCGCGGCGATCGTCGGGTTCGTTCTTCTGGTGCTACGCTAACCCTCAGCATCGATGAAGGCTTCCATCTTTTCCGGCGGCAGTCCTGCCTGCACCGCGATACGGCGCGCCAGTTCCGCCGCGGCGGCCCGTGGCCGTCCCATCGGCCGGTCGAGCCAGTAGGACACCGGATTGAGCGCGGTGCGCTCGTCGACGGGAGCGATGCGGCCCGACTTCAATTGATGTCCGGTCAGCGGCGGGCGCGCCAGTGCGATGCCGAGCCCATAGGCAGCGGCGTCGAGCACCAGATTGTAGTCCTCGAAGCGACGGTCCTGCGGGCGCGGGCGGTAGTCCATGCCTTGCGCGGCGAACCAGGCGCGCCAGGCCGACGCATCGGAATCGTTGATCAGCGGAAATTTGAGCAGCCGGGCAGGGTCGCCGCGACCGATCTCGCGGGCTAGCTCGGGCGAGGCGATGGGGAAGACATGTTCCTCGAAGAGCTGCACCGAGACGCGGCCTGGAATGCCGCCGCGGCCGCAGCGGATCGAGAGGTCAATGCCTTCGTCGGCAAGGTCGGTCTGACGTATATCGACATCCAGCACGATGCGCAGCTTGGAGGGATCGTTCTCCAGCGCTGCCATGCGCGGCATCAGCCACAGCCCGCTGACCGAGGGGATCGAGGTCAGACGCACCACGGCGGTGCCGCGCGGTTCGACCCAGCGGTCGGAATGGCTGGAAATCAGCGCGAAAGCTTCGGCTGTGCGCAGATGCAGCCGGTTGCCCTCGATGGTCAGCGAAACGCCGCGCGCGCCACGATCGAAGACTTTCAGTCCCAGCCAGTCTTCGAGCTTGGCGATCTGCCTGCTGACGGCGCCGTGGGTGATGTTGAGCTTTTCGGCCGCCGCCGAAAAACTCCCTGTTCGCGCCGCCGCGTCGAAGGCGCGCAGCGTTTCGAGCGGCATCATTGTGTCTGAGCTGTGATCCATAGTCACAGGTGATCCTCGATTTGGTCGTTTGTCAACCGGCCCGAAAAGGCGTTTTCTGCCTTTCAGGACCGAAGAACACGAGGACGGTGAGATGGGTGCAATCACGGGCACGTTGAATTCGACACAGCGGGTGGACACCACGGCAGCCATTGCGGTGGCGCTGACGGTGGTTGGCTGGGCGTCAGCCTTTCCGGCGATCCGTGCCGGTCTTGCCGCCTTCGGGCCGCTGGAACTCGGCGCCCTGCGCTTTTCCATCGCCGCGGTGCCGGCGGCGATCTTCCTCGCGGTCAAGCGGCCGGCGCTGCCCAGGCTCGACGAAGTGTGGCGCCTCGTCTTCGGCGGCGCCATCTTCGTCGCACTCTACACCGTCATGCTCAATTTCGGCGAACTGACCGTTTCGGCAGGTGCCGCTGGCTTCATCATCAATGTCAGCCCGATCTTCACCGCCATCATGGCGATGGCGTTGCTTGGCGAGCGCTTCTCGGGCATGGCCTGGTTCGGCACGGTGATTTCCTTCGCCGGCATTGGCATCATCGCCACGGCAGACGGGCAGGGACTGCATTTCAACGCCGGTGCCCTGCTGGTACTTGGCTCGGCCTTATGCTCGGCCGTCAACACCATCGTCCAGAAGCCGCTGTTTGCCCGCCATCATCCGTTGACCATTTCGGCTTCGAACATGGTGCTCGGCGCACTCTGCCTGTCGCCCTTCCTGCCGTCAGCCTTTTCGCAGGCGGCGCTTGCTGACACCGCAGGCCTTGGCGCTGTGATCTTTCTCGGCATCGTCCCCAGCCTGATCGCCTATGCCGCCTGGGCGACCGCACTGTCGCGTCTGCCCGCGGCACGCGCCTCGAACTTCCTTTACCTGGTTTCGCCCATGTCTGCTCTGATCGGCTTCTTCTGGCTGGGCGAAGTGCCGACGCTGCTCGGCATCCTGGGCGGCGCGCTGGCGCTTGGCGGCGTCATCGTGGTGAATTTGAAGAGATGAATGCTGGAGTTGTCCGACTCCAAAGAAATGCTGAAGCCCGACCCTCCGACGTCTACCTGATCGGCCAGTGTCCCTTGCGCTCCGATAAATCCCGGAACGAACCCCGGCTAGACGCGTTTTGCCGGTGTTTATTCGACGGAGGCCCGAATGGTGGGTGCAACGACGCACCGGCGCATGCAACTGGATGATCTATCCATTTTCTACCGCGAGGCAGGGCCACCCGAAGCACCTGTCTTGCTCTTGCCGCACGGCTATCCCTGTTCCTCATACCAATTCCGCCAATTGATGCCCGCGCTCGCCGACCGCTGGCGGACGATTGCATTCGACTGGCCGGGCTTCGGGTACAGCGGCACACCCGATCTGACCGCCTTCGGCTATGATTTTGACGCCTATGCCGACGTGCTTGCCAAACTTGTTGATGCATTCGGTCTCAAGCGCTACGCCTTGTGGCTGCATGATTATGGCTCGCAGATAGGACTCCGGCACGCGATCTCGCATCCGGATCGGGTCACCGCGCTCATCATCCAGAACGGTGATATCTACGAGGACGTCCTCGGTCCCAAATACGCCGTGATCAAAGCTTGGTGGGCCGACAAGACGCCCGACAAGCACCGCCCACTCGAGGCGGCGGTGAGCGAGGACGGGTTTCGCGCCGAGTTCATCGGCGAAGTGGCGGACGACGTCGCCATGCGCGTGCCGCCCGATCTGTGGAAACTTCACTGGCCATTGATGGACACACCCGTCCGTCGACAGGTCGCCGTCGATTTAATGGAGAAACTGGAGGCCAACCTTGCCTGGTTCCTGCGATATCAAGCCTATCTGCGCGCCTATCATCCGCCGACGCTGATCGTCTGGGGGCCAGAGGACGGCTATATGCCGGCAGCGTCCGCCCGGGCCTATCATCGCGATCTGCCCGATGCGGAACTGTATTTGATCGATCGCGCGGGCCACTGGCTGCTGGAGACACATTTCGACGATGCCCTGCCACTGATTCGCGAGTTTTTGGCACGTGTCCACGCCTGATCGTCGCTCAAGGTTGGGGTTCGCAGTGCCCGTGCCCGTCTGTGCGAAGGAGTTTATCATGCCGACTAAGCCGACAATCGCGCGCATTTGGCGCGGTCGCACACGCCGCGAGGTTGCCGACGCCTATGAGTCATACATTCGCGCCGAGGGTATTCCACCCCTCGAGAAGACCGCGCTCGGCGTCCAATTGTTGCGCGAGGACCGCGGCGAGGAGACGTGGTTCACGACCATCTCCTATTGGGCCGATATGCAAGCGATGACTGCCTTCACCAAAGGCGAACCGACCAAAGTCCACCATTTGGACCGCGATGCCGAGTTCCTGATCGAATTGCCCAAGCGGATCGATGTCCATAGGATACTCGTCGATAGGCAGGGACTGCGCTGACGGCCACGTGGTCATTCGCAACCTCACTTCGCGGAGATGTCGCTGATGTGGGGGCTGACCTGGGCGGCGATCAAGTTCGGTCTCGGCGCCGCATTCGCCGAGGCGCGAGCGCGGCGGTCGGTTGTCCGGCATTGCTGGTGAACACCGGCACCTACGGTCTGCTCTTTCGCCGACCAAACGCTCCTCCTGCATCGTCTTTCCCAGAACTGAACTAACGCCTGCCGAACAGCCTTTCGATATCCGCAAGCTTGAGTTCGATATAGGTCGGTCGCCCGTGGTTGCAGGTGCCGGAACCCGGCGTCGCCTCCATCTGGCGCAGCAGCGCGTTCATCTCCTCGGCCTTGAGCAGGCGGCCGGAGCGGACCGAGCCGTGGCAGGCCATGGTCGCCGCGATCTTGTCCAGCCGCTCCTTCAGCGTCTCGACCGTGTCGTTGTCGGCGATCTCGTCGGCAAGATCGCGCACCAATTGCTGGACATTGGTTTCACCGAGCATCGACGGCGTCTCGCGCACTGCGACGGCGCCCGGGCCGAAGCGCTCGATGCCGAGCCCGAAGCGGGCCAGCGTCTCCGAATGCATCGCCAGCCGTTCGGCATCCTCTTCCGGCAGATCGATGATCTCAGGCAGAAGCAGCATCTGCGAGGGCACTGGGCGCGACTGCAGCGCATTTTTCAGCGCTTCGTAGACCAGCCGCTCATGTGCGGCATGCTGGTCGACGATGACGAGCGAATCCCTGGTCTGCGCGACGATGTAGTTCTCATGCACCTGGGCGCGCGCCGCACCCAGCACTGCGCCAAGCAAAGTCTCGGCGGCTTCGTCCTGCCCGGCGCGCGCATCGGCGCTGGCAAGCGGACCGGCATCGAACGCGGCCTGCTCGTTTTCGCCCAAACCGCGATGCCCGAAGCCAGCCCCTTCGAAACCCATGTCGAGTGGCCGCTGCGGCGAACGGGCCGCATCGAAGCTGGACATGCCTGACGCGCGGTAGGCCGCGTCGTAGCTGCGGTGGCCGTTCGCCGGGCCACCGTAGGATGCGGCACCGGGTCGGAAGGCCGCCATCATACCGGCAGCGCCCGTGGTCGCGGCACGAATGCCGGAATCGGCGAGTGCTTGCCGGATTGCTCCGACGATAAGCCCACGCACCAGGCCAGGGTCGCGGAAGCGCACATCGGCCTTCGCCGGATGGACATTGACGTCGACGATGGCCGGATCGAGCGTCAGGAACAGCACCGTCACCGCATGGCGGTCGCGCGGCAGGACGTCGGCGAAGGCACCACGAATGGCGCCGGCGATCAGCTTGTCGCGCACCGGGCGGCCGTTGACATAGGCATATTGTTGCAGCGCGTTGGCGCGGGTGAAGGACGGGATCGACACGTGACCGGTCAAATGCACGCCTTCGCGCATCGCATTGAGGGCAATCGAATTGTCAGGAAAGTCGGCACCCATCACCTGGGCGATGCGACGCAGGCTGCCTTCCGCGCTGTCGTCCGTCGCCGGGAGTTCCAGCGTCGAGCGGTCGGAACCGGCCAGCGTGAAGCGCACAGCGGGGAAGGCGATGGCTATGCGCTTAACCACGTCGCTGGTCGCCGAGCTTTCGGCACGCTCGCCTTTCATGAATTTCAGTCGGGCCGGCGTTGCGAAGAACAGGTCGCGCACCTCCACCGTGGTGCCACGATTGGCCGCCGCCGGTCGGACGGGCAAGACGCGGCCACCCTCGATGCCGATCTCGGCGGCACTGTCGCCGGCGGCCGTGCGCGAACGGATCGACAGCCGCGACACCGAGCCGATCGACGGCAGCGCTTCGCCGCGGAAGCCGAGTGATCGGATATCGTTGATATCCTCGGTGAGCTTGGAGGTGCAGTGGCGGGCAATCGCCAGCGCCAGCTCCGGTTCTGGAATGCCGGAGCCGTCGTCGGTGACGCGGACCAGGTTCAGCCCGCCGCCGGCCGTGACGATCTCGACCCTCCCGGCACCGGCATCGAGCGCATTCTCGACCAGTTCCTTGACCACGCTTGCCGGACGCTCGATGACTTCGCCGGCGGCGATCTGGTTGATCATCGTTTCGGAAAGCTGGCGGATGGGCATGGCATCAGTATAGGAGGATTCGAGGGCGATGAGGAAGCATTCGATGTAGGCGGAATAGCGGTGATGCTGTCCCGCCGACTTCCAAGGAACTGGGAGGCACTGTCCCTCACGCCTGCGCGGCCAACCAGTCCCGCACCTTGCGGGCGTTGTCGCTCAGTTCCCGGTTCTTCGGCCAGACGACATAGAACGCCTTGCCGGTCCTCAGAACATGATCCGTCACCGGCACCAGCAGGCCTGATGCCAGCAGACGCTCGGCAAGATGTCGCCACCCCAAAGCGATGCCTTGCCCTTCCATCACGCCCTGGATCACCAGGCCATAGTCGTTGATGCGCAGGCCGCGCGCGGTGTCGCTGAGGCTGGCGCCCGCTGACAGGAACCATTCGTCCCAACTGGCCGCCTCGCGGTACGGCTCTTCCAGATGGATGAGACGGTGCGTGGCCAGTTCCGCCACCGATTTGGGCAGGCCGAACTTCGCCGCGTAGCTGGTGCCGGCAACGGGAAATATCTCCTCATCGGCCAGCGGCAGCGAATGATAGTCGGGCCAGTCCCGCGGCTCGCCTCCGCGCACGCCGAGAGGGATGCCTTCGGCGATGATGTCAAGATCGCGGTCGGCGGTCTGGATGCGCAGGTCGATGCCCGGCAGTTCGTCTCGGAACTGCTGTAGGCGCGGCATCATCCAGAAGGAACCGAAGGCAGTCGACGCGGCCAGCGTCACATGGCCGCCAGTTGCCTGCAGGCGCAGATCCTCCGCCGATTTACGAATATGCGAGAGGCCGAGCGAGACATCGGCGTGGAAGCGCTCCCCGGCCTCGGTGAGGACGACCTGACGATGGCGGCGCTGGAACAGCTTGGCGCCGAGCTGTTCTTCCAGTCCGCGCACCGCGTAGGAGACGGCAGCCTGCGTCATGCCGAGTTCGCGCCCGGCGGCGGTGAAGCTCGACAGACGCCCGGCCGCCTCGAAGACGATCAGGCTGCCGGCCGAAGGCAAGAGGTGGCGCAGGCTTCGCATAAGCTCAGCTTATACAAGCGATCAGGATTTTCCAGCGTCACATGTGTATTTTGTCCCGCTAGGCTGGTGCCAATGAGTGGAATGGAGTTGCCATGAACGCACCTGCCCCTGATGTGACCGAACACGCCAATCGTCGAAGTGGCGGCCGCTTGGGGCGCAAAGCTCTGCGCGGAGCGCCGGTAATGTCGTTTCCGACGCTGGTCCGCAAGATCCCTGTCTATCAGATGGTTCCCGATGAGGCGGTCGAGCTGATCCATGAAGAGTCGCTCTCGATCCTCGAAGAAGTGGGATGCGAATTTCGCGACGACGAGGCCATTGCGATCTGGAGGGCCGCCGGGGCAGACGTTTCGGAGACGCGTGTGCGCATCGACCGCGCCTTGTTGATGGAGCTCGTGTCGAAGGTGCCGTCGGAATTCACGCTCAATGCGCGAAATCCGCAGCGCTCGGTGCGCGTGGGCGGCAACAACTCCATCTTCGTGCCGATGTACGGCGCGCCTTATGTGCGCGATCTCGACAACAACAGGCGCTACGGCACGCTCGCCGACCTCAACAATTTCCACAAGCTCGCCTACATGGCGCCGGCGCTGCATTCATCGAGTTCCATCATCTGCGAGCCGATGGAAATCGCGGTGCCGAAGCGTCACCTCCACATCATCCATTCAGCGCTGAAGCACTCCGACAAGCCGTTCATGGGCATCGTCACGTCCAAGGATCGGGCGGAAGACACGATGGCGATGGCGGGCATCGTGTTCGGCGAGGATTATGTCCGCGACAACCCGGTCCTGGTATCGATCACCAATTGTAATTCGCCACTGGTGTGGGACGCCACCATGCTGGACGCGATGAAGGTCTATGCGCGGAGCAATCAGCCGCTGATCCTCGCGCCCTTCGCGCTGTGCGGCGCCTCGACCTCGGCCTCCGCCGTGGGTGCCGTGGCGCAGGTCAATGCGGAAGCGCTGGCGGGCGTCGCGTTCACGCAGCTGCTGCGCCCTGGGTCGCCACAGGTCTACGGACAGTTCATGGTGACCGTGGACATGAAGACCGGCGCTCCGATGGGCGGCACGCCGGAGGCGGCCCAGATGATGTATCTTATGGGGGCGCTGGCGCGGAAATACCGGCTGCCGTGGCGCACGTCGGGCTTCCATGTCGGGTCGAAGCTGAACGATGCGCAGGCGGGCTACGAGGCGAACATGCTGATGCATGCCGCCATCCTTTCAGGCGCCAATTACATCTGGCACTCCGCCGGATGGCTCGAGGCCGGCCTGACTTGCGGCTATTCCAAATTCGCAACCGACTGCGAACAGCTTGTCGGCTGGTACAAATACGCCGGCGGGCTGCCGTTCGACGATTTCAAGGAAGCGATGGCGGCGATCCGCGAAGTGGGGCCGCAGGGCCATTTCCTGGGCACCCAGCATACGCTCGAACATTTCGAGTCCGCCTTCTTCATGCCCACCATCATGGACTTCAATTCGTTCGAACAGTGGAAGGCCGAAGGGGCGAAGGACCACGACACGCGCGGCCGCGAAAAAGCGCGCAACATGCTGGCGGATTATGAGGAGCCGAAGCTCGACGAAGGCATCGCCGACGGCCTGACAGACTTTATCGCGCGGCGCGAGGAGAAGCTGCCGGACAGCGTCAGCTGACGCGAACCAAGACCAAGGGAATTAGACGGGAGGAAACAATGACCTTATTCAGAAGCAATGGCGATCACGTGCCGAGCGCCATCGAAGCAATGGCCGCCGAAGCACGCGCCGGTCGTGTCGACCGGCGCGAATTCCTAGCGCTGGCAAGCGCCTTCGGCGCGTCAACGGCGCTTGCCTACGGCATGATCGGCCTAGCCGTGCCCGACCGGGCGGTCGCCGAGGAGCCGAAGAAAGGCGGAACGCTGCGCGTCTCCATGTCGGTCAAGGGGCAGAAAGATCCGCGCACTTACGACTGGGTGGAACTGGCCAACATTTCGCGCTGCTGGCTGGAGCCGCTTGTCCGCTACACCAGGCAATTCACATTCGAGCCGGTTCTGCTCGAAAGCTGGGACATCAACGACGATGCCACAGAATACGTGCTGCACGTGCGCAAGGGCATCACCTGGAACAACGGCGATGCTTTCAACGCCGATGACGTCGCCTACAACCTGACCCGCTGGTGCGAGAAAGGCGTCGCCGGCAATTCGATGGCCGCCCGCGTCGGCGCGCTGATCGATGCAAAGTCTGGCAAGGCCAAGGATGGCGCGATCACCAAGCTCGACGACAACACGGTCAAGCTGAAACTCGCCGAACCCGACATTTCGCTGATCCCGAACTTCACCGACTATCCGGCGCTCCTGGTTCATCGCAATTTCGATGCCGACGGTGCCGATCCGATCAAGAAGCCGATCGGCACGGGGCCGTTCGAACTGGTCTCATACGATGTCGGCCAGAAGGCGGTGGTCAAGCGCCGCGAGAACGGCAAATGGTGGGGTGGGGAAGCGCCGCTCGACAGTGTCGAATTCATCGACTACGGCACCGACTTCAACGCTTCGGTCAATGCTTTCGACTCCGGCGAGATCGACCTCAATTTCGAGACGCCCGCGGACTTCATCGACATACTCGACAAGATGGGCCTGGTGAAATCGGAGGTCGCGACGGCGACGACGCTCGTTGCCCGCACCAACATCACCCACAAGCCCTATGACGACCAGCGGGTGCGCAATGCCCTGCAAATGGCCGTCGACAACAATGCGGTTCTCGAACTTGGCTATGCCGGACGAGGCACCCCCGGCGAAAACCATCACGTCGCCCCGATCCACCCGGAATATTACCCGCTGCCCAAGAAGACACGTGACGCCGCCGGCGCCAAGAAGCTGATGGCGGAAGCCGGGCAGGCCGACTTCGAGCATGAACTGATCACCGTCGAGGACGATTGGCAGAAGAATACGGGCGACGCGATCGCCGGCCAGCTGCGCGATGCCGGGATCAAGGTCAAGCGCACGGTGCTGCCGGGTTCGACCTTCTGGAACGACTGGACGAAATATCCCTACTCGATGACGATCTGGTACATGCGCCCGCTCGGCGTCCAGGTGCTGGCGCTGGGATATCGCACCGGCGAGGCCTGGAATGAAACGGCATATTCGAATCCCGATTTCGACGCCAAGCTCAAGCAGGCTCTCTCGCTCATCGACGTGGCGAAGCGCCGCGAAGTGATGAAGGACGTCGAACAGATCCTGCAGGATTCGGGCGTCATCGTTCAGCCGTTCTGGCAGAAGCTCTACAGCCACATGAACAAGAAGGTGAAGAACTACGGCGTCCACCAGACCTTCGAGATGGACCTGCAGAACGTCTGGCTGGATGGTTGAAACAAGCGTTGCGGGGCTTCATGAGCCGAAAAAAAGCCGATATGCAGGATGCGTGGTATTGATAGGCTCAAGCCATCAAAAGCCGGAGATTCTGCATGAGACTGACAGTGCTCGTTGCCGCCCTTTCGATAGCCTTGCCGGCGGCCGCCGTCGCCGGACCGGCGTCCAACGCCGTGAAGTTCTTCTATGTTCCGGCGGTCAAGTTCGAGGCCGACGAACAATACCGGGATCGGTTCACCGAGCCGGTGACGAAACTGTTCGACCTGAACGACCAGGCAACGAAAAAGAACCCGGACGAGGTCGCGTGCATCGATTTCGATCCTGGCCTGGACGCCCAGGATTTCGATCAGAAGACCATCTCGAAAACGCTGAAACTGTCTGAGAAGCTGGATGGCGACAATGCAGAGGTTACAGCGTCCTTCAGCCTTTTCTCCGAAGGCGACGATTCCAAACGCGAAATGGTGTGGTCGCTCAAGAAGATCGAAGGCAAATGGAAGATATCGGACATTGCCTCGAAGACCAACGACTGGAAGCTCAGCGCGCTGGAATGCATGGCCGGCCAGACAGCGGAGTGATGCG
This sequence comes from Mesorhizobium sp. M0047, assembly GCF_040323315.1. NCBI lineage: Bacteria > Pseudomonadati > Pseudomonadota > Alphaproteobacteria > Hyphomicrobiales > Phyllobacteriaceae > Mesorhizobium > Mesorhizobium sp. M0047. The sequence continues at coordinate 42,136 of NZ_JAMYUW010000001.1, read as the reverse complement.
ATGGCCCATCGCCCGTTCCTGGCACTCTCGACCATGTGCCTGCTGGCGGTGAGTCTGAGCGGTGCCGCCGCCCAAGGTTTGTTGGGTGCGCCGCCGGCAAACACCCCGGCTGACACCGCGCTGGGCGACAGCGGGGCGCCGCCGGCAAATGCGCCCGGCGGGGCCGTGGAACCGGCAACACCCCCGGTCGGATGGTCGCCAGCCGAGGCAGCGCCGGCAGCACCCGTCCAGCCGGGATCCCCGACCGCCGTGGTGCTGCCGTTTTACGATCAGGCTGGGCTGGAGATCGATCCGGCGCAGCGCAGCCATTTCATCGATCCGGCAAAAACGGTGCTCGACAAGAGCGACGCCTTGCGCAAATCCGGGCAGGGCGAATGCCTCGACCCCAACATGGCGCTCGACAACGCTGATTACGACAAGGCCGAGATCGCCAAGAGCCTGAAGACGCTCGAGGCGATCAGTGGCGACCAGGCCAAGGTCGTCGTCGCCTTCGTCATCGCTGGAAACCCGCACCGGCTGGAGTGGAAGTTCAAGAAGGTCGACGGCGACTGGAAGATCACGGATCTGTTGTCGGTGACCGGTGAATGGGCACTCAGCCAATATCAGTGCGAATGATGAGCGAGCTAGCCGCGCCCGCGATAGGGCGCGACGCCGGTGTCAGGCAGCCAGGCGCCTTCGGGCGGCGCGCCGGTCTGCCAGAACACGTCGATCGGAATGCCGCCGCGCGGATACCAGTAGCCGCCTATGCGCAGCCACAAGGGCTTGGTTGCCGCCACAATACGGCGGCCGATCACTACGGTGCAGTCTTCATGGAAGGCGCCATGGTTGCGAAACGAGGTCATGAACAGTTTGAGCGACTTGGATTCCACCAGCAGCGCATCGGGCGCATAGTCGATGACGATATGGGCGAAATCCGGCTGGCCGGTGACCGGGCACAGCGAGGTGAATTCCGGGCAGGTGAAGCGCACGATCGCCGGCGGCCCGTCGCCGCGCGCAAACGGCACGGTCTCCAGGATCGCTGCTTCGGGGCTCTGTGGCGTCTCGACGTGGGCGCCGAGCTGGGTGAGGGTTTTGGTGTCGATCATGAGCGGGATCCTTATCGCATGCCGGGAAATGTGGGGACGACATGCTTGAAAACGAAATTTGCCGCTCATTAGCACAATTTGAAACCGCAGGAAGACGATGACCAGCAGCGATCCGCTTCTCCAGCCCTATCAGCTCAAACATCTGACGCTGAAGAACCGGGTCATGTCGACCAGCCATGAGCCGGCCTATTCCGAAGATGGCATGCCGAAAGAGCGCTACCGGCTCTACCATGCCGAAAAGGCCAAGGGCGGCATGGCGCTGACCATGACCGCCGGCTCGGCGATCGTTTCGCGCGACAGTCCGGCCGCCTTCGGCAATCTGCATGTCTATGAGGACAGGATCGTGCCGTGGCTGGCCGAACTCGCTGACGCCTGTCACGAGCACGACTGCAAGGTGATGATCCAGATCACCCATCTCGGCCGCCGTACCGGCTGGAACAAGGCCGATTGGCTGCCGGTGCTCTCGGCTTCGCCCGTGCGCGAACCGGCGCATCGCGCTTTCCCGAAGACCATCGAGGACTGGGACATTGAGCGCATCGTCGCCGACTATGCGTCAGCGGCCCAGCGCTGCCACGCCGCGGGCCTCGACGGCATCGAGTTCGAGGCCTACGGGCATCTGATGGACGGCTTCTGGTCGCCGGCCACCAATCACCGCGACGACGAATTCGGTGGCTCGTTGGACAACCGCCTACGCTTCACCAACATGGTGCTTGATGCCGTGCGTGCGGCGGTCGGCGATAAATTCGTCGTCGGCATCCGCATGGTCGCCGATGAAGATTTCGAAAAAGGCCTATCGAAGGCGGAAGGCATAGAGATTGCAAAACGGCTGGCCGGCTCCGGCAAGGTCGATTTCCTCAACATCATCCGCGGCTCGATCGAGAGCGATGCGGCACTCACCAAGGTTATCCCGGTGACTGGCATGCGCTCGTCGCCACATCTCGATTTCGCCGGCGAGGTGAGGGCGGCGACAAAATTCCCGACCTTCCATGCGGCGCGCATTTCCGATGTCGCCACCGCGCGGCACGCCATCGCCACCGGCAAGCTCGACATGGTCGGCATGACCCGCGCCCACATCGCCGATCCGCACATTGTCAAAAAAGTGATGGAGGGCAGGGAGCACGAAATCCGCCCTTGTGTCGGCGCCACCTATTGTCTCGATCGCATCTACGAAGGCGGTGAAGCGCTGTGCGTCCACAATGCGGCGACCGGCCGCGAGGCCGACATCCCGCACATCATCGTCAAGACTGAAGGACCGAAGCATAAAGTCGTCGTCGTCGGCGCCGGCGCCGGCGGGTTGGAACTGGCGCGAGTCGCGGCAGAGAGAGGCCATCAAGTCACGATCCTGGAAGCATCGTCGCAGGCCGGCGGCCAGGTTCGGCTGGCGACGCAGAACCCGCGGCGTAAGGAATTGATCGGCATCATCGATTGGCGATTGGCCGAACTCGACCGGCTCGGGGTCGAGATCCGTTATGACACCTGGGCCGAGAAAGACGACGTTCTGGCATTGTCGCCCGACGTTGTGGTGGTTGCCACCGGCGGGCTGCCGCAGAACCCGCCGCTGACGGCTGGTGACAACCTGGTCACCTCGAGTTGGGACATCATGGCCGGCAGCGTCAAGGCGGCCGAAAATGTGCTGCTCTATGACGACAATGGCGGCCATCAGGGCATGGGCGCGGCCGAACTGATCGCCAATGCCGGCTCGAAACTCGAGCTTGTTTCGCCGGAGCGGTTCTTTGCGCCGGAAATGGGTGGCATGAACCATGTGCCATACATGCGAGCCTTCCAGGAAAAGGGGGTCACGATCACCATCAACACCCGGCTGCGCTCGGTGCGGCGCGAGGGCAACCTGTTGGTCGCCGAGCTGGCCTCGGATTTCGCCGATGGCTGGCGCGGCGAGCGCAGGGTCGACCAGGTGGTGGTCGAGCACGGCACGCTGCCGCTCGACGATCTCTATCTCTCGCTGAAGCCGCTGTCGAAGAACGGCGGCGCGATCGACTATGAGCGGCTGGTGAATGGTGGCGACATCTTTCCTGAGCGCAATCCAGAAGCGCGCTTCGTGCTGTTTCGGATCGGCGACGCGGTCGCCTCGCGCAACATCCATGCCGCCATCTATGACGGCATCAGGTTCGGCTTGCGGATTTGAAATCTGGTGCTAGGGGACTCGGTGGCGCGCGGTCGGGCTTGCGTACGAGAGCCCGTGTACTTCGGTCCGACCACGCGCCCGCACGTTACTGGCCGGTGGCCAGACAACATGCGATTCCGTGAAATTATGCTGCGCCTCAGACCATCCGCGCGACGGCCATGCACAGCACGGTGATGACCAGCAAACCGCCGGCGATGCGCTCGCCTCTTGTCATTTTCGCGCGCAACCGGGCTTCCGTCGCCGCGTCGGTGCCGGCAAGCTGCCTGGTGGCAGAACCGACCAGCGCGCCCTGGACGCCGGCGGCAATTAGAGCCGTGGCGATGCCCAGCGCCAGCACCTTCTCCATCGGACCGAAAAGGCCTTGATGGAAGAAATACCAAAGCAGTATGCCGGTGAGGAAAACCAGGCCGGCCGCGCCCATTTGGGGCCGGAAGAACCGTTCCGCCCGGATCTCCGGATCGCGGCCGACCGCGATGGTGGTGCCGGCCCAGAACACGCCGGCCATGACATGAAGACCGAGGACGACGATGTAGACATATTGCATGACCGCATTTCCTCTTTTTTGCCCGCCGTTCGCATATGATTAGATATCAAATGATTAGATGTCAATGTATAAGACTGTCACCCAGTTCCCTCTACGGAGAACACCGCCTAGTGTCCGACGATGACGCCCTTTGACCGCCCGCCAGTCGGCATGAATCTCGGCCGCACCGCCAAACTTGTCGCCCAGGCCTTCGATGCTGCTCTTGTCGAAGCGGGCGGTACGTTGCCGGTCTGGCTCACTCTGCTGTCGGTCAAATCGAGCAAGCTTGCCAATCAGCGCGAGCTTGCCGGCATGATCGGCATCCAGGGGGCGACGCTGACCCACCATCTCAATGCGATGGAGGCGCAGGGCCTGCTGATACGCCGCCGCGATCCCGTCAACCGCCGGGTTCATCTGGTCGAACTGACCGCGGCGGGAGAAGCGATGTTCGAGACCTTGCGCAAGGCTGCGTTGTCCTTTGACAAGCGGCTACGGGTCGGACTGTCCGACGAGCGGCTGGCGGAGTTCGCGCAGGTTCTGGCGGCGTTGCGGGCGAATGTCGGGGGATAGGAGGGCGGGCCCGGCTCATCGGCTCAGTCGTCGTAGCCCCGGATTGTTCCAAAAGTGTAATGGCGTAGCTTTGGCGCGGTGATCAAATTGGTCAGCTTCGTCTTGCGTCGAAGCCGTCCTGGAACATCTCGCCCAAAAGTGCGTAGCGGTTCGGGATAATAAAGCGCGTCGCTCGGTTCCGCTCAAGCGCGATACGCTTTGGGCGACGCCTATGCCAGGCTTCCCTGCAGCACCGTCAGCCTGGCCTTCTTCGGCATGCGGGCAGTCAGCCATTCCAGTGCCTTGTCGTGCGGCATCGGGAAGGCGATGGAGTAGCCCTGCACCTGGTCGCAGCCGATCGCCATCAGCGATTCGAGTTCGGCTTCGGTTTCGGCGCCTTCGGCGACGATGGAGATGCCGAGGCCACGGGCAAGCTCGGTGATGGCGCGCACGATCTTCGAGTTGTCGCCATTCTCATGAATGTTCTGGACGAAGCGTCGATCGATCTTCAGCCGGTCGATCTCGTTCGGATTGACATGGCTTAGCGAGGCATAACCGGTACCGAAATCATCGAGTTCCAGGTGGACGCCGGCCGCCCTGATGTGGCGCAGCTTGGCGGCGATACCCGTCTTCTCGTCGTCGAGGATAACGGATTCGACGATTTCCAGCGACAGTTTCTGTGGCGGCAGCCCGGCCTTTTCCAGCGTCTCGAAAAGAAACTCATCGAAATCGTGCTCGCGCAGTTCGGTGCCGGAAACATTGACCGCAAGCCGGCCGAAGGCAATGCCGGCGCGGTTCCATTCGGCGGCTTCGTTGATCGCCTTGGCGATGACGATGCGGCCGATCTCGGGCATGAAGCCGCATTTTTCGGCGACCGGGATAAATTCGCCCGGTGGGATCATGCCGCGCTCGGCATGGTTCCAGCGCACCAGCGCTTCGATGCCGCTGATCGTGCCGTTGGTCAGCGAAACCTGGGGCTGGAAATAGACCTGGAATGCCCGCTCCGCGATGGCGACCTTGATGTCGTGCTCGAGCTGCTTGCGATAGTCGAGCTCGCGGCGCAACTCTTCGGAGAAGAAGGAGAAGTTGCCGCCGCCCAGCTTCTTGGCGGAATAGAGCGCCAGATCGGCATGAACCAGCAGATCCTGAGCATTGTCGGCGTCGATCGGGTAGACGGCGATGCCGGCGCTGGCGCCCGGGAGAACGGTCGTGCCCTGGAAGACGATCGGCTCGTTGATATGCGCCAGGATGCGCCGGGCCAGCATGTTGATGTCTTCGGTGCCGCCGGCGCCGCCGAGGATCATGACGAACTCGTCGCCGCCCAGGCGCGCGCACAAGTCCGACGCTCGGCAGGAATCGCGCATGCGCTGCGCGGTGACGACCAGCACATAGTCGCCTGCGGCATGGCCTAGCGTATCGTTGATCTGCTTGAACCGGTCGAGGTCGAGCTGGATCACAGCCAGGCGCTCCCGGCGGCGGTGTGACCCCTTGATCAGCGTGTCGAAATGATCGGTCAGGAACGTGCGGTTGTGCAGGCCGGTGAGGCCGTCATGCACCGCGATGAAGGCCATCGAATTGCGCGCGTCGATCAGCTCATGCGTCTTGCGCAGGATGGCGTTCGACATCGGCCTGAAGATGAAGAGTGCCACCAGTATGATGACGCCCAGGGTGGCGTAGAACAGCGTGCGGTGGAGAGCGAGCAGCTTCTCGGAACGCTCGTCTGCATCGGCGCTGATGCGCTGGCCAAGCGCGGCGTAGCCCGACAAGTTCGCATTGGCGACGGAGGCATCGAGATTGACGCGCTCGCCGCCGCCCTTGTAGCCGCCATTGCCGCTGAATTGAGATTCATAGGCCGAGATCAGGCGGTCGCCATTGGCGATCAGCCCGACCGAGAAATAGTCGAGGTGGAAGGGCTTGGCGAAAAGGACGCTGTCGATCGACCTCGGATCGAGCTTGGCCGGCGATTGGGGGTCGGCTCCCGTCTGCTTTAGCAGCAGATCGTAGTTGGTCTCGAACTCCCCCGTGGCCTGCTTGAGCGCGCTGACCAGCGCCGGCTGTTTGTCACGCGAAGCAGCACCGGTTGCGCCGGCCAGGAAGACGATGCGCTGCGAAAGCGTCTTTTGCGTGCTGACGATGTCGAGCAAGGTGTTGTTGTGCTGTTGGGTGGCCATCATCTGCTGCAGCAGGATGAAGGAGGCTATCACCATGGCGGCAATGATCAGCAGGGCCAGCCAGTAGCCAGCTTTGATCAGCAGTATGAGTTTGCCTGAAACGGTCTGCGCCGGCTGCTGCGACATTTTCGGGGGCGGTCCTCTTCGCCAACGGATTCCTGCTGCGAAGACTGGCCTGCAAACATTAACAGGTCTGGAAATCCACAGCCGTCCGGCAAGGTTGGGACGTGGAAAGATCGCGAAATGGTTATCGGCCCGTTTAGCGTCATGCCGGCATTCGAGCGGTCACCAGCCAGCACCATTTGTTGTAGTGTCGCTTTTGTGATCATCGGGGCCACATCGGGTCGCTTGCCACCGATCCGGTCGTTTTTGCGATGGATTTTTAGCTCGGACGAGACGACAGTCGGCCCACATCGAACGAGGCCCAACCATGACCGCAGCATTCCTTTCCCACATCGACAACGAGCTCGCGGGGCTCAAATCGGCCGGCCTCTACAAATCCGAGCGCGTGATCTCCTCGACCCAGTCGGCTGAGATCGAGGTCGGCGGGCAGAAAGTGCTCAACTTCTGCGCCAATAATTATCTCGGCCTTGCCGACAGCGACGACCTACGCGATGCGGCCAAGCAGGCGCTCGACCGCTATGGCTATGGCATGGCATCAGTACGCTTCATCTGCGGCACGCAGGAGGAGCACAAGCAGCTCGAGGCGACGATTTCATCCTTCCTCGGCCTGGAAGACACCATCCTCTATGGCTCCTGCTTCGATGCCAATGGCGGCCTGTTCGAGACGTTGCTCGGTGAAGAGGACGCGGTCATTTCCGATGCGCTGAACCACGCTTCGATCATCGACGGCGTGCGGCTGTCGAAGGCCAAACGCTTTCGCTACGCCAACAACGACATGGCCGATCTCGAGGCGCGCCTGAAGGAAGCCAGGGACTGCCGCTTCCGGCTGATCGCCACCGACGGTGTGTTCTCGATGGATGGCATCATCGCCAATCTCAGGGGTGTCTGCGACCTTGCCGATAAATACGACGCCATGGTGATGGTTGACGACAGCCATGCGGTCGGCTTCGTTGGCCAGAACGGTCGCGGCTCGCCCGAGCATTGTGGCGTCGAGGGCAGGGTCGACATCATCACCGGGACACTCGGCAAGGCCCTCGGCGGTGCATCCGGCGGCTACACCTCTGGCAAGAGGCAGGTGGTCGACTGGCTGCGCCAGCGCTCGCGGCCCTATCTTTTTTCCAACACGCTGATGCCGGCGATCGCCGGCGCTTCGATCAAGGTATTCGACCTGATCCGCAATGGCGATGCCTTGCGCGAGCACCTGTATGCCAATGCGGCGCGGTTCCGGTCGCAGATGGGCAAGCTCGGTTTCACGCTGGCTGGTGCTGATCATCCGATCATTCCAGTGATGCTGGGCGATGCGACGCTGGCGCAGGAGATGGCGGCTCGCATGCTGAAGCGTGGCATCTACGTCATCGGTTTTTCCTTCCCGGTGGTGACGAAGGGCCAGGCGCGCATCCGCACCCAGATGTCGGCGGCGCATTCCGCCGCGGACATCGACCGTGCGGTTGAGGCATTCGAAGCGGTCGGCAAGGAATTGGGCGTGATTTCCTGAAAGGCCGCAATCGAAAGCCATTCCGGATCAAGAGATTCAAGGGACAAAAGCATGTCGAACATGATGAAGGCGCTGGTGAAGGCCAAGGCCGAGCCGGGCATCTGGATGGAAGAGGTGCCGGTGCCGGAAATCGGCCCTAACGACGTGCTGATCAAGATCCGCAAGACGGCAATCTGCGGCACCGACGTCCATATCTACAATTGGGATCAGTGGGCGCAGAAGACGGTGCCGGTGCCGATGGTCACCGGCCATGAATTTGTCGGCACCGTCGCCGATTTCGGCGCCGCTGTCACCGAATACAAGGTCGGCCAGCGCGTGTCGGGCGAGGGTCATATCGTCTGCGGCCATTGCCGCAACTGCCGTGCCGGGCGAGGGCATCTCTGCCGCAACACGCTCGGCGTCGGCGTCAACCGTCCGGGCGCCTTTGGCGAATATCTGGCGATTCCGCAGCACAATGTCGTGCCGATCCCCGACGACGTGCCCGACGAGATCGCCGCGATCTTCGATCCCCTGGGCAACGCCGTCCACACGGCATTGTCCTTTGACTTGGTCGGCGAGGACGTACTGGTCACCGGGGCCGGACCGATCGGCATCATGGGCGCGCTCGTCGCGCAATGCGTCGGCGCACGAAAGGTGGTGATCACCGACATCAACCCTGTGCGGCTGGCGCTGGCGAAAAAGCTCGGCGTCCAGCATGTCGTCGACGCCTCGAAGGAAAAACTGCGCGACGTCATGCCGGCGCTCGGCATGACCGAAGGCTTTGATGTCGGCCTCGAAATGTCGGGCGCCGCCCCCGCCTTCCGCGACATGATCGATACCATGAACAATGGCGGCAAGATTGCCATCCTGGGCATCGCGCCCACCGGCTTCGAGATCGACTGGAACAAGGTCATCTTCAAGATGCTGCACCTCAAGGGCATCTATGGCCGCGAGATGTTCGAGACCTGGTACAAGATGATCGCGCTTGTGCAGGGTCCGCTGGAGGTCTCCGGCTTGATCACGCACCGCATCGGCATCGATGACTTTCAGGCCGGCTTCGATGCCATGCGCAGCGGCAGTTCGGGCAAGGTGGTGATGGACTGGTAGGCGTTGGCGCCGGGGATCTGAAACCAGCCAGCCGGCTGACGGCGTGCGTGGGATTTTCCGCTAGGTATTGACGGCCCGCGGGACTAGCATGCTCATTGGGAGGTGGGCGATGACAAAAGTCTCGATCCGCCGGGCGGACTTCATGATGGTCCTCGCCTATGCTTCGGACCTCGCAACCGGCCATTCTCGCGACTTCGCGCTGAAATCCTGCGTGCTTGCGATGCGGATCGCAGATCGTGCGGGCGTTTCCGAGCAGGTTCGGCGCGATGCCTACCACCAGTCGATGCTTCGCTATGTTGGCTGCAACGCGGATACCGATCTTCTGTCGGCAACCTTCGGCGACGAAATCGCGCTCCGCCAGGACCTTGTCGGTCTCGACATGGGCAATCGTGCGGAACTGGGCAGGGTCTTCCTACAGGCCTTCAAGCGGTTCTACTACGATCTCCAGCCTGACGCGCAGGCCAGGGCGATCGAGGCCGCCATGTCGCAGGCGTTGGCGGTGGCCCGCCCGGTGCTGATCGCGCATTGCGAGGTCGCGCAGCGCATCGGTGAGCGGCTTGGCTTGTCCGGGGAGATGGGCCGCAATCTTGGACAAATCTACGAACGCTGGGACGGCAAGGGTCTGCCACGTGGACTGAGCGGCGAGGAGGTACTGCCGGCCGTCCAATTGATCACGCTGGCGCAGGATGTCGTTGCGCTTAGCGATGCCGTAGGGATCGTGGAAATGGCCGAAACTATCGCCAGCCGCGGCGACGGCCCTTATGCGGCTGATCTGGCCCGGCTTGTCTCGGCAAACGCGGCGGTGCTGATGGAAGGCATCGGCGTGACTGTCGACCGGGAGACGATTTTGGCGCTGGAGCCCGATCCGCCGGTGTCGCTCGATGAGGCGGACTGCGACGAGGCATTTCTCGCCATCGCCGACATGATCGACATGCGCATGCCGTTCACACAAGGCCATTCGCGGATGGTGGCGGAACTGGCTGAGGGAGCGGGGAGACAGATGGGGCTGCCCGCCGACGACGTCCGTGCGCTGCGCTGGGCGGGCTGCATCCACGACATTGGCGAACTCGTCGTGCCGGTGGCAACCTGGATGCGCAATGGTCCGCTGTCGGTCCGCGAGCGCGACGCAGCCCAACTGCACGCCTATTACGGCGAGCGTGCGCTGGCCTCGTTCGGCCGCGAAGGCGAGGCGATGGCCTCACTCGTCCTGCGCCATCACGAACGCCTGGACGGCTCTGGCTATCACCGCAAGGTCGGCGGTTCCGACCTGTCCCCGGCGGCGAGAATCCTGGCCGCTGCCGAAGCGTTCCAAACGTCGCGGGAGGAACGTCCTCACCGCAGGGCACTGCCCAGCGACGCCGCGGCGACGCAGTTGCGCGCTGCCGTTCGTGAGGGCAGTATCTGCCCCGACGCCGCCGAGGCCGTGCTGTCCTTCGCCGGCCAGCGGTCGCGCCGGGCGCCGCACCGGCCGCTGGCTGGAATGACGCCACGTGAGATCGAGGTGTTGCGCCTGATCGCCGCCGGCCTCACCGCCAAGGAAGCGGGGCGCGAGCTGGATATCTCGCCCAAGACCGCGGACCACCATATCCAGAACGTCTATGCCAAGATCGGTGTGACCACTCGCGCCGCCGCGGTACTCTATGCGGTCGAGCACGGCCTTGTCCGGCCGGGCGAGACGTAGTCATCGGCATAGGGAATCCTCCCCATGTGCACCTGCTCCGAGGCGCGCATCGTGATCCTGTCGACGGATCAATGGTGGCCGCGACCGACAGGAGGAAATCAGATGCTTCTCGCAACGACCAAGGTGGCGGACGTCGACCGCTTCATCCGTATCTTTTCGACCAAGGGCGCCGACAAGCGCCGACTGCACGGTTCGAACGGCGCGACCGTGTTCCGCGACCCCAGCGAGTCCGACCGCGTCTGGGCGATCTTCGACTGGGATGCCGAGGGTTGGAAGAACTTCGTATCGGATCCCGAAGTGCCGGCGATCCTGCAGGAGGCTGGCCACGTGGGCAAGCCGCAAGCGGCGATGCTGCTCGGCCACTATGAGGCCTGACGTGCCTTTCGCGCCGCCTGCTACCGGCGGCGCACCCACGAACCCCAAAGATCGGAGACATGAGATGGACCAGAAACCCATCAAGATCGGCCTTATCGCCGAACTCACCGGCCCGTTGTCCTTCATGGGCATCGCCAACGCAAACCTCACGACCATGCTCGTCGATGACATCAACGCCAAGGGCGGCTTGCTGGGCCGGCCGGTGAAAGTCATCATTGAGGACGGTGAGACCACCGACAGCGTTGCCAAGGCAAGGACCGCGAAACTGATAGATGTCGACAAAGTCGATCTGGTCGTCGGAGGCATCTACAGTTCGACCCGCCAAGCCATCAAGAGCGAGGCGGTCACACGCGGCAGGACGCTCTACATCTACACCGAGCAATACGAGGGGCAGGAAAGCGATCCCCTGATCTTCTGCACGGGCCCGGTGCCCGCGCAGCAGGTCGAGCCGCTGATCCCATGGTTCATGAAGAGCACCGGGGCGAAGAAGTTCTATCTGCCTTCGGCCGACTACATCTGGCCCCATCTGTTGAACAAGGCCGCGAGCCGGGTGGTTCGCGCCAATGGCGGCGAGATCGTCGGTGAGGAGTATTTTCCGCTCGATACCGTCGATTTCCGGCAGACGGTGCAGCAGATCATGGCGAGCGGCGCTGAAGTGGTCTTCAACACCCTGGTTCCGCCGGGCTTGACGCCGTTTCTCGACGAGCTGCACAGGGCTGGTTTCGGCAAGCGAGGCGGCAAGTTCATCTGCACCTACTTCGACGAGAACTTCTTCAATCTCGTGCCGTCCGAGCAAATCGAAGGCCTCTACAGTTGCCTCGACTACTATCAGGAACTCGAGGATCCGTTTGGCCGGGCGCTCTTGCGGCGCTACCAGGACCGATTCCCCGGCAGCGCGATGTTGACCGCGGGCAGCGGCTGCACCGGCCACTACCGGGCGATCAAAATGTGGGAAGCGGCGGTGAACGAAGCCGGCTCGGTCGAGCGCGACGCGGTTATCCGGGCGCTCGACCACGCCCGGATCAGCGAGGGACCGGGTGGCCCGGCCGAAATGGTCCCCGGCCAGCACCATGTTCGCATGAACATGTACATTGCGCAGGCACAGAGCGGTCGCTTCCGGATCGTGAAGAACCTTGGACCGATCGATCCCAACGAACGGATGCTTGCCGGCGAAAGCCAAGTCATCGGCGCCGACTGAATCCGCGGCGTCGATCAATGTTGCTCCAAGTGGCGAGGGCGAGTAGATGCCGCCCTCGCCATCCAACCGGGCCAACAAGGGCTGTTCCTTGCGCCTATTCGATGTCATTCCGCAACTGGCCGTGGGTTGACGCCAAGGCGGCCTCCAGCGCGGCCAATCCGTTCGAGATCGCCGCACGCTCGCTTGCGCTAAGTTTGTCAAGCAAATCCCTCTCGAACGCCTTCGCCAGCGGCACCATTTCGCGATAGGCCGCAAGGCCGACCCTGGTCAGCGCCAGATGTTCGACGCGGCGGTCATTCTCGTCAGCGGTTCGGGTGAGCCAGCGTCGCCGTTCGAGTTCAGCCACCGCCCGCGATACCTTGGTCTTGTGCATGGCCGATTGGTTGCCGAGTTCAGTCGCGGTCATCGTTCCATGCTGCCCAAGCCCGGAAAGGGTACGCCATTCCGGCCGCGTCAGGCCGTGACTGTCCTTGTATATTCGCGAAAATTCGCGGCTGACGGCGTCGGCAAGACGGTAGAGCCGGTAGGGCAGGAAATTTTCCAGATTGAGAATTTCAGGCGCGTCGGACGCTTCGCTCTTGATCGCCATTTTTTCAAAGCCGCCATTGATGGTTACATTTTCGATGGTTACAAATGAAACCAGTTTGGTCAATTGAGATCTATTCCGGGAGGAAGCAATGGCCTTTTCCTACATGCCGGGGTTCGGCAACGACTTTGAAACCGAGACCTTGCCGAGTTCGCTCCCGCAGGGGCGGAATTCGCCGCAGCGGCCGGCCTATGGGCTCTATGCCGAGCAGCTTTCCGGCTCGCCCTTCACCGCGCCGCGCGGCACCAATGAGCGCTCCTGGCTCTATCGCATTCGGCCGAGCGTCAAGCACACTGGCCGCTTCAAACGGGCGAGCTATCCCTTGTGGAAGAGCGCGCCCAATGTCGGCGATCACGAACTGGCGCTCGGCCAGTACCGCTGGAATCCGGTGCCGATGCCGAAAGAGCCCACCGATTTCATCGCCGGCATGCGCAGCATCACCACATCAGGCGATGTGCTGGGACAGACCGGCATGGCAGCGCATGTCTACGTCGCCAACCGCTCGATGGCGGACGATCATTTCTTCAATGCCGACGGGGAGTTGCTGGTCGTGCCGCAAGTCGGTGCCTTGCGCTTCATCACCGAGATGGGCGTCATCGAGCTGCGGCCCGGCGAGCTCGCAGTGCTGCCGCGCGGTCTGGTGTTCAAGGTCGAACTGGTCGATGCCGAAGTGCGCGGCTATGTCTGCGAGAATTACGGCGCCAAGCTGACGCTGCCCGATCGTGGTCCGATCGGCGCCAACTGCCTGGCCAATCCGCGCGATTTCAAGACACCTTGCGCATGGTTCGAGGACAAGGAAACGCCGTGCCGGCTGATCGTCAAATGGTGCGGCAATTTCCATGTCACCGAGATCGGTCACTCGCCCCTGGATGTCGTCGCCTGGCACGGCAACTACGCGCCCTACAAATATGATCTGGCAACCTTTTCGCCGGTCGGCGCGCTGTTGTTCGACCATCCAGACCCGTCGATCTTCACCGTGCTGACCGCGCCGAGCGGCGAGGAGGGCACCGCCAACATCGACTTCGTCATCTTCCCGCCGCGCTGGCTGGTGGCCGAAGATACGTTCCGGCCGCCCTGGTACCACCGCAACATCATGAGCGAGTTCATGGGGCTGATCCACGGCCAGTACGATGCCAAGGAAGAGGGTTTTGTACCCGGCGGCATCAGCTTGCACAATCTGATGCTGGCCCATGGACCGGATGCGCCTGGCTTCGAAAAGGCCTCGCGCGCGGACCTGAAACCGGTCAAGCTCGACAACACCATGGCCTTCATGTTCGAAACCCGCTTTCCGCAGATGCTGACCCGCTACGGCGCCGAACTGGAAACCCGGCAGGACAATTACATCGACTGCTGGTCCGACCTGAAGAAGCGTTTCAACGGCACGCCCGAGGGCGACTGGTCTTGAGCACTGAGCCAATGGCGGACCGACTGGTGCTTTTGGGCTCGAAGGGTGGTCCGGCATTGCGGCCGGGCGGACCATGGCCGAGTTCGTCGCTGCTGCAGATCGGCGGGCGCAGCATCGTCGTCGATTGCGGTCTCGGCGTCACGCGTGGTCTGGTCGACGCCGGCATGAGCCTGAAGGCGCTCGACCTGGTCTTCGTCACGCATCTGCATTCCGACCATGTGTTGGAACTGGGACCGCTGATCCACACCGCCTGGACGGCGGGGCTGGCAACACCCATCGAAGTGTTCGGTCCGCCCGGCACGGGCCACTACTGGCGGCGCTTTTGTCAGTCGATGGAGTTCGACATCGAGATACGCATCGTCGATGAGGGCCGGCCGGATATCCGCGAGTTGGTTTCGATGGTCGAGTTCGGCGAAGGCCAAGTGGTCGAGCAGGGTGGTTTGAAGGTCTCGGCGCTGCGCGTCGAGCATCCGCCGGTGACCGACTGTTTTGCCCTGCGCTTCGAGCATGACGGGAAAAGCGTTGTGTTCTCCGCGGATACGGCCTTTTTTCCACCGCTCGCCGATTTTGCCCGGGACGCCGACGTCCTGGTCCACGAAGCCATGCTGGAAGACGGCATCGAGCGGCTTGTGGCTAAGACCGGCAATGGCGGGCGGCTGAGAGACCATCTGCTCGCCAGCCACAGCTTTGCCGAAGAAGCCGGGCATATCGCCCGCGATGCCGGCGTGACGAGCCTGGTGCTCAATCACCTCATTCCGGCCGACGATGCCGAGATCGGCGAGGCCGACTGGATCGCCGCTGTCAGGAAAACATGGGCCGGCGACTTGACGATCGCCCGCGACGGCCTTGTTGTGGAATTAAGCGGCGCCAAAGCCGCACAGGGAGAGGAAACCGCATGAAGCTTGCCACATTGAAGGACGGGACGCGCGACGGAAAACTCGTCGTCGTCTCGCGCGACCTGACACGCTTCACCGACGCCTCGTTCCTGGCGCGCACGCTGCAGGCGGCGCTAGACGACTGGCGGCGCATCGCCCCACATCTCGCGACGATAGCGGAATCGCTGGAGAACAATGCGATGCCGTCGGAACGCTTCCACGAGCATGACGCCCATTCGCCGCTGCCGCGTGCCTATCAGTGGGCCGATGGCTCGGCCTATGTGAACCACGTCGAACTGGTTCGCAAAGCCCGCGGCGCCGAGATGCCGGCGAGCTTCTGGACCGACCCGCTGATCTACCAGGGCGGCTCGGATTCCTTCATTCCGCCACGCGATCCGATCCGGATAGTCGACGAGGCGTTCGGCATCGATATGGAAGGCGAAGTCGCTGTTGTCGTCGACGACGTGCCGATGGGTGCAAGCCTCGAGGAAGCGCGCGCCGCGATCCGGCTGATCATGCTGGTCAACGACGTGACGCTGCGCGCACTGACAGGACCGGAGCTGGCGAAAGGTTTCGGCTTTTTCCAGTCAAAGCCGTCCTCGGCGTTCTCGCCTGTCGCAGTGACGCCGGACGAACTGGGAGACGCCTGG
Source organism: Mesorhizobium sp. M0047 (assembly GCF_040323315.1). NCBI lineage: Bacteria > Pseudomonadati > Pseudomonadota > Alphaproteobacteria > Hyphomicrobiales > Phyllobacteriaceae > Mesorhizobium > Mesorhizobium sp. M0047. Next base: position 26,191 of record NZ_JAMYUW010000001.1, on the reverse strand, counting down.
GATGGCGGCAAGGTCAGCCTGCCGCTGCTCGCCGATGTCAACGGCAAGCCCTTCGGCCGGGCCAATGCCGGCATCGACATGACCTTCGATTTCCCGGCGCTGATCGTGCATGCCGCCAGGACAAGGCCGCTGGCCGCCGGCACCATCGTCGGCTCGGGCACCGTCTCCAACAAGCTCGACGGCGGGCCGGGCAAGCCTGTCCAGGACGGCGGCGCCGGCTATTCCTGCATCGCAGAACTGCGCATGATCGAGACCATTGTATCAGGCGAACCCAAGACGCCGTTCCTGCGCTTCGGCGACACGGTGCGCATCGAGATGAAGGACAAGACGGGTCATTCGATCTTCGGCGCCATCGAGCAGAAGGTCGAGAAATACGAGAGGTGAGGGAATGACGGGGCACTATCTGCTGGCCGGTGTCTGGGCACTCGCCTTGCTGGCGGCCTTCATCCAGGCGATCCGGTTGAGCTACCGCGTCGAGGCGCGCACGCTCGGCCTGACCAACCGCAGCGGCTTTCCGCGCAAGGCGATGATGTTCCACACCATCACCAACATCAACGTCGCGCGGGATCTGGAAACGCAAGTCATGCGGCGGCGGATGAGCCGGCTTTTGCTGATCGTTCTTGCCGGATCTGTGGTTATGTGGGCGGGCTTGTATCTGGTGCGGTCGATCGGATGACACCATGAACCTGCCTGATCACCTGCTCGCATGTCCGGCAACCTGCATGCGATGCTATCCGGCACCTTGGTCAAGCCGCCACAGTTGGACGAGTTCCTGCTCGTTATGACATCTAAGGAAGGCAGAGGTCGAGAGGCTGGGGGCTCCAGTTGCCAATTCTCATCTTACATAATCGGCCCATCAACGGCTGAGGTAGTGCCGATGCCTGGCAGAAGGCCCACCTTCACCGGAGGGGGGAGAAGACGCGCCACCGGCTTACCGCGTCGGGTGATCACGATCTCCTCGCCGGCCTTCGCGCGCCTTACGAGTTCCGATAGCTTAGCTCTGGCTTCGGTTATGGAGACGTTCACGGCTCGACCTCTTGTGATCGGAACTTAGATCAAAGCCGATCGAGCCGCAAACGAGCTTGAGGTTTCAGGCCGCTTTGCCATCCACCTTGATCACGCCGCGCTTGATCTGGTCCTGCTCGATCGATTCGAACAGCGCGCGGAAATTGCCCTCGCCAAAGCCTTCGTCGCCCTTGCGCTGGATGAACTCGAAGAAGATCGGGCCGATCACAGTTTTCGAAAAGACCTGCAGCAGGATCTTGGTCGTGCCGCCGTCGACGACACCTTCACCGTCGATCAGGATGCCGTGCTTCTTCATCCGCTCGATCGGCTCGTCATGGCCGTTCACCCTGGCATAGGACATGTCGTAATAGGTTTCCGGAGGGCCGGGCATGAATTTCAGCCCGTTGTCGGCGAGTTTGTCGGTGGCTGCGTAGATTTCGTCGGTGCCGACCGCAATGTGCTGGATGCCTTCGCCATTGTACTTCTTCAGGTACTCGGCGATCTGGCTGGTCTCGTCCTTGGATTCGTTGAGCGGAATGCGGATCTTGCCGCAGGGCGAGGTGATGGCGCGGCTGACCAGGCCGGTGATCTTGCCGTCAATGTCGAAGAAATGGATCTGCTTGAAGCCGAACAGGTTGCGGTAGAAATCCCACCATTTGTCCATCTGGCCACGATAGACATTGTGGGTCAGGTGATCGAGATAATAGAAGCCGACGCCTTGCGGCCGCGGGTCGCGTTCACCCAGCCATTCGAATTCGGCATCGTAGGCAGAGCCTTTCTCGCCGTAGGTCTCGATAAAGTAGAGCAACGAGCCGCCAATGCCGACGATTGCAGGCACATCGAGCGCCTTGTCGGTGCCTTCGTAGGGCGTCGCGCCTTTGGCAACAGCGTGGTCGAAAGCGTGTTTGGCATCGACCACGCGCCAGGCCATGGAGGGCGCGCAGGGGCCGTGCTTATCGACGAATTTCATCGCATGCGAGCCGGGCTCGGCATTGACGACATAGTTGATGTCGCCCTGGCGCCAGACTGTGATGTCCTTCGTGCGGTGCTTGGCCACCGCGACATAGCCCATCCGGGTGAACAGTTCGGCGAGTTTCTGCGGCTCCGGATGCGCGAACTCGACGAACTCGAACCCATCTGTGCCGGCGGGGTTGTCCTTGCTGATCTTGGCGGGTGGGGCATCGTGCGGGAAGGGGCCCATGATATTCCTCCGGATCTGGCCTGGCCTGCAAAGGCCATCTGACGCCATCATAACGCGGAGCCGGTGCACGGTGCTTGCATTCAAACGCTTGAAATGGTCATCTTATGCGCGAAGTATGCATGTTGTTGGACAAAGCCATGGATGAGACGCGCATTGACCAGTTTGACCGCAAGATAATGGCGCTCTTGCAGGGCGATGCGCGGTTGACCAACAATGATCTTTCGGAGCGGGTGAACCTGTCGGCGTCGCAATGCTCGCGCCGCCGCCAGCGGCTGGAGGAAGACGGCTTTATCAAGGGCTATCGCGCTGTTCTCGACCGCGACAAGCTCGGTTTTTCCTTGGTCAATGTCATCTCGGTGACATTGGCCACCCACAATCGCGACAATGCGCGGCGCTTCGGCGAACTGGTGGCGCGGCTGCCTGAGGTGCAGGAGGCGCACGCGCTGACCGGCGAGATGGACTACATCCTGAAAGTGGTGACGCCCGATTTGAAGTCGCTATCGGAATTCGTCAACGGAGTGCTCCTGCCGCACGAATCCGTGCAGCACGTGAAAACGGCGATCGTGCTGGAGACACTGAAGGAAACCGGCGCGCTGCCGATCTGACTGTTGGCCCGATTCGACCTTCGGCCGATCTACCCCTTCGACTGTTGGATCAGCCCATAAAGATTGGTGCAGCGCGCGCCTGAACGGCAATAGGCGAAGACCGGGCCGTCGAGCTCATCCAGTGCCTCGGCCTGATCCTCGACATTCTCGGCCGTGATCTGGCCGCTGATGACGGGGATGTAGCGGAAGGCGAGGCCCTCGGCTTCCACCGCCGCCTTGAGCGTGTCGGCCGAAGGCTGGCCGGGCTGCTCGTCGTCGGGTCGGTTGCAGATGACGCTCTTGAAGCCGGCGGCCTTGATGGCGGCGACGTCTTCCGGCTGTATCTGGCCCGAGACCGAATAGTCCTCACTGATTTCGCGGTATTCCATGGCAGTATCCTCGCAAACTGGTCAGGCGGCAGTCTTGCCACTCCCCGACATGTGCGGCAATCCGCACCGAAGGAATTCTCTGCCAAATAGACATTGCGCGCCAGAAAATCCAACCGGGCCGATGCGGCCCGGTTGGATGACCCTTCAAACTCAGCTGCCGAGGATCGCCCCTTTGATCTGGCGGATGTTGTTGTGCATCATGTCGATATAGGTCGAGGCCGGGCCGTCGGGTTGCGACAGCGCATCCGAATAGAGCGTGCCTCCGACCTTGATGCCGGTCTCGCTCGCGATCTGCTCGATCAGGCGCGGGTTGGTGATGTTCTCGACGAAGATCGCAGCCGCTCTGTCCTGTTTCACCTGGGTAACCAGCTTGGCGACGTCGGCGGCGGACGGTTCGGAATCGGTCGAGATGCCTTGCGGGGCGAGGAAGGTCAGGCCGTATGCGTGTTCGAAATAGCCGAAGGCATCATGCGAGGTGATGACGACGCGCTTGTTCTCCGGAATCGAGGCGATCGCCGCTTTCACTTCGCCTTCGACTGCATCGAGCTTCTTGGTGTAGGCGGCGGCATTGGTCTGGTAGCTGACGCAGCCGTCGGAATCGGCCGCGCAAAAGGCTTCGGCGATGTTCTTCACATAGATCCTGGCATTGGCGATCGACTGGAAGGCATGCGGATCGGTGACCGTCTTGCCGCCACCGGTGCCGGCACCTTCGGCGGCGTCGGCATCGGCGAATTCAGGCTTGAAATCGATCGGCTTAACACCCTTGGTCAAGGTGATGATCGAAGCCTTGGTCGCGCTGGCATCGACCAGCCGCTGCAGAAACCCTTCGAAGTGCAGCCCGTTGACCAGCACGATATCGGCCTTGGCCATGGCCACCGCATCGGCCGGGCTCGGCTCGTAGACATGGGCGTCGCCATCCGGCCCGACGATGGTGGTTACATCGATACGGTCGCCGCCGACATTCCTGGCAAAATCGGCGATGACGGTGAAGCTGGCGACCACTTTCAATGGTGCCGCGAAGGCCGACGATGCACCAAAGGCAGTTAATGTTAGAACGCTCATCGTGAGGGCGGCGCGGATCGATTTCAGCATAGACGGGTCTCCTTTAGGGGGCGGGGGATCAGGCCGTTCTGTGACGGTGATGGACGATGCGGGCGCGCAGAATGCCGCGCGTGCCGAACAGGATCGAGGCGAAATAAACGACGCCTGCCGACAGGATGATGGCCGGGCCGGATGGCAGCGACGCGTGATAGGACAGGAGCAGCCCGGCGACGCAGGAGGCAAAGCCTATCAGCACCGCCAGCACGCACATCGGCTCGACGCGCACCGTCCAGAAGCGGGCGGCGGCGGCCGGCAGCATCATCAGCCCCACCGACAGCAAGGTACCGAGTGCCTGGAAGCCGCCGACGAGGTTGAGCACGACAAGGCCGAGGAAGATGAAATGCACCGGGCTGCCGAGCCGGCTGACCGAGCGCAGAAACAGCGGGTCGAGGCATTCGGCGACCAATGCCCGCCAGAAGATGGCAAGGCTGACCAGCGTCACCGCGACGATGCCGCCGATCAGCGTCAGCGCTTCATCGTTGAGCGCCAGCACGGTGCCGAACAGCACATGCATGAGATCGACGCTGGAGCCGCGGATCGACACCATCAGCACGCCGATGGCGAGCGAAATCAGATAGAACGCCGCCATCGAGGCGTCTTCGCGCTGGATGGTGAAGCGCGATACAGCACCTGCGCCGAGCGCGACGATGATGCCGGCGATCAGGCCGCCGATGGTCATCGGCAAAATTTCCAACCCATAGAGCAGAAAGCCGGCGGCAGCTCCGGGCAGGATGGCATGCGCCATCGCGTCGCCCGACAGGCTCATGCGCCGCAGCATCAGGAAGACGCCGACCGGGCAGGCGCCGAGCGATAGCATCAGCGAGCCGATCAGCGCCCGCTGCATGAAGCCAAAATCGGCGAAGGGCGCGATGAAAAGACTGTAGAGCGTATCCATCAGGCAGCCCTCGGTCCGACGCCGTGGTGGTGGTGGTCGTGATCATGATGGTCGTAATCGTGCCCATGGCCGTGATCATGCTCGTCTGGCTCGCACCAGGGCGCATTCTCTTCCCAGGCTTCGTGGAAGCGGCGGGCGCGCAAAAGATTCTCTGGCTTCAGCGTTTCCCTGGTTTCGCCCCAGGCGATCGGTTGGCGGGCGAGAAGCAATGTTTCGGGGAAATTCTGCCGCACCAGATCGAGATCGTGGACGACCACCATGATGGTGCGTTCCTCGCCGTGCCAGTGTTTGATCAGTGCGATGAGGTCGCCAACCGTCTTGGCATCGACCGCGTTGAACGGCTCATCGAGCAGGATGAGCTCAGCGTCCTGCAACAGCACACGCGCAAACAGCGTGCGCTGCAACTGGCCGCCCGACAGCGTATCGATCGGTCGCTTCTCGAAGCCGCCCAGGCCGACCGCCATCAGTGCTTTGGCAACATCATCGCGATCTTGCCTGGTGTAGCGGCCGAGCAGGCCGCGCCGTGGCCACAGGCCAAGCGAGACCAGATCCACCACTCGTGCCGGAAAGGAGCGGTCGAGTTCCGACTGCTGCGGCAGGTAGGCGGCGCGAATGCCAGGCGCGCGGACGACCTCGCCGGCCATTGGTTTCAACACGCCGACAATGCCTTTCATCAGCGTCGATTTGCCGGAGCCGTTGGCGCCGACGACGGCCGTCAGCGAACCCTTGCGGATGGTACCGTCAAGATGATGGATTGCGGGATGGCTGCCGTAGCCAAGCGTCAGGTCGCGGAATGTCAGGCATGTGTTTGTCATTCTGCGATCCGTGGGGCGGCGAAATCCGGCTGCGGGCAGCGGCCGACTGGATATGTGATGTTATTACATTAGTCAACAAGCCAATCCGGCGGAATTGCGGCTGGCGGGTCAACTTGCCGTGTGTGGATATCATATGCCCTTGGCCCAAGGGGATTCGACCTGGCGACCTTGCCCGATGCCGGCCGCAACTCTAAAGAGGCGCAACCGCCACAGGAAGGAACCATCCAATGAGCATTCGTCGCATCGATGTTGGCCCGCGCATGAGCCAGATCGTCATTCACCGAGATACCGTCTATCTGGCCGGTCAGGTCGGTAAGCCGGGCGGCAACGTCGCTTCGCAGACTCAGGATATCCTGGCGGCCATCGATGAACTGCTGGCCAAGGCCGGCTCGGACAAGACCAAGATCCTGCAGGCGATCATCTGGCTGGCCGACATGAGCACCTTTGCCGAGATGAACTCGGAATGGGACAAGTGGGTGCCGCAAGGCAACACGCCGGCCCGCGCCACCGGCGAAGCAAAGCTCGCCGGGCCGGAATATCTGGTCGAGATCATTATTACGGCCGCGATCTGAAGCGTTGAAGCTGCCAATCTCCCCCCTTGTGGGGAGATGCCTGGCAAGGCAGAGGGGGCGCTGTCCCGCCAGCCTTTCAGTCTGATTGATTGATGCTCTTCCAGCAAGTTCCATGACAGAAGTTGGCGCTCTACGGCGCCCCCCTCTGTCCTGCCGGACATCTCCTCCACGAGGGGGGAGATCAGCCTCACCCCTGCGACGGCGTGAACCTTGCCACCAGCGTGTGGCTCTCCGCCGCGTAGGTAAAGCGCACATGGGTGACCGGGTGATCGGCGCTCCATGTCCGACGCTCGACCACGAGGCACGGCGCGCCGGCTGCGATATCGAGCGCGGCCGCGATATGCCTGTCGGCGGCGACAGCGCGAATGCGGTGCTCGGCTTCGCTCCACGGCACCCGGCCAATCAGCCACGGTCCCGGTGCTATGGCCACGAATTCCTCGTCTGCTGCCTCGGGCACGGCGGTGAGATTGATCAGCCGCTGTTCATGCGCGAATGGCCGCTCGCCCGCGAAATGCCCACACTCCAGCGCCAGCACCGGCCCGGCCATGCCCAACTCCAGCAGTGCGCGATCCTCGGCACTGCTGCGCCTTTTGTGTCGCGCCACGCGCTCGTAGCGATAGGCCAGGCCAAGCGCCTCGACCTCGATTCGGATGTCATGGATTTCCAGTACCGCAGCCTGCGACTGCGGTCGGCGGACGAAGCTGCCGGAACGACGCCGGCGTTCGATCAGTCCCGCCTTGGCAAGCTGCGACAGCGCCTTGTTCACTGTCATGCGCGAGCAATTGTATTGCGCACTCAGTTCGTGCTCGAACGGAATGCGATGGCCGGGTGGCCAGGCACCGGACATGATGCGTTCGCTGATGTCGGACAGGATGCGCTGGTGCAGCGAGATGCCACCTTCCGCATCCGCAATCTCGACAATGCTCATGCCGAAAGCGCCGTCATCACGCCGCGAAACCGCTCGGCGATGGCCTCGCGCCTGGCATGCCGGCCGCCGCTGACCTGTTTTTGGCCATGCACCCAAACGCAGTCGACCTTGCTGCCATTGGCGAAGATCCAGGCGTCGAGGATTGCGTCGCCGGTCTTGCCGGCCAGCGAGGGACTGCCCGCGTCGAGCGAGACGAGATCGGCGGATGCGCCGGCGGCGATCGCTGAGGTGCCGGCACCAAGCGCGACGCTGCCGCCGTCAAGTGCGGCGTCGAATAGCGCGCGGCCGGTCGAACCGCTGGCGACCGCCAGCACGTTGCGGGCGCGGTGCGCGAGGCGCTGCGAATATTCGAGCTGGCGCAATTCGTCGGGCAGCCCGATCAGAACGTTGGAATCGGAGCCGATTCCGAAGCGGCCGCCATGCTCTCTGAACAGCGGCGCGGCAAAAATGCCGTCGCCGAGATTGGCCTCGGTGATTGGGCAGAGACCGGCAATCGCGCCGCTCTTGGCCATGCCGATCGTTTCCGCATCGGTCATATGCGTGGCGTGGATCAGGCACCAGCGTTGGTCGACCTCGGCATGGCCAAGCAGAAATTCGACTGGCCGCGCGCTCGACCAAGCAAGGCAATCCTCGACCTCCTTCACCTGCTCGGCGACGTGGATGTGAATCGGCCCGTCCGGCGCCATGGCAGCCACCTCGGCCAATTCCTGTGGTGTCGCCGCGCGCAAACTGTGCGGGGCAACGCCGACAACGGCTTGGTTCAAAGTGCGAACGGATTCCCGGCTTTTCTCAACAAGCCGGGAGAACCGACTCACATCGTTAACGAATCGCCGCTGGCCTTCGTTCGGAGCAGCGCCGCCGAAAGACGAGTGCGCATAAAACACCGGCAGCAGCGTCAGGCCGATACCCGTTTCGCCGGCCGCCGCCGCAATGCGCTCGGCCATCTCGGCGAGGTTGGAATAGGGTTTTCCGTCGCTGTCGTGATGCAGATAGTGAAATTCGCCGACGCGCGAAAAACCGGCCTCCAACATCTCGACATAGAGTTGTGCTGCAACAGCCTCGACCTGATCGGGCGTCATCGCCAGGGCGAAGCGGTACATCACCTCGCGCCAGCTCCAGAAACTGTCGGCGGAGGGGCCGCGAAGCTCGGCAAGGCCGGCCATGCCGCGTTGGAAGGCGTGACTGTGCAGGTTGGGCATGCCGGGCAGCAGGATGGCGTGACGTTCGTCGCCGGCCTGCGCTGTGGCTCCAGGTTCGACGCCCGTGATGCGTCCCTTGGCGAAGGTGAGCCGCACATTGTCGTGCCAGCCACTGGGAAGGAGTGCCTGTTCCGCGAAGATATCAGTCACTTTTCTCTCCGGTTCTTTGTCTCTCGTGCGATGATGGCACTTGCAGTGCGTTTCAATATGTATATACATAATCGCCACCGATTGAAATGGAAAAGATGATGGTTGCAGAGAGCAAAAGCCGGGCAGGGGCGGCTCGCATCTGGCGCAATGCACGCTTGGCGACGTTGGCCGAAAATGCGGCCGGACTGGGCATCGTCGAACGGGGCGCGATCGCTGCACGTGACGGCCGCATAGTCTTTGCCGGTCCCGAATCGGAGATCCCGGCGGCATTTGCCAAGCGTTCCGAGACGATCGATTGCGAGGGCCGCTGGATCACGCCCGGCCTGATCGACTGCCACACCCATTTGGTTCATGCCGGCAACCGCGCCAACGAGTTCGAGATGCGGCTGGCCGGCGCAACTTATGAAGAGGTCGCCAGGGCCGGCGGCGGCATTGTCTCCTCGGTCAAGTCGCTGCGCGCCGCCAGTGAGCGCGAGTTGGTCGCGCAATCGCTACCCCGCCTCGATGCGCTGATCGCCGAGGGTGTGACCACGGTTGAGATCAAGTCGGGCTATGGGCTTGATCTGGAAAATGAGAAAAAATCGCTGCGTGCTGCGCGGCAGTTGGGCAACGTGCGTCCGGTGACGATCCGCACAACTTTCCTCGGCGCCCATGCCCTGCCGCCGGAAGCCGAGGGTGACAAGGACAGTTTTATCGATCTGGTCGCCAAAGAAATTCTCCCTGCGATTGCCGCCGAGGGGCTGGCCGATGCCGTCGACGGCTTTTGCGAGGGCATTGCCTTTTCGCCGGACCAGATGGCGCGCGTCTTCGAGGCGGCCAAGGCTGCCGGCCTGCCGGTCAAGCTCCATGCCGACCAACTGTCCAACCTGCACGGCGCCGAACTCGCCGCCCGCTATGGCGCACTGTCGGCCGATCATCTCGAATACACCGATGAGGCGGGTGCAGCGGCGATGGCCAGAGCGGGAACCGTGGCGACGATCCTGCCCGGCGCCTACTACTTCATTCGCGAAACCAAGAAGCCGCCGATCGGCCTGTTTCGCCAGCAAGGCGTCAAGATGGCTGTCGCCACCGACAACAATCCCGGCACCTCGCCGCTGACCTCGCTGCTTCTGACCATGAACATGGCGGCGACCTTGTTTGGCCTGACGATCGACGAATGCCTTGCCGGCGTCACCCGCGAGGCCGCCCGGGCGCTTGGCAGGCTGGGTGAAACCGGCACGCTCGAAGCCGGAAAATCCGCCGATCTGGCGATCTGGAACATCGAGCGCCCCGCCGAACTCGTCTACCGCATGGGCTTCAATCCGCTGCATGCCCGCATCTGGAGAGGACAATGCCCGAACTAACCCTGAAGCCCGGCAACGCGACGCTGGCCGACTGGCGCGCCATCTACCGCGGCGCCATGCCCAAGCTGGACCATGCCTGCCGGCCGAAAATCAAGGCGAGCGCCGAAGCCGTCGCCAGGATCGTTGCCAAGGGCGAGCCGGTCTATGGCATCAACACCGGCTTCGGCAAGCTGGCAAGTGTCCGCATCCCGGCTGAGGATCTCGAGACCTTGCAGCGCAACATCGTGCTGTCGCACGCCGCCGGCGTCGGCGAGCCGATGCCATCAGCCGTTTGCCGGCTGATGTTGGCGCTGAAGCTCGCCAGCCTGGCGCAAGGTGCGTCCGGCGTGAGGCCGCAGACCATCGAATTGCTCGAAGGCATGCTGGCGAACGACGTCATCCCGGTGGTGCCGGCGCAAGGGTCTGTCGGCGCCTCCGGCGACCTTGCCCCGCTGTCGCACATGACGGCGGTGATGATCGGCGTCGGCGAATGCTTCACCCCGCACGGCCGTTTCCCGGCCAAGGTGGCCTTCGTCTCGCACGGGCTGGAGCCCGTGACCTTGGGCGCCAAGGAAGGCCTGGCGCTGCTCAACGGCACGCAGTTTTCGACCGCCTATGCGCTGGCCGCCCTGTTCGAGGCCGAAGTGCTCTATCAGTCTGCACTGGTCGCTGGTGCGCTATCGACCGATGCCGCAAAAGGCTCGGACGCCCCCTTCGACCCGCGCATCCATGCGCTGAGACAGCATCGCGGCCAGATCGAGACGGCGGACGCGCTGCGCAATTTGATGGCCGGCAGCGCCATCCGCGAATCGCACCGGGTTGGCGACGAGCGCGTGCAGGATCCGTATTGCCTGCGCTGCCAGCCGCAGGTCATGGGCGCGGCGCTCACCGTCCTGCGCCAGGCCGCCGACACGCTGGGCACCGAGGCCAATGGCGTCACCGACAATCCGCTGATCTTCGCCGAGGACGACACCGCGCTTTCGGGCGGCAATTTCCACGCCGAGCCGGTGGCCTTCGCCGCCGACATGATCGCGCTCGCGGTCTGCGAGATCGGTTCACTGTCGGAACGCCGCATCGCCATGCTGGTCGACCCGGCATTGTCGGGCATGCCGGCGTTCCTGACGCCGAAGCCCGGCTTGAACTCCGGCTTCATGATCCCGCAGGTGACGGCGGCAGCCCTGGTTTCCGAGAACAAGCAGAAGGCCTATCCGGCCAGCGTCGATTCGATACCCACTTCGGCCAACCAGGAAGACCACGTTTCGATGGCCGCGCATGGCGCGCGCCGGCTGATCGGCATGGTCGAGAACGCCACCGCGGTCATCGGCATCGAATTGCTGGCCGCGGCACAAGGCTGCGACTTCCATGCCCCGCTGGCGTCGAGCGCGGCACTTGAAGCCGTGCGCAAGCTGGTCCGGGGGGAGGTGCCGCATCTCGACAATGACCGGCATTTCCACCCCGACATGGAAAAGGCCATCGCCATGGTGCGCAGCGGCGCGACCATCAGGGCAGCCGGCACGGTAGCGCTGCCGTCGATTTCTGGAGCGGCATGATGGCAAGCGCGCCCTGGCTCACGATAACGCGCGGCACGGCCCCGTTGGTGGTCTCGATCCCGCACACCGGCATCGACCTCGCCGGCCTCGAGAACCGGCTGGTGTCGCCCTGGCTTGGCCGTCGCGATTGTGACTGGTGGATCGACAAGCTTTACGATTTCGCCACCGACCTTGGGGCGACCGTCGTGCACACGGCTATCTCGCGCACCGTCATCGACGTCAACCGTGATCCGTCCGGCGCCTCGCTCTATCCCGGTCAGGCGACGACTGGCCTGTGCCCGACCGAGACTTTCGACGGCGATCCGCTGTATAGGGCCGGCGAAGAACCGGGGCCGTCGGAGATCGACGAGCGCCGTGAAAAATTCTTCGCGCCCTACCATGCCGCCCTGCAGGCCGAGATCGACCGGCTGCGAGGCCTGCACGAAAAGATCGTCGTCTATGACTGCCACTCGATCCGCTCGGTGCTGCCGCGCCTGTTCGAAGGGATACTGCCGGTGTTCAATCTCGGCACCAATGACGGCACGAGCGCCGATCCGGCCTTGCAGGCGATGATCGGCCAGATCATGGCCGAAACCGGCGAAGCTTATGTCGTCAATGGCCGCTTCAAGGGCGGCTGGATCACACGCCATTTCGGCCAGCCGCACCAGGGCGTGCATGCGCTGCAGATGGAGCTCTCCAATCGCGGCTATATGCGCGAGCCCGACGGCAAGGGTATGCCGGACAATTGGCCGGTGCCTTACGATGCCGAGTTCGCAGCACCGATCCGCGCCACGCTGCGGAAAATCCTCGAGGCCGCGACATCCTGGGCGCGCGTCTGAAATTCGATCCTTTTTGGAGTGACGCCATGAACAATCCTCGCCACAACATCCGCGAAGTCCGCAGCCCGCGTGGCACGGAAATCAGTGCCCGCTCCTGGTTGACGGAAGCACCGCTGCGCATGCTGATGAACAATCTCGATCCGGACGTCGCCGAAAATCCCAACGAACTGGTCGTCTATGGCGGCATCGGCCGCGCGGCGCGCACCTGGAACGATTTTGACCGCATCGTCGCGTCGTTGAGGACGCTGGCCGATGACGAGACTTTGCTGGTGCAGTCGGGCAAGCCAGTCGGTGTGTTCCGCACCCATCCGGACGCCCCGCGCGTGCTGATCGCCAACTCCAACCTCGTGCCGCATTGGGCGACTTGGGAAAAGTTCAACGAGCTCGATAAGAAGGGCCTGATGATGTACGGCCAGATGACGGCCGGTTCGTGGATCTACATCGGCACGCAAGGCATCGTGCAGGGCACTTACGAGACCTTCGTCGAAGCCGGTCGCCAGCACTATGGCGGCAATCTGAAGGGAAAATGGATCTTGACTGCCGGCCTCGGCGGGATGGGCGGCGCCCAGCCGCTCGCCGCTGTCATGGCCGGCGCCTGCTGCCTGGCGATCGAATGCAATCCGGACTCGATCGATTTCCGCCTGCGCACCCGCTATGTCGACGAGAAGGCCGAGACCCTCGATGAAGCGATGGAGATGATCGAGCGCTGGACCAAGGCCGGCGAGGCGAAGTCGGTAGGCCTGCTGGGCAATGCCGCTGAGATCGTCCCCGAAATATTCAGGCGCGGCATTCGCCCCGATATGGTCACCGACCAGACTTCGGCTCACGACCCTATCAATGGCTATCTGCCGAAGGGCTGGACGATGGCCGAATGGCGCGAGAAGCGCGTCAGCGACCCCAAGGCGGTCGAGAAGGCGGCCCGCGCTTCGATGCGCGAACATGTCGAGGCGATGGTGGCTTTCTGGAACGCCGGTGTACCGACGCTCGACTATGGCAACAACATTCGCCAGGTGGCCAAGGAAGAAGGCTTCGAGAACGCCTTCGCCTTCCCCGGTTTCGTGCCGGCCTATATCCGCCCGCTGTTCTGCCGAGGCATCGGCCCGTTCCGTTGGGCGGCCCTGTCGGGTGATCCGGAGGATATCTACAAGACCGACGCCAAGGTGCGCGAACTGACGCCCGGCAATACCCATCTGCACAACTGGCTCGATATGGCGCGTGAGCGCATCGCCTTTCAAGGGTTGCCGGCACGTATCTGCTGGGTTGGTCTCGGGGACCGGCATCGGCTCGGCCTCGCTTTCAACGAGATGGTGGCCAAGGGCGAGCTGACGGCGCCGGTCGTCATCGGCCGCGATCACCTCGATTCCGGCTCGGTCGCCTCGCCGAACCGCGAAACGGAGTCGATGAAGGACGGCTCGGATGCCGTGTCCGACTGGCCGCTGCTCAACGCATTGCTCAACACGGCGTCGGGCGCCACCTGGGTGTCGCTGCACCATGGCGGCGGCGTCGGCATGGGCTTCTCGCAGCACGCCGGCATGGTCATCGTCGCCGACGGCACGCGCGAAGCGGCCAAACGACTGGAACGGGTATTGTGGAACGACCCGGCGACCGGCGTGATGCGCCACGCCGATGCCGGCTACGACATCGCCATCGAATGCGCCAGGGAGCATCAGCTCAACCTGCCCGGCATTCTCGGCTGATTGCCTGAACCGATGCGCATTCTGCGGGCAGCCGAATACCGGTCGATGCCGTGGAAGAACGGCGGTGGCGTGACGACCGAAATCGCCGTCTCCCCCACTGGGGCCGGCCTCGACGACTTCGACTGGCGCGTCTCGATGGCGCGCGTCGAATCGAGCGGCCCGTTCTCGCAGTTTGCCGGCATCGATCGCACCCTTGCCGTGCTCGAAGGCGAGGGCATCATCCTCGAGATTGCCGGCTACCCGCCGACATCCATAAACAGGGCGACCGCTCTGTTTTCCTTCCCGGCCGACGTGCAGACCTCGGCCGCGCTGATCGGCGGGCCGACCACCGATCTCAATGTCATGACCCGCCGAAGCCGGATGAGGCATTCGGTCGAACGCCTGTCGATTTCGACACCCGCGGAAATCCGGACTGAAGCCGGTACGACCCTCATCTTGTGCTTGAACGGCGAAGTCACTGTGCCCGGCGCCGAACCGGTTCGCCTCGGAGCGCTGGACACCTTGGTAGCCGGTTCGGACAGCGCCAGCCTGCTTGTCCAGCCAGCCCATGCCGCAACGCTGTTCGTGATCCGGATCGGCGGCATTTCCGGCAATGGTTAACGCTTGTTTCCAAACATGATCGCGATGCCGACGAATTATAGCGTAAGCTGAAGGCGGGCATCACGAAAAAGCCCCAATCCTTCCGTCGATCGGTCCCGACGGGGAGAGGGGCGCTCGTCGTTGTTTTTCGCTGAGAGATGACGCCCTGTCGCGGTGCGGAAACAAACTTTCGGCAAATGGGGCTTATGCAACCAATTGCAATTGAATCGGTTTTAGGGCCATTGCCGTGGCGGTGACGCCGCTGGACTGCCCCGCTTACGGAATTTTCAATGAATATTCAGACGACCCCTGCCCAAATCGAGAAGACAAGCGCGAGCTTCCCGGCCATCACCGAAGAGCCGATCCGCTCCAATTACCTGCCTGAGGAGCGCCTTCGGCTGCTCGGTGAAAGGCTGGCAAACGGCGACCTCACGGATTTGTTCGGCCTGACGCCTTTCGATTTTCAGGCCCGTATCCGTGACAGTGCCAAGAAGATTTTGGAAGTCTACCGGTCGACGAATGCGGCGCAGGCGAGGGGCGAGACGATCACGCCGTCGGCTCAATGGCTGCTCGACAACAATTATCTGGTCGAAGAGACCATTTTCCAGGTCAAGCGCGATCTGCCGCGCCGCTTCTATCGCCAGCTGCCGACCCTGAAACTGCCTGACAACGGCAGCGTGCCGCGCGCGCTGGCGCTGGCCTGGACCTATATGGCGCATTCGGACAGCTCCGTCTCGGCGACGATGTTCAAGTCTATCGTCCAGGGTTTTCAATCGGTCGAGCCGCTGAAGATCGGCGAACTCTGGGCGCTGCCTTCCCTGTTGCGCTTCGTCCTAATCGAGAATCTCCGCCGGTTGGCGGTCAGGGTCAACCGCACCCGTCAGATGCGCCAGATCGCCAACGATGTGGCGGACAAGGTTCTGGCGATCGACGACAGTTCCGACCGGCAGGCAATCCTGTCCAACTTCAGCGCCCATGCGCAGGACACCACCTTTGCCACCCAGCTGCTCTACCGTCTGCGCGATGGATCGCAGAACGCCGGCAAGGCCCTGGAATGGCTAGAAGGCGAACTCGAAAAGGCCGGCTCCGACGCCGAGGAAATCATCATTTCCGAACATCAGACGCTGTCCAGCGGCAATGTGACGACGGGTAACATCATCCGCGGCCTGCGCCTCATCAACGACGTCGACTGGACCGTTTGGTTCGAAGGCGTCAGCCGCATCGATACCGTGCTGCGCGAGCGCACCGATTTCGCCGCGCTCGACTTCTTCTCGCGTGACCAGTACCGGACTGCGATCGAGGAACTGGCGCGTCGCTCGGACCTCTCCGAATATCGTGTCGCCGACAAAGCCATCGAACTGGCCGGCCACGCCGCCGGCGAGACCATGTTGCGCGATGATGTCGGCGATGCCGTATCAACGCCATCCGCCCACACCGATGTGGGTTTCTTTCTCGTCGGCCCACGCCGGCTGGAGCTGGAGAAAGCGATCGGCTATCGGCCTACCGTCAGCCAGACGTTCAAACGAGCCTTCCGCAAGACCGGATGGCTTGGCATCGTCGTGCCGGTGTTTGCGCTGACGGCCCTGCTTCTGGTCCTCTCCGGCAATGCACTCGCCAATCTCGGCCTGTCGGTGCCGTCGATCGCCCTGATGCTGGTGCTGTTTGCAGTGCCGGCCAGCGAGGGCGCGCTCGCCTTCTTCAACACTGTCGTTTCGCTGTTCCTCAAACCGACGCGCCTCGTCGGCTACGATTACAGGCACGGCGTGCCGCCCGAGGCGCGCACGCTGGTGGTGGTGCCGTCGCTGATCGGTTCACGCGACGACGTCGAGGAGAATGTCCGCAACATCGAGGTGCATCATCTCGCCAACACAGCCGATGAAATCCATTTCGCGCTGCTGTCGGACTGGCCCGACAGCAAGACCGAGATCGATGCGGCGGATACTGAAATCCTCGAATTCGCCCGCGCCGAGATCGCCCGTCTCAACGACCGCTATCCCTCCGAAGGTGCGCCGCGTTTCTACATCCTGCACCGGCGCAGGCTCTTCAATGCGGCTCAAGGGTCCTGGATGGGCTGGGAGCGCAAGCGCGGCAAGCTGCACGAGCTCGACCTTCTGCTGCGCGGTGACAGCGACACCACCTTCCTGCCGCTCGATGTGCCGTTACCGGAGAACGTCGTCCATGTGATGACGCTCGATGCCGACACGCGCACCACTCGAGACGCGGTCGCGACCATGGTCGGCAAGCTTTGCCACCCGCTCAACCGCCCGCATTTCGATGCCAGCAAGCGCGTCGTCACGGCTGGCTATGCGATCCTGCAGCCGCGCATCACCGCGTCGCTGACCAGCGGCGACGATGCATCGTTTTTCCAGCGGGTCTTTTCGGCCAATCGCGGCCTCGACCCCTATGTCTTTGCCGTGTCCGATCTCTATCAGGACGTCTTCGGCGACGGATCTTTCACTGGAAAGGGCCTCTATCATGTCGACGCCTTCGAGGCGGCGCTGCAGGGCCGTATCGAGGAAAACACCATCCTTAGCCACGATCTGCTGGAGGGCGCGCTGGCTCGCGCGGCGCTGGTCACCGACGTCGAACTGGTCGAAGACTATCCGACGCGCTACTCGGTCGATGCCTCGCGCCACCATCGCTGGGCACGCGGCGACTGGCAGCTCCTCGGCTTCATGCTCGATCCGCGCTCCGGCGTGCCGGCTCTGTCGCGCTGGAAGATGATCGACAATCTGCGCCGCTCGTTGACACCAATCTTCTGGGTGATGGCGGCGATCGGCGGCTGGACGCTGCTGCCCTTCACGCAGGCGGCGCAATGGCAGGCCTTGCTGATCCTCAGCCTGTTCATGGCGCCGACATTCAACATCGTCAACGCCATCCTGCCCAAGAGCGGCGACCAGACGCCGCGCGGCCATTTCTCGGCGCTGGCACGCGACGTTGCCTTCGGCACCGCCATGGTGGCGCTGAAGATCGTGCTGATGGCGCACAACGCCTGGATGATGGGCGACGCCATCGTCCGCACGCTGTACCGGCTGTTCGTCAGCCGCCAGAATCTTTTGGAATGGCGCACTGCCTCGCAGGCGCATAAGAGCGGCGACAATAGTGTCGGTTCCTATTACGGCATGATGTATGGCGCCGTGATCATCGGCTTCGTCGGCCTTGCCATTCCGGTGCTGGCCGATTCCACCGGTGCCTTCGTCGCCTTCTTCTTCGCGCTGTTCTGGATTGGCTCGCCCGCCATCGCCAGTTGGATCAGCCGTTCGGCCGAAACCGAGGATCGCTTGCGCATATCGCAAGCTGACATCCATGCGTTGCGCACGGTGGCACGGCGCACATGGCACTATTTCGAAAGCTTCGTGACGTCAGAGCACCACCATCTGCCGCCCGACAATTTCCAGGAAAGCCCGGCGCCGGTCGTCGCACCACGTACCTCGCCGACCAATATCGGCGTCTACCTGCTGTCCGTCGTATCGGCCCGCGATTTCGGCTGGATCAGCCTGTCCGATGCCATCACCCGCATCGACGCCACCATGTCGACGATCGAGGGTATGCCGCGCGACCGCGGCCACCTCTTCAACTGGTACGACACGACGACACTGAAGCCGCTCTACCCGCTCTACATCTCGGCCGTCGACAGCGGCAATCTTGCCGGCCATCTGGTGGCTGTGGCGGCAGCCTGCGCCGAATGGGCGGAGGCACCCTCCGTCCATCTCCAGGGTGATTTCGAAGGCATTCTCGACACGGTCACCGTTCTCAGCGAAAGCCTTGATGAGTTGCCCGATGACCGTCGCCAGCTGCGCCCCCTGCGCCAGCGCCTCGCCGACCGTCTCGACGGCATGCGGCGCGCGGTCGACACCATCAAGGCGCAGCCGGAGATGGCGTCGATCCGCACCATCAACCTGGCTGTGCTTGCCGGCGAGATCCGCAAGCTTGCCACAGCTATCCACACCGAGGCGGCGTCCCCCCAGAGCGACGTCATCGTCGACTGGGCGGCAAGGCTGGAGGCCACCTGCGAAGCGCACGTCCATGACGCGCACAGCGACGACAATGCCGTCGAGGCGTTGCGTGCCAAGCTGATCACCCTGCGCGAGCGCACGCGCCGCTTCGCCTTCGAGATGGATTTCTCCTTCCTGATGCGGCCGGAGCGCAAATTGCTGTCGATCGGCTACCGGGTCGAGGAACACCAGCTCGACGAAAGCTGCTACGATCTTCTGGCTTCCGAGGCGCGGCTGACCAGCCTGTTCGCCATCGCCAAGGGCGACCTGCCGACCGAGCACTGGTTCCGGCTTGGCCGACCGATCGTCGAGATCGGGTTCCAGGGCGCACTGATGTCGTGGTCCGGCTCGATGTTCGAATATCTGATGCCGCCACTGGTCATGAAGGAGCCGCACGGCTCGATCCTCAACCAGACCAGCAAGCTGATCATCAAGCGCCAGATCCAGTATGGCCGCCAGAAGAACGTACCGTGGGGCATTTCGGAAGCGGCCTACAATGCCCGCGACCGTGAACTGACCTACCAGTACACCAATTTCGGCGTGCCCGGCCTTGGGCTGAAGCGCGGCCTTGGCCAGAACACGGTAATCGCACCTTACGCCACCATATTGGCGGCACAGTTCAACCCGCGTGAGGCGGTGCACAATCTCGCCCGGCTCAGGGAAGTCGGCGCACTAGGCCGCCACGGCTACTATGATGCCGTCGACTTCACGCCGCAGCGCGTGCCCGAAGGCACCGACCATGTCGTCGTGCAAAACTACATGGCGCACCATTCGGGCATGTCGATCGTGGCGGTCGCCGACGCCATCTTCGAAGGTCGCATGCGCGACCGCTTCCACAGCGATCCGGTCATCGAATCGGCCGAATTGCTGCTGCAGGAGAGGGCGCCCCGCGACATTCCGACCGCGACCGTCAGGACCGAGGCCGACGAACGCTCCAAGGACGAGACCGAGATCGAGAGCCCTGACACCCGCATCGTGCTCAACCCGCTGCAATCGCTGCGCTCGACCAGCGTCATGTCGAACGGTCGTTATTCGGTGATGGTCACGGCGACCGGCTCGGGCTACAGCCGCTGGGGCGATCTCGCCGTCACCCGCTGGCAGCCGGACCCGACCGAGGACCGGCTTGGCTCCTACATCTTCCTGCGAGACGCCGATACCGGCGACTGGTGGTCGGCGACGTCGGAGCCGAAGCGTGCGGTCGAGGAAACGGCGCAGACCTTGTTCTCCGACGACAAGGCGAGCTTCGTCAAATCGGTGGGGACGTTGCGCTCCGAGGTCGAATGCATCGTCGTTTCGGAAGGCAACGGCGAGGGGCGTCGGGTTACGCTCTACAATGATGGCCCATCCGACCGTCACATTGAAGTGACCTCTTTTGCCGAACTGGTGCTCGGTCTGGAAGCGTCCGACAACGCGCATCCGGCCTTCTCGAAGATGTTCGTGGAAACCGAAATCTCTGCGAATAACGCGGCGATCTTCGCCACACGGCGCAAGCGCGAGACCAGCGAGCCCGATATCGCCATGGTGCATTTCGTCACCGATCCGTCAGGGTCGGCGCGCGATGCCGAGGCCGAGACCGACAGGCGCGCCTTCATCGGCCGTGGCCGTACCATTGTCGACGCAGCCGCGTTCGATCCGGGCGCCAGGCTCGGCGGCCATTCAGGCTTCACGCTCGATCCCGTCGCCTCGCTGCGCCGGCAAGTGCGGGTGCCGGCCAACAAGAAGATATCGTTGACTTTCTGGACCGTGGTCGGCGCCGGCCGTGCCGAACTGGACGAGGCTATCGCCCGGCTCGATCATCCCGAGAGTTTTGCCCGCCAGGCCATGCTCGCCTGGACGCGCAGCCAGGTCCAGACGCGTCATATGGGCCTCAGCCTGACCGATGCCGCCAATGTGCAGAAGCTGGCGCGCTACCTGATCTATCCGGATCCGTTCCTGCGTCTCCCCGCCGAGTCCATTTCCACGGGGCTGGGCAAGCAGTCGAGCCTGTGGCCGACCAGCATTTCCGGCGATTTCCCGATCTTCCTGGTCAGGATCGGTGACGTGGCCGATCTGGAAATCGTCGCCCAGGCGTTGCGTTTCCAGGAATATATGCGCAGCCGTGGCATGATGATCGACTTCGTCGTCGTCAACGAGCAGGCGTCCTCCTATGTCCAGGACCTGCAACGGGCGGTCGAGACGCTATGCGAAAACAGCCGTTTGCGCGGCAAGGAGCTCGGACCTCGCCAGCACATTTTCGCGGTGCGCCGCGATCTTATGGACGACACGACCTACAAGACGCTGCTCGCCGTGGCCCGCGTCGTCCTGCACACGCGCAACGGCACCATCTTCGACCAGATTGAGCGGGCTGAAGCAGCCGCCTTGCAGGCGCGCGACGCCCTGCTGCCGACAGCATTTCCGGTTCCGCGTGACCTGCCATCGCCGACGCCCACGACGCATGCATTCGCCTCGCAGGCGGTGGCCAATGTCAGCGCCGATGGAAGTGGGCTCAGCCAGTGGAACGGGTTTGGCGGTTTCGATGGCGACGGGCGGCACTATGTCGTGCGCCTGGCCGGCCGGCGAACGACGCCGCAGCCGTGGATCAACGTCGTCTCCAACGCCTCGTTCGGCTTCCATACCTCGGCCGAGGGTGCTGCATTCACCTGGAGCCGAAACAGCCGCGACTACCAGTTGACGCCATGGTCGAATGATCCGGTTTCGAACCGGCCGGGCGAGGGCCTCTACATCTACGATCAGGCCAGCGGCAAGGCGTTCTCGCCGCTCGCCGCCATGGTGCGCGATCCCTCGATGACGTACGAGGCCTGGCATGGCCAGGGTTTCTCGACCTTCCGTTCGAGGCGCGGGCCGTTGTCGATGGATCTTACCCATGTCGTCGATCCGGTCGATCCGGTGAAAATTTCGCGGCTGCGTATCCAGAATGCCGGTTCGGTGCCGGCACGGCTGCGTGTGTATGCCTATGCCGAATGGGTGCTCGGCGGGCATCGGTCGCGCACGGCGGCAACCATCGTTCCGGCGCGGGACGCTGCCAGCGGCGCGTTGCTGGCGCAAAATCCCTATGGTCTCGATTTCGGCGAGCGGGTGGCCTTCCTCGCCGCTGATGGCGGCGTCCATTCGGTGACATCCGACCGCTCGGAGTTCCTCGGCCGGCATGGCTCCAGCGAGCTTCCGCAGGCGGTGCTAAGCGGTGCTGGACTGTCGGACCGTGTCGAGGCCGGCGACGATCCGTGCGCGGCGATCGCCCGCGACATTGAGATTCCGGCCGGCGGCGACGTGACGCTGCTCTGGCTGCTCGGTGACGCCGAATCCGCCGAGGAGGCGAGTGCCTTGGTGCGGAAGCACCGAGCCAAGGATTTCGACCAGCGTCTGGCCGACAATGAGCGCGAGTGGCGTGGTTTCCTCGACACCATCCAGGTCGAGACGCCGGACAAGGCGCTCGACGCCATGGTCAATCACTGGCTGCCCTATCAAAGCCTGACCTGTCGCATCCGTGCCCGCTCCGCCTTCTATCAGGCCAGTGGTGCGTTCGGCTTCCGCGACCAGTTGCAGGATACGCTTGCGTTGCTGGCGCATGATCCGCAACTGGCGCGCGACCAGATACTCAACGCGGCACGGCGGCAATTCCCCGAAGGCGACGTGCAGCACTGGTGGCTGCCGCGCACCGGTGCCGGCGTGCGCACCCTGATCTCCGACGACGTGGTCTGGCTGGCTCACGCCACGGCGCGCTACCTGTTGGTCACCGGTGATGTCACCATACTGAAGGAGCAATTGCCCTTCATCGACGGGCAGGCGCTGGGCGATGATGAGCACGATGCCTTCTTCACTCCGGAAATCTCGAAGAAGACGGCGTCGCTCTACGACCATTGCGCGCGCGCGCTCGATCTCGCCATCAAGCGCAGCAGCCCTGCGGGCCTGCCGCTGATCCTCGGCGGCGACTGGAACGACGGCATGAACCGCGTCGGCGGGCACGGCAAGGGCGAGAGCGTATGGCTCGGCTGGTTCCTGTTGAAAACTCTGGGTGACTTCGCTCCCGTTGCCAAGGTCGAGGGCGATGCCAAGCGTGCACAGGCCTGGGCGAAACATGCCGACGTGCTGAAGCGGGCGCTTGAAAGCACGGCATGGGACGGCGAGTGGTATCGGCGCGGCAGCTTCGACGATGGCAGCCCGCTGGGGTCGCGAACATCGCAGGAATGCAAGATCGACTCGATCGCCCAGTCCTGGAGCGTGCTTTCGGGAGAGGGCGATCCGGCGCGGTCGACGACGGCGATGGAGCAGGCGACCAAGCTGCTCGTCGACGACAAGCTCAAGATCGTCAAGCTGTTCACGCCGCCCTTCTCGAAGACGGATAAAGACCCAGGGTATATCAAGAGCTATCCGCCCGGTGTGCGCGAGAATGGCGGCCAGTACACCCACGCCGCCACATGGTTCGTCATCGCGCTTGCCGAGATGGGGCGGACCGACGAGGCCTATCGCTGTTTCTCGATGCTGAACCCCGTCAATCATGCGATCGACGAGGCCTCGGCCGAGCACTATCGCGTCGAACCTTATGTCGTGGCGGCCGATATCTATGCCGGGGACGGCAATGCCGGCAACAACAAGGGCGGCCGTGGCGGCTGGACCTGGTACACCGGCTCCGCCGGCTGGCTCTACAGGGCGGCGGTAGAAGGCATCCTCGGCATCGAACGGCGCGGCAAGCGTGTCCAGTTCAAGCCGAAACTACCCACTCACTGGGACGGCTATTCGGCAACCCTCAAGATGCTGGGGGCGGAACTCAAGGTTCGCGTCATCCGCGACAATAAGGCCAAGGCCGTGACGCTGGAGGTGAACGGGGCAAAGACCAAGGCTTCGGCGCTCGAACTGAGGGCTGGCGAAGTTACCGACGTCATCGTCAGGATCCCGGCCTGATGCATGTTGCCCCAAAAGCGTGCTCCCGGACCTAGCCCCGGGGGCTCGGTTTTTGGGCCATGACGAGATGCGCGGCGCCATGCCGTCCGGCGTTGCCGTCGGCCCGGCTGAAGGCGATGCCTCTGAGAAGCACATGAAATCAAAGGCTTGGGGTGCGCCGTAACGGTCGCCTCGATCGACGAGACGTAGTCCCCGTCGCTAGGCGGGGCGCAAGCGCACTTGGCTTTGGCCTATACTGCGCAGAAGGAGATTTCGGCCTTGGTCATGCGCCCGACATTGCCGCTGATTAAAATTGTGGCAGCGTGTGCCAACTGCCATGATTTCGCCGTATGCCTGACATTTTACCTGTCTTCTCAAACCGTTAGGTGATCACGGCAGATTTCGGAACGTCGCCATCTTTTGTTCGCTCTGAGGGAACTGAAGAGGTACACGGCCATTGTTTTGCGACGTATCAACCGATACGAGTCAAATGATGCAGTGCACAATAAACAGCATGGCGGAGTAACTGGGGTGACCCTTCTGCAAATCTACTGGCGAGCGCTCGGATATCTCGCCCAGGACAGGAAGCGCGTCGCGTTGATCTGTTCGGCCAATGTGGCTCTCGCCATCATCGCCATTCTTGAGCCGATCATGTTCGGACGGGTGATCGATGCGATTTCCGAACGCGGCTCGGTGTTTACGACACTTGCCCTGTGGGCTGGCCTCGGCGCTTTCAACATCGTGGCATTCGTGCTGGTGGCGCGCGGCGCGGACCGCTTTGCCCACAAGCGCCGTAGCGAGGTGCTTTGCGACTCGTTCGAGCGCGTGATCACCATGCCGCTTGCCTGGCACCACCAGCGCGGCACCTCCAACGCCCTGCACACCCTGCTGCGCGCGGTCGAGACGCTGTTCAGCCTGTGGCTCGAATTCATGCGTCAGCACCTGTCGACGGTGGTTGCGCTGTTCCTGCTGATCCCGACCGCGGTCAGCATGGACCTGCGCATGTCTATGGTGCTGCTGGCGCTCGGTGCGCTCTATGTCGGTATCGGCCGGCTGGTGATGAAGCGCACCAAGGCGGGTCAGGCCGCCGTGGAGCGCCACTACCATAAGGTGTTCGCGCACGTGACCGACTCGGTCAGCAATGTTGCCGTGTTGCAGAGCTACAATCGTCTCGGCCACGAGGCCGATACGCTGCGCCTCTATGTCAAGAACCTGCTCGACGCCCAGAACCCGGTGCTCGACTGGTGGGCGATGGCCAATGCGCTGCATCGCCTGTCCTCGACGATCTCGATGATGGTCGTACTGTTGATCGGCGCCTATCTGGTCACCCACGGTCAGCTGCGCATCGGCGACGTCATCGCCTTCACCGGCTTTGCCACGCTGCTGATCGCCAGGCTCGACCAGATGTCGGCGTTCGCGAACCAGATTTCGGAGGCCCGTGCCAAGCTCGAGGACTTCTACCATCTCGAGGACTCCGCGGCCGACGCCGCCGAGCCGGACGGCTTGCGCGATCTCGCCAACGTCACCGGTCATGTCCGCTTCGAGAATGTCGGTTTCGAATTCGCCAATTCTGGCCATGGCATCGACGACGTGTCCTTCGAGGTCCAGGCTGGCCAGACCGTCGCCATTGTCGGCCCGACGGGCGCCGGCAAGACGACGCTCATCAACTTGCTGCAGCGCGTCTTCTCGCCATCGCAAGGCCGTATCCTGATCGACGGCATCGACACCCGCACCGTGACCCGCAAGTCGCTGCGCCATTCGATCGCCACCGTGTTCCAGGATGCGGGCCTGCTCAACCGCTCGATCGAGGACAACATCCGCGTCGGCCGTGCCGATGCGAGCAATGACGAGATCCATGCCGCCGCCAATGCGGCTGCCGCGCAGGACTTCATCCTGTCGAAGAGCAATGGCTACGACACGCTGGTCGGCGAACGTGGCGGCCAGCTATCGGGCGGCGAACGCCAGCGCATCGCCATTGCCCGCGCCGTGCTGAAGGACGCACCGATCCTGGTGCTCGACGAGGCGACCAGCGCGCTCGACGTCGAGACCGAGGATCGCGTCAAGGAAGCGATCGACGAGTTGCGGCGCGACCGCACCACCTTCATCATCGCCCACCGCCTGACCACCGTTCGCGACGCCGATCTGGTCGTGTTCATGGATAAGGGCAGGGTGATCGAGATGGGCGGCTTCACCGAGCTGTCGCTGCGCAATGGCCGCTTTGCCAGCCTGCTGCGCGCCGGCGGCCTGCTCAACGACGAGGAGGTTCGCCGCCTCAGCCGCAGTGTGCAGCAACAGCAGGAAGCCGCGGCCTGATCTTCTTTCTTCTACCTCCCCCTTGTGGGGAGGTCGGACCGTAGGTCCGGGTGGAGGGTACGGGCGCCATCGCCGCTCCCCCACCCCGCTGCTTCGCAGCGACCCTCCCCACAAGGGGCAGGGCTATCGCATATGAGTAAAGAGGCTAAGCAGGTTTTGATCGGCCCATCGTGCCTTGAGTCGTTTGTGGCTGAGCGGGA